>CABKMV010000051.1 GCA_902373635.1 uncultured Oscillospiraceae bacterium
CCTCTGCCGGAGATCCACGTCCCCCCTCCTCCCCGCCAGGACACAACGAGCCGTGACAACTCGGATACAAAATAAACAAATTGTGACAGTTTCCCTCCAGCGCTTGTGTTCCGCCAATTCCTCAGTTATAATAGGGTAGCAAATTAAGGGTGTTATGTTAATTGCCACCAGACAAGGAGCCATCCACAAATGAGCCGCAACAAAAGAAGCGCCACCTCCCTGCAGACCGTTACTGTTATTACCGTCAGCCTGCTGTTTTTGCTGACCGCGCTGATCGGACTGTATAAATGCTTTTCCAAACCGCCGGAGCTGAACAACACAACAGTCCCTCCGCAGGAGGACGGCGGCACGCCGCTTTCTCAGGAACCCCAGGACGCCGACAACAGCACGCCGCAGAATACCCAGCCAACCGCCGGCAACGGCCGGAAGGAACATTTCTACACTATCCTGGTGGGCGGGCTGGACGATGAAAACGGCGGCAGCGACACCAATCTGCTGGTGGCGCTGAACGCCAAGGAGGGCGCTATCCATGTGGTGAGCCTGCCCCGGGACACCCTGCTGGATGTGTCCTGGTCCGTCAAAAAGCTGAACAATGCTTACCACCACGGCGGCTTCAGCCGCACCATGGAGGAGGTCTCCAACCTGCTGGGCATCCCGGTGGATTTCTATGTGACGGTGGATCTCCACGCCTTTGTGGAGCTGGTGGATGCCATTGAGGGCGTGGACTTTGAGATCCCGGTGGACATGGACTACGACGACCCCTACCAGGATCTGCACATCCACTTTGAGCAGGGGCTCCAGCACCTGAACGGCGAGCAGGCGCTCCAGGTTGTCCGCTGGCGGCAGAACAACGACGGCACCGGCTATCCCACCGCCGACATCGGCCGCATCGGCACCCAGCAGGCATTCCTCACCGCCGTTGCAAAACAGACCCTCCAGCTGTCCAATTGGGACAAGATCCCCCAGATGGCCGAGATCTTCCAGAAGTATGTGGACACGGACCTGACCCTTCCCAACCTGGTCTGGATCGGCGAACAGGCCCTGACCATGGGCAGCGGCAATATCTTCTTCCACACCCTGCCCGGCGACGGCGCGGGCTACTACAAGGGCGGCTCCTACTACGTGCTGGACGACCAGGCTACGCTGGAGCTGATCAACGCCTATTTCAACCCCTATCTTCGCGATCTGACGCTGGACGACATGGATATTCTGGTCCCTTGACCGGGTGAAAGGAGCTGCGATGAAGCGCCGCATCTGTTCCCTGCTCCTGGCTCTGCTTTTGCTGGCCGGGACGATCCCTCCCGCTGTCGCTGAGGACGCCGCGTCCTTCTCCCCCACCCGCACCTATCAGGGACAGTTCGCTGACGTGAGCCCCGGTGAATGGTACTACGACAATGTAAAAGCCCTCTATGAGTTTGGGCTGACCAACGGCCAGGGCTCTGCCGACCGCTTTGCCCCGGCGGACAACATGACCCTGGCGGAGGCCCTGACCCTGTCCGCCCGCCTGCGCAGCCTCTACGACTATGGCGACAGCGAAACCGGCCCCGCCATGTACCTCTCCGCCGGCGGCGCCTGGTATGCCCCTTATGTGGCATATTTACAGGCACTGCATGTCATCGATGCGGAGTTTGACGGCAGCTATGGGCAGGAGGCCACGCGGGCGCAGATGGCCCACATCCTGGCCAACACGCTGCCCCAATCCCTGTTTGCGAATATCAACGCAGACGCAGTGGCGGTGGGATACGCCAGCCGCAGCTATATCAAGGACGTCACCGATTACACCCCCTATCGGCAGGACATCCTGAAGCTCTACCGCTGGGGCATCCTCAGCGGCATGGACCGGACAGGCTCCTTCCACCCCAACGAGAGCATCCAGCGCAGCCAGGTGGCCGCCATGGTGACACGGCTGATGGACAGCGAGCTGCGGATCGCCCTTGACTGGGACCTGTCCCTGGTTTACACCAAGGCCGGAACCAGGATGGAGGACCTTGTGTCCAGCGATGGGACATTCTATCCCGCCACCTCAGCGGAGGAAGCGGAAAAGATCGACGCGAACATCCGCTATATGCTCTCAAAAGGCGAGCGGCGCATGGCCCTCAGCTATCCCCCCAACACCTTGACCAAGGAGAGCGTGAGGGACATTCTCAGCGCCTATCTGGACGCCGTGCGGCACTATGTGGAGCAGACCTACAACGAGCTGCAGTGCTCCTACTCCACCGGCACCGGCTCCCTGGTCCTGACCTTCTCCAGCAGCCTCTATGAGGACCGGATGATCGACAGCTACCGGGAGGCCACCATGCAGGCGGCTGTGGAGGTACACGACGCCCTCTGGGCGGACGGCACCATCACCCCCGCCATGTCGGAATACGACCGGGCGCGGGCCTACTTTACCTGGCTGTGCGGCCACTGCCAGTATGACTACAACAGCACCGATTCCTCCATGAGCCACAGCGGCTACAGCGCGTTTTACAGCTCCCTGGCGGTATGCGACGGCTACACCGCCGCCTACAACCTCCTGCTGAAGCTGGAGGGGATCTCCTGTACCACCATGTCCACCGCGGACCACATATGGACCGTGGCGGTGCTGGACGGCGCCGCCTACCACATCGACCCCACATGGGGGGACCAGACGGGGGTCATCGCCTACCGCTACTTTGCCATGACAGAGGCGGTTTCCCTTGCCCGCTTCTCCTGAGTTCCTATCTTATCGCCCGCCTTGACAGACGCCCGCATCGGGCGTCTGTTTTCTTTTGGGGCCGGCCCTGGCCGGAAGCTACCAAGAGGCTACCAAAGCACTGCCACGGAAGCTACCAAAACGCTACCAAGGCGCTACCACGGCTTTCCGTTCTGCCAGAAGGGGTTCGGGGCCAGCCGGGGAGAAAGGCGCTACCAAAACCGGAGAAAAGCGCTACCAAGGGAAAGATCAGGGGCCCGGAAAGCCTTGCCGCGCAAGGCTTTCCGGGCCCTCCTCCTTTTGGGTAAGGGGCTTGATACTCGCCTTTTTATTGCATTTTTCGGCAAAAATCGGCGAAAATTATAACTTTCTTGCCCGAAAAATTCAAAAGGAGGAAAAATCCACCATGAGAAATCTGAAGAAGATTCTCGCACTGGTCCTGGCTCTGGTCATGAGCTTCTCTCTGATGGCCACCGCCAACGCCTTCACGGACAGCAAGGATATCGACGGCACTTTCGAAGAAGCCGTTGAGGTTCTGGCTGGTCTGAAGGTGTTCCAGGGCTACGACAACGGCGCCACCTTCCAGCCCAAGGGTGAGATCACCCGCGCTGAGGTTGCCGCCATCATCTACCGCATCGTCACCGGCGATGTGAACGACAAGCAGGTCGGTATCTATGCCGACTACAACAAGTTTGACGATGTCAAGTCCGGCTCCTGGTATGCCGGCTACGTCAACTTCTGCGCCAACGCCGAGATCATCAAGGGCTACGACGCCAAAACCTTTGGTCCCAACGACAAGGTGACTGGCTATCAGGCTCTGGCCATGATCCTGCGTGCTGTCGGCTATGACAAGAACGGCGAGTTCACCGGCTCCGGCTGGCAGGTCCAGACCGCTGCTGTGGGCAAGAAGCTGGGCGTCACCGACAACATCACCGCCGGCATGCTGGGCCAGAACGCCACCCGTGAGGTCGTGGCTGAGATCCTGTTCCAGGCCATCCTGGTTCCCCAGGTTGACTACACCCTGGCCTTCGGCTATCAGGACAGCACCCTGTCCGGCAAGAACCCCTCCATCGGCACTGAGACCTTCAAGCTGGTGAAGGGCGAGCGCACCACCATCGACAACTGGGGCCGTCCCGGCTATCAGTGGTTCGCTTACAGCAACCGCGCTGTGGTCGCCACCATCGATGAGGCATATCTGTACGCCACCAACGTCGCCGTCGCCGAGTGCGACATCGCCAAGGCTGTTGGCCAGACCGCTAACAAGACCTACGACGTGTACGACAACGACAGCGACAAGACCGGCACCCAGCAGATCCGCGCCCTGGCCACCACCGCCACTGTCGGCGCTCAGGGCCAGATCGTCGAGGTCTACAAGGATCGTATCGTTAAGATCGATACCCTGCTGGCCCAGGTCGTCTCCGTTGCCGACGCCACCTATGACAGGAACAACCACCTGGCCACTCCCTCCAAGATCACTCTGGATGTGTTCCAGGGCGATACCGATGCGAATCCCGCTGTTGCGAACAACACCATTCGCGTCATCGACACCAACGGCGATGAGAACTACGCTTACGCTGCCGGCGACTATGTCCTGGTCAACGCTCACCTGACCAATCTCGCCACTACCAGAAACGTGATCGCCGATTGGCAGAGCTACGTGGAGTATGTGGACATCCTGGGTCTGGCTGATTCTCGCCAGGGCGCTCAGACCGTGATCTGGTACCAGGCCGGTCAGCACACTGTCGACGGCGCTACCTATGACGACGCTGATCGCTTCCACCTGAATGTCAATACCACCTCCGCTGCCAACCGCACCTGGTTCTTCGACCAGTTCGGCAACCTGATCGGCAACGTGGAGATCGCCACCCAGTACAGCTACGCTGTCATCAAGAACCTGTGGTGGGCTCCTGACGTCACCACCGGCGGCGGCGAGGCCAAGGCCACCCTGGTCTACATGGACGGCTCCGAAAACACCGTCACCGTCTCCCGCATCTCCGCGTGGAACACTACCTCCAACGCCAGTGTCGCTTACACCCCCGTCTACTCCGGCTATAACAGCACATCTGATATGGCGACTGGGACTGTTGGCACCACCAATGTCCTGTACATTGCCTCCAACGCCTATGCCAACGCTGTGTCTAATAATAACACGAACAGCGGCATCATTGGCGGCCACCTGTTCGCTGTCTCCGCCGGTGCCAACGACACCGTCGTTCTGGCCGAGGTGACGGACCAGCTGAACACCGCCACCATCACCAGCAAGTACGCTGTGGTCAGCGGTACCGGTGCCAAGACTGCTGCTGGCGACAACAGCGTCCTGGTCAACGCCAACACCCAGTTCCTGGTCTACAACACCGCTGCCCAGAAGTTTGAGACCTATGCCGGCTTCAATGCCATCCCCAACTTCAGCAGGGGCGCTGCGACTATGGTGGACTACAAGGAGGACGGCACCGGCTACGCCAAGTACGTCTATGTCATTGGCCAGCCTGACACCACCACTTCCTACAACTTCGTCATGCCTCTGTCCGTCAACTACTCCGCCCAGCTGCAGACCACCGGCGGCATCAGCTACTATGTTGTCACCGTGGTGAACGTGGGCGGCGAGCAGACCACGCTGAAGGTGAAGGTCGCGGATAAGGCTGCGGTTCTGGATGTCCTGACCGCTGCTGCCAACACCAACAAGCTGTACTACGTCACCTTCACCGGCGACTATGCCACTAGCCTGACGCTGATCGACCGTGTGAACATGAACCATCCCAGTGTCTGCGATCTGCCCGGCCTCGATGACAATCTGAACGCCTCTGTGGTGGCTGACAATGCCAACGCCGATTCTATTGTCCGCACTGGCAACGATGTGTGGTTCACGAGTGCCACCAACAGCTTCCACTTCAACGTCACGGATGCTACCGAGATCGTCGGCACTCTGCCCGAGGGCCGTCAGACTGGCAAGACCGTTTACATCCTGCACGATGTAAACACCAATGTGGCGACCAAGGTCTGGGTTGTTGACAACGGTTCCTCTGTGGTCAATCCCACCGCTCCCGCCCTCACTGGCCTGACTGTTACTGTCAACCAGGGTGTGACCAATGGCGCTTATGTGAACAGCGTGCAGTTCGCTGCCACTGCCACTAACAGCAACGTAGCCGGTTCTCTGGCCTTCGGTGGTACCGTCACCGCTACTCCTGTTTGGCAGAAGCTGAACACCACCACCGGTGTCTATGAGAACTATACTGGTGATGCGTTTGTTCCCGGTACCTACCGCGCTGTTGTGACCCTGACGGTCAACAACGCTGCCGGTCAGTACTACACCATTGCTGATACTGCTGCTATCAGCTACTACGGCCAGGCTGGTAAGGTCGGCGCTTCCTTCGTGACCGATCCTATCGCTGTCGCCTAATTTGTCACTGGCTCTTCAAAGTCTCTGACAGCAACTGACAAGACCCCCAAGGGCAATGCCCTTGGGGGTCTTTCTTACGCCGTATACCCGAACGCGATGTAGAGGTAGGTCAGGTTGGTCTGGTTGTTCTGCTCCCCGGCGTGGTAGTTGGAGTGGATGGACACGCTGTTGTCCCCCCATGTGACCTTCGCCCCGTCGGTCCCCGCATAGGACCCGAAGCAGGCCCTGGTGTAGTTCACCCCCCGGAGCAGGTGGGAGGGCCACTGGGTGTCCGCGTAGGTGTTGGCGGTGCATGCCATCAGGACCAGCACCGGCTGGAAATCAAAGCACAGTGTGGTGGGGTTGGCGGCCCCGAAAGTCCCGGTGCCAGTGTAGCTGCCGTATGCGATGCGGCAGGTGTGGCCGCCGCTGCCGACCGCCGCTGCCAGCGCCTCAACCGCCGAGGCTAGGTCATCCCCGGCGGCCTTGGCCTGGCTGGCGGTGGACCCGGCGCTGTCGGCCGCGGCCTTGGCCTCCGTCAGCCCCGCCTCGATGTCGGCGCACATCTGGTTGAAGTCGGTCATCAGGATCCTGTCGTCCTCCACCCACTGGGGCAGGTGATGCTTTTCTGTATAATTCATCCAAAACGCTCCTTTTCGTATTCTGTTCCCGGCAAAAAGCCGTTACACACTAGGTGTGTAACGGCCTTTTGTTGCCCTCCTTCGTGCACCGGCAGACTGCACAAACTTTTGCCCCGCCCCAAAAACACCCCGGCGCATCCTTCGACGCACCGGGGTAAATCTGTTTGTACCCACGCGAAACGCAGTTTCGCGCAAAAGTTCTTTTGATTCTTTTCTTTCAAGAAAAGAATGTATACCCCCCGCACCGGCGCGCATAGGCTTACAAGAGGTGATATATGATGGTGATCCATGTTGTTCAGCCTGGCGAGACGCTGTACGCGATTGCCGGGCGATATGGGGTAGACCCCGATCTGCTGCGGGTGGACAACGGCGTGCCGGAGAGCGGCGCTCTGGCCGTGGGGCAGACCCTGGTGATCCAATCCATCCGCACATTCCATATCGTCCAGCCGGGCCAGACGCTCTCCGCCGTTGCCGCCCAGTATGGCGTCCCCCTGCGGGCGCTGTACCGCAACAACATCTGGCTGGGGGGCAGCCCGGCTGTCCAGCCCGGCCAGATGCTGGTCATTGCCTACGAAGGCAGTAAACTGGGCAGTATCTTCACCAACGGCTACGCCTACCCCTTTATCCAGCAGCAGCTTCTCAGCGCCACGCTGCCCTACATGAGCTATCTGACGCCCTTCACCTACGGTATCACAGCCCAGGGCGGGCTGCTTCCCCTGGCGGACCAGGCCCTCCTGTCGGAGGCGGCGAGGCTGGGCACAGGGGCGCTGATGCACTTCTCCTCCCTGACGGAGGAGGACACGTTTTCCAGTGAGCGGGCCGCGGGCGTGCTGACGAATCTCCGGCAGCAGGAGGCGCTGATCGATCAGATCGCCGCCAACATGGAGGAGAAGGGCTACCAGGGACTGGATGTGGACTTCGAGTTCATTCCCGCCGCCCAGAGGGAGGATTACGTCCAGTTCATCCACCGGCTCCACGACCGCCTCTCGCCCATGGGATACCCGGTCATCGTGGCGCTGGCGCCCAAGACCTATGCCGGCCAGCCCGGTCTTCTCTATGAGGCCCACGACTATGCCGCCCTGGGCGCGGCGGCGGATTTTGTCCTGCTCATGACCTACGAGTGGGGGTACACTTACGGCCCGCCTATGGCGGTGGCGCCCCTGCCCAATGTCCGCCAAGTGCTGGACTACGCCGTCACCGAGATCCCACGGGAAAAAATATATCTGGGTATCCCCAACTACGGCTACGACTGGCCTCTGCCCTTTGAGCAGGGGACCACCAGGGCCCAGTCCATCTCCAACCAGGAAGCCGTCGCCATCGCAGTGCGCAGCGGGGCGGAGATCCTGTACGATGAACAGGCCCAGAGCCCCTGGTTCCGGTATACGGCGCCGGACGGGGCGGAGCACGAGGTGTGGTTTGAGGACGCACGGAGCATGTCGGCCAAACTGCGGCTGATCCGGGAATATGACCTCTACGGGGCGGGCTACTGGAACCTGATGCGCCCCTATCCCCAGGGATGGGTGGTGCTCAACGCCCTTTACGATGTAAACGACGCAAAATAAAGCATGGGCCGGGGTCCCTGAAAGGGAACCCCGGCCCATGCTTTTAAAAGTGGAGAGAGGGAGAAAAAGAAAAGATCTTTTGGACAGATTTATCATAGTACAAGCCCCCGCCCCAAGTCAACGGCCCCCGGCCATTATTTACGGATTGTTCACAGGCGGTTCAAAAACGGTTAAAACTCTCCCCTTGACTATTGGACCTGTACAGTGTATAGTTAGCATGCTAAATTTATTTCTGCCGGGAAAGGAGTTGGAATATATGGACATGGCAGTGGATCTGGGAAGGATGATCGGCTACTGCGGCCACCTGGGAAAGCTGTGCATGGAGCAGCGGCTGCGGCAGTGCGGATATGATGTGACGCCGGTGCAGTCCCGCACACTGGTCTATCTCTTTGGCGCCTCCCGGGACCGGGAGATCAATCAGCGGGACCTGGAGCGTGAGCTGCGGCTGCGGCCCTCCACCGTCAACGGGATCGTGGACCGCCTGGAGGAAAAGGGGTTTGTTTCCCGCCGGCAAAGCGCCGCCGACGGGCGGTGCAGGCGGATCACCCTGACCGATACGGGGGAGGAAATGGCCCAGGCGTTTCAGATCGCCCTCTCCGGGACGGATCAGCTGCTCTCTTCCGCCCTGACGGGCGAGGAACAGTCCCGGATGAGGGACTACCTCTCCCGTATCATAGCAACTTTAGAAAACGAGGTAAACCATCCATGATCAAGAAACTCTGGCCATATACCCAGGGGTACCGGCAGTGGATCGCGCTGGGCGTGGTCTGTTCCGCCGGAGAGGCGGTGTTCGAGCTGCTGCTCCCCATGGTGATGGCGAATATCGTAGACACCGGCATCCCAGCCGGCGACGTCAATTATATCCTGCGCCACGGACTGCTGATGGTGGCAATGGCCCTGGTGTCCATGACGCTGGGCGTGTCCGCCGCATTTTTGTCCGCCCGGGCGGGCCAGGGCTTCGGCGCCAACCTGCGCCGGGCCCAGTACGAGCACATCCAGGAGTATTCCTTCCGCAACATTGAGAAATTTTCCACCGCCTCCCTGGTGACGCGCCTGACCAACGACTGCAACACCATGCAGCAGACGCTGACGATGGGCATGCGCCTGCTGGTCCGGGCGCCGGTGATGCTGGTCTCCGCCCTGGTGCTGGCTGTCTCCATCAGCCTGAAGCTCTCAAGGGTGTTCCTGGTGGCCATCCCCCTGCTGCTGATCCTGGTCGTGGTGATCATCGCGCGGATCAGCCCCATGTTCACCACCTTCCAGGAGCGCACCGACGGGGTGAACCTGGTGGTACAGGAAAACCTCAGCGCTATCCGCGTGGTGAAGTCCTTTGTCCGGGAGGACCACGAGGCGGAGAAGTTCAAAAAGCGCAACGACGCCCTGCGGGATATCGCGGAACGGGCCTACGGCTTTGTTGTGATCAATATGCCGCTGATGATGCTCATCACCTACGGCACCATCATCGCCGTCATGTGGTACGGCGCGCCCCTGGTCCAGTCCGGGGAGCTGGAGGTGGGGCTGCTGTCCACCTTCATCACCTACATCACCCAGGTGCTTACGAGCCTGCTCATGGTCTCCATGATCATGATGATGCTCACCCGCTCCATCGCCTGCGCCAAGCGTATCGTCGAGGTGCTGGAGGAACAGCCCGATATCGACGACAGCGCCGCCAAGGCGGGCCTGAAGGTGGCCGACGGGTCCATCGATTTTGATCACGTGTACTTCAAGTATAACAGCGGCGCCGAGGCGTGGAACCTGCAGGATATCGACCTGCATATCAAAAGCGGCATGACCGTGGGCATTATCGGCGCCACCGGCTCCGCCAAGTCCACGCTGGTGCAGATGATCCCCCGCCTGTATGAGGCCCAGCAGGGCACGGTGCGGGTGGGCGGCCGGCCGGTGCAGGACTACACCATGGAGCACCTGCGGGACGCCTGCGCCATGGTGCTGCAGAAGAACACCCTGTTCTCCGGCACCATCCGGGAGAACCTCATGTGGGGCGACGAGCACGCCACCGACGAGGAGATCGAGGCGGCCTGCGACGCGGCCTGCGCCTCCGAGTTCATCCACCGGCTGCCCGGCGGCTATGAGACCGATCTGGGCCAGGGCGGCGTCAATGTGTCCGGCGGCCAGAAGCAGCGGCTGTGCATTGCCCGGGCCATCCTGAAAAAGCCCAAGGTGCTCATCCTGGACGACAGCACCAGCGCGGTGGATACCGCCACCGACGCGAAGATCCGGGCGGCGTTCCGCACCCAGCTGCCGGATACCACCAAGATCATCATCGCCCAGCGGATCGTCTCCGTCATGGACGCTGACCTGATCATCGTCATGGACGACGGCAGGATCGCGCAGATGGGCACCCACGACCAGCTCATGGTCAGCAGCGAGATCTACCGCGACGTCTATCAATCTCAGCAGGAGGGGGTGGCGCTCAATGGCTAACGCACCCAAAAAAGGCACGGGCGGCCCCGGCGCCAAGCACGGCTATCAACGGCCCAAAAACATGCGGAAGACGGTCGGCAAGCTGATGGGATATGTCGGCCGGTCCAAGTGGCTGCTGGTCATCGTGGCGGTCTGCCTGCTGCTCAATTCCGCCTGCACCATCGGCGGCTCCTATCTGCTCAAGCCCCTCATCAACGACTGCATCGTCCCCGGCGACTACGAAAAACTGGTGAAGATGCTGGTGCTGATGGCCTGCGTCTATATCTGCGCGGCCCTCTTCAGCTTCACCTACTCCCGCCTGATGGTCCATGTCTCCCAGAAGACCACCTACGCCATCCGCCGGGACCTGTTCGACAGCATGCAGAAGCTGCCGCTCAGTTACTTTGACACCCATACCCACGGCGAGCTGATGAGCCGCTACACCAACGATATCGAGACCATCAACGAGATACTGAACAACGGCCTTGTCAGCCTCTTCTCCGGGGCGCTGACCTTCCTCGGCGTGGTGGGGATGATGCTGTACCTGAGCCCCATGCTCTTCCTGGTGACAGTGTTCTCCCTGGCCCTGATGCTGGTGGTCATCATGACCGTGGGCACGCGCAGCCGCCGCTACTTCATGGCCCAGCAGCGGGATATCGGCATCGTCAACGGCTACATCGAGGAGATGATCGAGGGCCAGAAGGTCATCAAGGTATTCAACCACGAGGCCAAGGCCAAGGAGGGCTTTGCCGTCCTCAACGAGAACTACCGCAAAAGCGCCACCAACGCCCAGTCTTTCTCCGGCTCCATGATGCCCGCCATGGGCAATATCAGCCACATCAACTACGCCCTGACCTGCTGTGTGGGCGCGCTGCTCTCCATCAGCATGGGCTTCGACCTGGGCTCCCTGGTGGTGTACCTCCAGTACACCCGCCAGGTCAGCCAGCCCATCAGCCAGATGAGCCAGCAGGTCAACAACCTTCTGGCCGCCATCGCCGGCGCGGAGCGGGTGTTCGAGGTCATGGAGACCGCGCCGGAGATCGACGAGGGCAAGACCACCCTGGTCCACGTCTCCCACGCCGCCGACGGCTCCATCACCGAGCAGGCCCAGCGGGGCGACGGCTGGGCCTGGAAAAAGCCGGACGGCACGCTGATTCCCCTGAAGGGCGACGTGCGCTTTAAGGACGTGGTGTTCAGCTATGTACCGGAGAAGACCATCCTCCACGGCATCAGCCTCTACGCCAAGCCCGGGCAGAAGATCGCCTTCGTGGGCTCCACCGGCGCGGGCAAGACCACCATCACCAACCTCATCAACCGCTTCTATGAGATCGACAGCGGCCTCATCACCTATGACGGCATCGACGTGAAGGAGATCAGCAAGGAGAGCCTGCGCCGCAGCCTGGGCATCGTGCTCCAGGACACCCACCTCTTCACGGGGACGATCGCGGACAACATCCGCTACGGCAAGCTGGACGCCACCGACGAGGAGGTCCGCGCCGCGGCCAGGCTGGCCAACGCCGACACCTTCATCCGCCACCTGCCCGAGGGCTACGACACCTGGATCACCGACGACGGCGGGAACCTGAGCCAGGGGGAGCGCCAGCTGCTGGCTATCGCCCGGGCGGCGGTGGCCGACCCGCCGGTGCTGATCCTGGACGAGGCCACCAGCTCCATCGACACCCGCACGGAGAAGCTGATCGAGGAGGGCATGGACCAGCTGATGCAGGATCGCACCGTGTTCGTCATTGCCCACCGCCTCTCCACCGTCCGCAACTCCCAGGCCATCATGGTCCTGGAGCAGGGGGAGATCATCGAGCGTGGCGACCACGACGACCTCATTGCCCAGGGCGGGAAGTATTACCAGCTGTACACCGGCCAGCTGGAGCTGAGCTAGGCCCCCCGTCGGAGAAAAATTTCCCAATTGTAGGAATTGCAACTGTAAAGTTCCCGATATCCGGATATACTAGGGGCAGATGACAAAAGCCCCTGATCGGAAAGATCATCAAACAGAAAGGAGAATCTGTATGAAATACATTTGCGACGTGTGCGGCTATGTATACGACGAGGAGCTGGGCGATCCCGACCACGGCATCGCCCCCGGCACCAAGTGGGAGGATGTGCCCGAGGACTTCGAGTGCCCCCTGTGCGGTGTGGGCAAGGACCAGTTCTCCCAGGAGTAAAGCGTTTCCAGCCAGCCGCGCCGCCGGATGACAGATCCGGCGGCGCGGTCTTTTCTTGCGCATGCGCGGGTTATTTTACCCCGTCGCCAATGGCCTTCCCCACCTCCTGCACCACGGAGAGATGCGTCTCGTCAAAAAGATGCATGTAGATCTGGGTGGTGGTGGCGGTGCTGCTGTGGCCCAGGGCCCGGCTGATCCCGTACAGCGGGACGTTCCGGCTGTGGGCGATGCTGGCAAAGCTGTGGCGCAGGCCGTGGAGGGTGACATAGGGCAGCCCCTTCCGGGCCATGACCCGCTGGAGGCGGTTGCTGAGGTAGTCCGGCTGGTAGGGATGCCCGCCGCTGTGGCAGAGCACAAAGCCCAGATCCGTGTATTCGTCGCCCAGTCTCTGCTTTTCCTCAGCCCGCTGGCGCCAGAGGCGCTCCATCAGCTCCTCCAGGTCCGCGATGCCCCGGTAGCCCAGGCGGCGGACGGAGGAGAAGTTCTTGGGCGCCTTATCCACCGAACGGCCGTTGACGGCTGTGCGCGCCTCCACGACGGTGATGACCCTGGCCTCGCGGTCCACATGGCTCCATTTCAGCCCGCAGATCTCGCTGCGCCGCAGTCCCAGGTAGCCGGCCAGCTTGACCACCGGTTCCATGGTGGTGCCCTCCAGGGCCTCAAAGAGGCGGGACATGGTTTCGGAGTCGTAGTAGTAGTGCTTGGGGCGCGTGGAGGAGGGGCGGGACGCCTGCTCCGCCACGTTCCGGTCGATGAGCCCTTGACGCCGGGCCTGCTCCAGGGCGTTGTGCAGCACGCCGTAGTGTTTGCGCACCGTGTTGCTGCACAGGTTTTCCCCCTGCTTCTTGTTCAGATAGCGCTGAACCTGCGTGGCCGTCAGCTCCCGCAGGAGGATACTGCCCAGCCCCGGCGCCAGATGGTTGCGCACGATCATGGCGTATCCGTGGGTGGTGGAGGCGGACCGGCTGGGGCGGATGATCTGCTCCAGCCAGTAGTGCAGCCACTGCCCCACCGTCAGGTCCTCCATCGGGAGGTTTTTCTCCATCCTCCTGCCGGTCATGTGGTCGTTGAGCGCCTGGGCCGCCTGCTCGAGGGTCGGATAGCAGCGGACGGTCCGCCGGGGGGCCCCGCCCCTGGGAGAGCTGCTGCGCAGCGTGACATAGTAGCTGCGGCGCTGGGTGTCGTAGGCAATGTTGGTCATGATGGTCTTCCGCGACATAGTATGTACCTTCCTCTCATAGATTTGACGAATTTATCCCGCGCTTCGCCAGATTGTGAGAGATACATTAGCTTAAACGGGGGGATCCGTCAAGTTTCCGGGAAAGTCCGGGAAAGCAAAGAGGCCGTGCGTCAGCACGGCCTTCCCATTTCTATATTGGTATTTCCTATTGCCCCAGCCTGCCGGAGAAGTGCAGGATCGCCTCCAGCACGCCGCCGCCCACCGCAAGGGCCTTGTCGGAGACCATCCGGCAGAACTCCGGCCGGCAGCGGGGGTCCACATCCCCGCTCTTGAGCCCCTTGACCACCTCCGTGCCGTCGGCCAGAAGGCCCCGCAGCACGCCGTCGATGGTACAGACGATGGGAAGCCCCTCCACGTACCCCGCCGTGTCGCCTGCGCGAACCTGGTCGCCGATCTGCCGGGCCGCGCGGAACACGCCGTCCGCCGGCGCGCGCAGGACCCGCTCCCCGGCATAGCCGCCGATCAGCCCCGGGACAGCGGTGTTGGGCAGCGCGCCGCCCTGATAGATCGCCCGGCCCAGGGTGTGGCCGCGCATGGTCTCCACAACGGCGTGGCAGTCCACCCCGGCGGTAAAACCGGGCCCTACGGCCACAACAATGGGCGCCATGTCCCTGATGGTACCCAGGTTACGCTTTGCCAGGATGGCGTCCACCACCACGTCCGGCTTCAGGGCCCGGACGCAGGCGGCCTCCGGGTCCACCAGCACGGGGATGATCCCCCGGCTGATCAGGCCGGGGACCTCCTCCGCTTCCGCCCGGCGGGCGGGAACGCCCTCGACGGCAGTCTCTCCCAGGCGGACCGCCTCGGAGAAGCAGACTGTGCGCCGGATGGCCGTGGGGAAGGGGATCTCGCAGAGCACCGGGGTGACGCCGCAGCGGTACAGGCGCAGGGCGACGCCGGAGGCAATGTCCCCGCCGCCCCGTATTACGACAAGCATGTCCATTCCCTCCTTCTCAGCGCCCCGGCAAACACCCTGGCCTCCAGCAGGGCGGCAAGGGCTTTGGCCCCCGCCATGGCCCCCCCGTCCTCTGCCTGGTTGACCAGGACTTTCCCCGCCAGGGCCTCTTGGCGGAGGACCGCGGCCAGGGCCTGGGGCGTCACCAAGTCGCTCTCCGACAGGCCGGAGAGCTGGCAGAACCGCTCCGGCCTGTGGACGGCCTCCGACACGGGCCTTCCCAGGCCGGAGGCCCCCGCCAGCAGGATCACCTGGCTTGCCTCTGAAGGGATGACCGGCTCATGGGGCAGGTGGGCCTTCAGGGGCAGCCCCCTGGAGCCGTCCGCCTCCACCAGCACAAAGTCCGCCAATTCCGCCAGGCGCGCCATGGGGATTGCCGGGGCGGTCAGCTTGCCCGCCTCCGCCGGCGCGCCGGCGCAGACGCAGCGGCGGGCCTTCAGGGCCGCGGAGAGGGCCTCCTCCGTGGGCTGGAGCAGCACCGGCATGTGCCCGGGCCGGCGGATGTGGGTGGTGGTGCAGCACAGCACCGTGCCCCGGCACGCCAGCTCCCCGGCCAGCACATACATGGCCGTCGTCTTGCCGCCGCTGCCAATGAGCGCGGTGACACCGGGCGATATCTCCAGCAGCCGGGACAGCTCCACTCCTCCCACTTCCTTTCCCTCCAAATGCGTAAAATCCTGCACCCAGTATACCCCCTTCCCCACATAACGTCAAGAAAAACGCCCCGGGGGTTGTTGTTCATTCTTTTCTTGAAAGAAAAGAATCAAAAGAACTTTTTGCGCGAAACGATGTTTCGCGTGGGAAAAGTTTATGCATCTTGCCGTTGCACGAAGGAGGGCAACAAAAGGCCGTTACACACCTAGTGTGTAACGGCTTTTTGCCGGGAACAGAATACGAGAAGGAGCGTTTTGGATGAATTATACAGAAAAGTATCACCTGCCCCAGTGGGCGGAGAGCGACAGAATTTTGATGACGGACTTCAACCAGGCAATGGCGGACATCGAGGATGGGCTGACGTCTGCAAAGACAGCGGCGGATACTGCCGGAGCTACCGCCAGTCAGGCCAAGGCCACCGGGGACAGCCTGGCCCCCAGGGTGACGGCAGTGGAAAACGCGGTGAAGTTCGTGAAGCTGGGGGACCTCCAGGCCAGCGGCGCGGGCTCCTACCCCGTCGACCTGTCCGGAATCGACCTGTCCGGGTACTCCGGCCTGGTGATCGACGGCTGCTACACCGGACAGAGCGACGTGCGCGTGCGGATGAACAACGATTCCGCCAGCCACTACTACGAGCAGGCGGGCAGCCCCATCAACCTGGGCTGCATCCTGGGCGGCGGCAACGGCGGCAACGGCCACAGCCTGACCCACATCCACCCCTGCGGGACCATCATCGCCTCCAAGAGCCACTATGAGATCCTGACCAACACCGGGCTGTGGGATTCCTCCCGGCTCACCTTCTACACGGGGTGCGGGTGGACGGCCCTGGGCAGCCTGGTCTTTGAAAAGACCGGCTCCGGTACCGCCACCCTCCTCCTCTACGGTATCAAGGCATAAGAAAAACCGCCCCTGGGATTTCTCCCAGGGGCGGAACACTTTATGGGGTGTTTTTGGCGCTAAACACTACGGATCAGGCGACAACCTCGATCACGGTGTAGTAGTTAGCAGTGCCAGCGGGATTGGCGTCAGCGATAACGATGACGTTACCGACAGCCAGGTTGCCAGTCCAGGTAGAAGCAGAAGCGGTACCCAGAGCAGTGGAGGGAACATCACTTGCGGTGGCGAACACCATGATGTTACCGTTGGCCAGACCGGAGGTGGTCATGGAGTAACCGGTCAGGGTGGCGCTGACCTGGGCCAGGCTCATCTGGGTGGCGTTGGCCTTGGCGACGGCCAGGGCGTCAGCAGGAGTACCGGAAACGGTATTGGTGTAGGTGGTGGTGGGCACATACACGCCGTTCACGGTAACGTTCCAAGCATTGGCAATGGCGGTAGTCTTGGTAACAGGATTCACAGCCTGGCCCTCGGCAGCGATGACATACACGTAGGCGGCGGGGTTGTTCGCGGCGTTCGTGTAAGCAACGATCACCTTGGTGCCGGCGACCATGTCAGCAGCAGAACCCTCAGTGACGGTGGTGTAGGTGCTGCCGGTGGGCAGGGTCACTCTGGTGATGACAAAGTACTTGGCATTGTCAACGAAGAAGTCCTTGTTGGCAGTGGTGCCAGCCTTGTCGGCAGTCTGCAGGGAGTTGCCAACCAGGTTGGTGCGGACCCAAGCACGATCCCACAGATATCCGCCGTGAGCAGTGGTAATGTTGGTGACAGTGTCATAGGCATAGGTGCCGATAAAGCGGACAGAGCTGGTCACAACGCCGTCTGCATCAACAGTGATGTCATAGAAGCCGTCACGGTCGCCCAAAGTGCTAATCTGGGAGAACTTGAAGAGGTCAGCGTCATTGCTGTAAATGGTGGTGGGCTCAGTCTCGCCAACCTTGTAGACCTCGTAGGCATACCTGCCGTTGTACACGCCGTAATACCAGTCAGTAGCCAGGCGAGCGGTGGTCTCAGCGGGGACATAGGCCACGAAGCTGTTGGAGGCCAGGGTGTACTTGGTAACAAGAACCACGGTGGCATAGCCATTGCTGGTCAGGTAGCAGATGGTAGCATCAGTCATGCTGGGCACGTTGTTCTTGCCAACATAAGTCTCATAAGTACCATTGCTCTGCTTGACCAGGAACACGGTGTTGTCGTTGGCAACAACGGTATTGGTCTTGCTCACCATGGTGGTCAGGCCCTTGGTGATGGCAACATTGTCAAGGTCTGCAGCGGCGCAAACGGTGTCATTGTCAGCGGCGGTCGTGTCATCCTTCAGAGAAGTGATGGCGTAGGTGCCGTCAGCATTGACCACGTAGGAGGCCAGGTGGTTGTAGTACTCACCGTTGTTGGTGTAGTAGTCGGAGACAGTGGCGCTGTCGGCATCACCGAAAGCATCACCAGTGTTGGTGGTGAGCCGGCCGGCAACGCTGGCAATGGTCACGTTCTCCACGCGGGAGCCGTCAGCCAGGACCACGTTGGCCAGGGCGGAACCGCCGTACAGGGTGCCGTCATGGATCCAGCGGATGGCCTCGATGACCAGGTAGTTGTTGGCGGTGGGAACCAGGCCGATGACGTTGCCGTACTGGTCGACAAACACGTCATAGGTCTTGCCATAGCTGTCAGTGATCTTGGCGTTGCCCAGGACGAACAGGTCAGCGTCGTTGTAGGTCTCTTCGCCCACACGGGTGGTGGAAGCGGTGTAACCCCTCAGAACGCCGGTAGCGACAGCGGTGGTCTTCTCAGCGGTGGCGACCTTGCCGCCAGCCAGGCTGCTCTCGCTGACAGTGACCAGAGCGTACTCGCCAACCACGTAGTCAGCGGTGTTGTAGGTCAGGTTGCGAGTCGCGGTGATGACGCTGGCCTTCGGAGCGCCCACAGAGGCGTTGTCAGCGTAGACCTCGAAGGTGACATAAGCGGGGGTGACGTGGCCGTTCTTGTCGACCTTCTCAGCGGTGACGCCGACGACCTTAGCCAGGTAGGTGTTGATCTCGACGATGCGGTAGCCCTTGACGCCCATGTCATAGACATAGGTCTGGCGGCCCTGGGCGCCCACATAGGAGGTGGTGGCCCTGGCGTTGATGGTGCCGACCAGGTTGGTGGTGACAGCACGCTCAGTGGTCTTGACCTCCACGCCGTCGATGTAAGCGGCCTCGATGGCAGCGGAGTTGGAGATGCCCAGATCCTTGGCGATGTCGCACTCGTCCACAGCGGTGGTGTAGGAG
>CABKMV010000052.1 GCA_902373635.1 uncultured Oscillospiraceae bacterium
GCTGCTTGAACGATTTTTCTTTTTAAATATTGTCTAACTTTTGGCGGGCACTTCATTACCAGAGCGCGGCGGTTTCTTATTGCACATTTTGGAAAAATCAGCTAAACTGAGAGCAGCGATGCGTTGGAAAGGGGGGCGGGCCTATGGCCGTCCAGCGGCTGGATAAACTGATCGCCTCCACAGGGCGGTGGTCCCGGCGGGAGGCAAAGGCGCTGGTAAAAGAGGGGCGCGTCCTGGTGGACGGCGTCCCCGCCGGCAGCGCGGAGGACAAGGTCGATCCCTCTGCCAGCGAGATACTTGTGGATGGGGAGGATCTGGGCTATCGCGCCTATACCTATGTGATGCTCCATAAACCGGCGGGCGTCCTCTCCGCCACCGAGGACAGCCGCCAGCGGACTGTGCTGGACCTGCTGTCTCCCGCGCTGCGCCGCCAGGGGCTGTTTCCCGTGGGGAGGCTGGACCGGGACACGGAGGGGCTGCTGCTGCTGACCAACGACGGGGAGTTGGCCCACCGCCTGTTGGCCCCCAAGAGCCACGTGGACAAGGTCTACTACGCCCGCCTGGACCGGCCTCTGGGGCCGGAGGACCAGGCGGCCTTCGCCGAGGGCGTCACGCTGGCGGACGGCCTGCGCTGCATGAGCGCGGGGCTGGAGCTGCTGGGGGATGGAAGGGAGGCCCTTATTACGCTGCATGAGGGGAAGTTCCACCAGATCAAACGGATGGCGGCCAGCCAGGGGGCGACAGTCTGTTACTTGAAGCGTCTTTCCATGGGGCCGCTGATTCTGGATGAGCAGCTGAAAAAAGGGGAATATCGGCTTTTGACCGCCGAAGAAGTTGCAAAAATTGGCGGAAAACCCTAAAAACCATAGAAACTTACGAATTAGCCAAAAACAAACAATATTTTTTGTGGAAAAAAGAAAAAATATCTTGCATTATGGAGAATCACCAAGTATAATGAAATAGGAAATTGACATATTGCACAAAAAATAACGGACGATACTGCTCTATGGAGGGGAACTTTATGTCGGGAAGGATTTTTCAGAATGTAGTCCTGCAGATCAAGGAGGCCACGGATCGGGTGGTCGGTGTGATCGATGCGGAGGGGTCTGTGATTTCCTGCAGCGATCTGGGGCTGATTGGCAGAAAGTGGCCTGAGTACGTGGAACCCATCAACCGGGCTGACGGCGCGGTCGTCTCTGTGGATGGCAGGACGTTCCGCGCCCTGAGCGGCTGGGGTTCTCACTTCGACTACGCCGTGTTTACCATGGGGGACGACGAGGTGGGGCGGTCCGTCTGCGCGATGGCCGGCGTCGCCCTGAATGGGGCCAAGAGCTACTACGAAGAAAAGCACGACAGGGGATCGTTTATCAAAAACATTATCTCCGACAATATCATGCTCAGCGATATCTACATGCGGGCAAAGGAGCTCCATGTGGCGCCGGAGGTCCCCCGGGGCGTATTTGTGATCCGCCAGCTGGAGGGCGGCGACGCCGCGCTCATGGATGCGATCCAGGGGCTGTTCCCTGACCGCCAGAACGATTTTGTGCTCAGCATTGGGGACAGCGACGTGGCGCTGATCCACCAGCTGCCTGAGAGCGGATATGACAAGGAGGTCCAGCGGGTGGCCGCCCTGCTGGAGGAGACGCTGCGGGTCGGCGGGGAGAACCACGTGGTGATCGGTATCGGGACGGTGGCGATGCACCTGCGGGAGCTGGCCAAGAGCTACAAGGAGGCCCAGATCGCCATTGAGGTGGGCAAGGTCTTTGACACGGAGAAGTATGTCATCAACTACGAGAACCTGGGGATCGGCCGCCTGATCTATCAGCTGCCCACCACGCTGTGCGAGATGTTCCTGATGGAGGTCTTTAAGAAGAACCCCATTGACTCCCTGGACCAGGAGACTTTGTTCACCATCCACAAGTTCTTTGAGAACAACCTGAACGTCTCCGAGACGGCCCGGAAGCTGTTCGTCCACCGCAACACCCTGGTCTACCGCCTGGAGAAGATCAAGAAGCTGACGGGCCTGGACCTGCGGGAGTTTGACGACGCGATCACCTTCAAGGTCGCCCTGATGGTGAAGAAGTACCTGACCAGCCGCGGGATCGACGCCTGATCCCAGGCGGGCCATGCCCCAAAAGGGCCCGCGGGCGGTGAAACGAGCACCATTTTGCGAAGGATCCTTCCATGGATCCTTCGTTTTTTTTGGGGCCCTCCAGCAAAAACGCTACCAAGCGCTACCAAGGCCGCGCCGCCAAGGCGCGCTACCAAAACGCTACCAAGTCAAACCCTTGGGGCAGAAGGGTTTGCAGGCTTGAAAACGCCGAAACGCTACCAAAACCGGAGAAAAGCGCTACCAGAGGAAAGATCAGGGGCCCGGAAAGCCTTGCGCGGCAAGGCTTTCCGGGCCCTCCTCCTTTCGGGTAAGGGGCTTGATACTGCTCTTTTTTTGACGGAAAACTGGAAAAATGAGCAAAAATCATAACTTTCTTACCCGAAAAATTCAAAAGGAGGAAAAATCCACCATGAGAAATCTGAAGAAGATTCTCGCACTGGTCCTGGCTCTGGTCATGAGCTTCTCGCTCCTGGCCACCGCTAACGCCTTCACGGACGACAAGGACATTGACGCGACTTATGATGAGGCCGTCACCGTCCTGTCCAACCTGAAGGTGTTCCAGGGCTATGAGAACGGCAGCTTCCAGCCCAAGGGTGACATCACCCGCGCTGAGGTGGCCGCCATCATCTACCGCATCGTCACCGGCGACGTGAACGATGCACAGGTCAAG
Organism: uncultured Oscillospiraceae bacterium; assembly: GCA_902373635.1. Lineage (GTDB taxonomy): Bacteria > Bacillota > Clostridia > Oscillospirales > Oscillospiraceae > Pelethomonas. Next base: position 2,784 of record CABKMV010000052.1, read on the forward strand.
ATCTACAGCGACTACAAGAAGTTTGACGATGTCAACTCCGGCTCCTGGTACGCCGGCTATGTCAACTTCTGCGCCAACGCCGAGTACGTCAAGGGCCGCGACGCCAAGACCTTTGACCCCAATGGCAAGGTCACGGGCTACGAGGCCCTGGCCATGATCCTGCGCGCTGTCGGCTATGACAAGAACGGCGAGTTCACCGGCTCCGGCTGGCAGGTTCAGACCGCTGCCGTGGGCAAGAAGCTGGGCATCACCGATAAAGTCAGCGCCGGCACCCTGGGCGGCACTGCCACCCGTGAGGTCGTGGCTGAGATCCTGTTCCGCTCCATCCTGGTTCCCCAGGTCGAGTACACGGTAGCCTTCGGCTATCAGGACAAGAACATGGGCATCTTTGGTGCTACCAACTCCTCCATCGGCTATGAGACCTTCAAGCTGGAGAAGACCGCAGGCGTTGTGGAGGCCGTTGGCTACCACGCCGGCACCACCACCCTGGGCTCCACCATCGTCACCAACACTGACGCCAACTGGGAGAACATTGGCTACGCCGCTTACGCCTACACGGTTCCCACTTCTGCCGCCAAGACCCGCACTGCTGTGTCCGATGTGACCGTCACCGGCGTGAGCCTGGGCACCAGCACCAATGGCACCGCCTATGAGGCGCTGACCAACGATGCCAACACCAACACCGATCCCGATTACCACATCGCTTCTCTGGATGCGGAGCGCACCTATTACTACAATGGCGTGCCCTTCTATCGCTATGCTAAGAACACTGCCGGTAATGTGGTCGGCATTGTCCTGAACAGCACGGTTCTGGCTCAGTACGAGGCTTCCAAGGGCAAGGTCGGCGTGAAGTTCGACTTTGTTGACAACGACAACGGCGGCCTGGCCGAGTCTGTCGTCGTTACCGACTACACCGTGGCCTATGTCACCGCTATCACCAACACCAGCAACACCGGTACTCAGGGCGTTCAGGCCAACAGCTACTACCTGAACAACGTTGCCGTGAAGGCTGACGACCTGGTCTGCGCTGACGAGCTGGCCTATCAGGATCTTGTGACCTACGTGGCCTATGACAGCATCTATTATGTCACCAAGGCTGCCTACACCCAGGATACCTTCTCCCGCATCACCTACCAGACCGTTGGCGGCGCCAAGACCAGCTATGTTATTGGCGGCGAGACCTACATCGTCTCCGCTAAGGCTGTCACTCCGACTACCGCCAACACCCTGGTCAGCGACAACCTGACCAAGACCCTCAATGTGTACACCGATCCCTATGGCCACATCATCTACGCCGCTGTCGCTTCTGAGGCGGTGAACTACCTGTACGTCCTGGCCAACAGGCACACTGACGGCATCACCGGCCTGACCGATGCCCGCGTGGTCAACACCGACGGCTCCATCACTGATGTCCAGGTGGCGAAGTACACCGTTGGGACCACCAATACAAAGGTGTTCGATGTCAACGACCTGGTCAACCGTTTTGGCGGCATGTTCGGTTACACCGTCAACGCTGACGGCAGCTACAACCTGACGCCCTGCAGCCTGCTGACTTCTGCCAGCTACACCACCAAGACCGCCACTGTGTACGGCACCACTACTAATGTGGGCGTCAACCTGACCACTGTGGTTGTCGACCTGCGCGGTGTGACCACCAACTCCACCGCCGCCACCGCCGTGTACACCGGCTATGACGAGATCCCCACCTTCACCAGCGGCACCTTCCACTATGTGGCTTCCGGCAGCTGGGTGCGCTTTGCCTTCCTGACTGCGGGCGTGGCTGATCTGACCAACAACTTCATCGTCTACAAGACTGCCACCAACTACGAGGAAGTCGGCGCTGACCTGCAGCACTACTACTACCTCGACGTCATCGTCAACGGTGAGAAGCAGCTGAACTACAAGCTGACCGCCACTGAGTATAATCTGATCAAGACATACGGCGTCGGCGAGTACAACATCACCAAGACCGGCGTACTGAAGTCCTACACCGCCTTCCCCGAGGCTTGGGTGGCGAATGCTACGGTTACTCCGGTTACGGTGTCCTGGGCCAGCGGTGGTATCACATTCACGGATAGTGAAGGCACCCACTTCTACGCCTATGGCGAGATCCCCTTCACCGTTCTGAACATCACCGATGGTACTGCGGATCCCTATACCATGGTCAGAGGTCAGGATGTCCGGGTCTACCTGCACTACAACGCCGCCAAGACTGCTGTCACCGAGATCTACATCATCGAGGGCAAGCTGGCCACCACTGCCGCGGCTGATGGCGTTACCCCCAATGTCTTCACCGAGAATGGCAAGACCTACACTGTGGCCAACAACTATGTGACCACCGTGTCCGGCGCCACCATCGATCCCACCGCTTACCTGCTGAAGGCTGAGGTCCGCGGCACTACTGCTCAGTATACGGGTAAGGGCGACGGCCTGGCCCCCGCTACCGCTTTTGAGCTGGTCGCCACCGAGGAGAGCATGAATAGCGTCAGCGGTACTCTGGAAGTGACTGCTGTCAACAACTCCCTCACCCAGACCATCACCATCGGCCACAAGGGCGATACTGCTCCCTACACCAAGGGCACCGGCAACGGTTATGCCAAGGACGGTGTGTACACTGGTACTTATAACGCCAGCAACGAGTGGTACTTCACCATCACCGATGGCACCACCACCGTGTACTTCCACGTGACCGTGGCCGCCAAGGACACTGATGTCACCTATACGATTAAGGCTGATAACACTGTCCTGGCATACACCTCCACTGACACGTATACCTGCAACAGCTCCGACAATACGCTCGGCGCTCTGGCTGCCCTGATCGTTCCCAACGCCAGCACCACTAAGGTCAATCTGCCTGCCGGCAAGACTGCTGATGACGTTCTGGGTGACAGCGATACCCTGACCCTGACTCTGGTTGCCGAGGATACCCATGCTACTCAGACTGTCACCATCAAGGGTAAGAACGCCTAATCACCAAACATCTGGATAAACCATCCAAATAAAAAATGGCCCCACCGCTTTGCGGTGGGGCCATTTTTATTGGAACGCAATGTAGGTGTAGGTGCGGCCGCTCTGGTTCAGCATGGGGAACACGCCGCTGGTGTAGTTGACGGCAAAGCCTGTTTCTGTGATCTGCAGGGTCTGCGTGGTCTGTTGTCCGCCGGATGATGCGTTGTATCGATAGGCTTCGCCGGAAGCATCGACGCCGTTTCCCATACCGGTGATCTGCAAAAACCGGGGCTGAAAGCCCAATTCAATGTGCTGTCCGCCCTCTTCTGCGGTCGCTCCATTGCCGGTATAGCTGCCGACAACATAAGGCAGCCCCGCCGCCGCCGTGAGCCCCGCCTCGATATCGGCGCACATCTGGTTGAAGTCGGTCATCAAAATTCTGTCGTTCTCCGCCCACTGGGGCAGGTGATACTTTTCTGTATAATTCATCCAAAACGCTCCTTCTCGTATTCTGTTCCCGGCAAAAAGCCGTTACACACTAGGTGTGTAACGGCCTTTTGTTGCCCTCCTTCGTGCACCGGCAGACTGCACAAACTTTTGCCCCGCCCCAAAAACACCCCGGTGCCGCCTGAACCGCACCTGGCCAAATCTTATCCCCATAAGCGAAACGCAGTTTCGCGCAAAAAGTTTTTCTTTTTGATTCTTTTTCTTTGTACACAAAGAAAAAGAATGAACAACCTCCCCGTGAACTTTACATAATCAGAAAAAATTTCCAGCGGGGGAGGATGAAGAAAATTGACAAAATCCGCGATAGTGCCTTGACGGGCCGGGGCTATTTGTGTATGATTACTATGTAACTTTTTGTAATTTTTTCTGGGAGAAGTTGTTTACATAATTTTGACACTGGTAGAGGAAGCAAAAACGCTATGATTCGACTGACAGATGTGGTAAAGGAATACCCCAACGGCACCCACGCGCTCAACGGGCTGTCGATGGAGATACAGGACGGGGAATTTGTCTTTATGGTGGGCCCCTCCGGCAGCGGGAAGTCCACGGTGATCAAGCTTTTGATCGGGGAGGTGGAGCCCACACAGGGCAAGGTGATGGTCAACGGCTTCTCCCTGCGCAACATCAGGGAGCGGCAGATCCCCTATCTGCGCCGGACGGTGGGGGTGATCTTCCAGGATTTCCGCCTGATCGAGCACAAGACGGTGTATGACAACATGGTCTTCGCCATGCGGGCGGTGGGGGCCGGCCCCAAGGAGATCAAAAAGCGCATCCCCTACTGCCTGGAGCTGGTGGGGCTGGAGAACAAGAGCCGCCGCCTGCCCTCGGAGCTCTCCGGCGGCGAGCAGCAGCGCGTGGCCATCGCCCGGGCGCTGCTCAACAACCCCAGCACCATCATTGCCGACGAGCCCACCGGCAACCTGGACCCCGCCCGGTCGCTGGAGATCATGCGCCTGCTGGAGCGGATCAACGCCCTGGGGACAACGGTGCTGGTGGTGACGCATGAAAAGGATCTGGTCAACCGCTTTGACAAGCGGGTTGTTATGCTGGAGCGCGGCCGCGTAGTCAGCGACGGCAGGGGCTACTACGGGAGGAGAGCGCAATGAGCAAGCACAACTTTACCTATTTTGCCCGCGAGGGCGCCTATAACATGTTCAACCACGGCTTCATGTCCTTCGCCGCCATCGGCATCACGGTGGCGTGCCTGCTGATCATGGGCACCTTCACCCTGGTGGCGGTCAACGCCAACGCCATGCTGGAGGACATGGAGGCGGAGAACCAGGTGCTGGCCTATGTGGAGGACGGCTACAGCGAGGCGGAGGCCAGGGCCCTGGAGAAGAGCCTGCTGGCGGTGCCCAATGTATCTGGCGTCACCTTCATCTCCAACACGGAGGCGGCGGAGTCGTTTCGGGCCCGCTACGAGGGAGATGAAAATTTCCAGGGCCTGCCGGACGATATTTTCCCCCACCGCTTTGCCATTGATCTTGTGGACATCGGCTATATGCAGCAGACGGTGGAGGATCTGGGGGAGGTGCCCGGGGTGGCCGACGTGGAGGCCTATGAGGATGTGGCCGGCGGCTTCATCACCATCCGCAACGTGGCGGGCACAGTCTGCGTGGTGCTGATCGCGGTGATGTTCGTGGTGTCGGTGTTCATCATTGCCAACACCATCAAGCTGACCACCTTTGACCGGCGGGACGAGATCGCCATCATGAAGATGGTGGGCGCCACCAACGGCTTTATCCGCTGGCCCTTCGTCTACGAGGGGTTCCTGCTGGGGCTCTTTTCAGCGGTCATCGGCTTCTTCCTCCAGTGGGGGCTGTATGAGGCGGTGGCCCGGTCGGTGGCCGGCAACGACACCATCAACCTGATAACAGTGGTGCCCTTTGCCGATATATGGCAATACGTGGCTTTGATCTTTGTGGGGGCCGGGATGCTGATCGGTGTGGGCGGCAGCCTCTCCGCCATCCGGAAGTTCCTGCAGGTTTAGCGGATGGGCCGGAGACGCCCGGAAAAGGAGCGAGTTTGTGAAACGATTTTGGAAAAAAGCGGGCAGGACAGCTGTCGTGCTGGTGTTTTTACTGGGGCTGCTGGCGCCCGGCGGCGCGCCCCTGGCGGATACCGCCCGGGCCGTCACCCAGGCCGACATTGACAGCCTGAAGGGCGATGCGGACGACCTGGCCCAACAGCGCAATGAGCTGAAGTCCCAGCTGGCGAACCTGAAAAACGACAAGGCCAACGCCCTGACGGTGCGCAGCCTGCTGGACCGGCAGATCACCCTGACAGAGCAGGAGATCGCCAACACCGAGAGCCAGATCGCGGGCTATGAGGCCCTTTTGAGCCAGACGGCCTACGAGCTGGAGGAAAACCAGAAGCAGGAGGAGGAGCAGTACGCCCTCTTCTGTGAGCGGGCCCGGATCATGGAGAAGGAGGGCACCCCCTCCTTCTGGGCGGTGCTGTTCAAGGCGACCAGCTTTTCCGACCTGCTCAGCCGTCTGTCGGACGTGCAGATGGTCGTTGACTATAACCAGAGCGTCCTGGACGAGCTGCGGAGCATCCAGGAGGAGATCAAGGAGAAGCAGGTATACCAGGAGGAGCTGAAGGGCGAGGCGGAGGCCGCCAAGACGACCCTGGAGGCGCAGAAGGCGGACCTGGCTGTCCAGCGGGAGGAGGCCAACCAGCTGGTCAAGGAGCTGGAGGCCGACGTGGCCGCCTATGAGAGCACCCTCAAGGAGATCGCGGAAGAGGAGGAGCGCATCCAGAAGGAGATCGTGGAGAAGTCCAACCAGCTTGCCGAGGAGATGGGCTGGACGGCCACGGCCGGCGGCTATATCTGGCCTGTCAGCACATCCAAGCGGATCACCTCCCCCATGGGCAGCCGGAACACCGGCATCAAGGGGGCCTCCACCAACCACAAAGGCGTGGATATCGGCGGCGTAGGCTATAATACCACCGTCCTGGCCACGAAGGCGGGCAAGGTCATTACCTCCGCGTATTCCAGCTCCTACGGCAACTATGTGGTCATCAGCCACGGGCCGGGGAACACCACCCTGTATGCCCACATGTCCAGCCGTTCCGTCAGCGAGGGGGATATGGTGGACCAGGGCGATCCCATTGGCGTTACTGGTTCCACCGGCATTTCCAGCGGCCCCCACCTGCACTATGAGATCACGGAGAACGGCTCCCGCGTGGATCCACTGACTTACCTGCCCGGCTATATCAAGGCGTGGTAAGCGTGCGGACAAATACGAAAAAACTCCCGGGGCGGATCAAACCGCCCCAGGAGTTTTTTCGTTTGCGTACACTTCTGTAAAAAAGCCCCCCGCAGCTTTCGCTGCGGGGGGCAGGACAGACAGGTTACTCGGCCTCGGCCAGGGCTTTCGCCTCGGCGATGGCCTTCTCCTGGGCGGCGGGAGGACACTTCCCCATGGGAAGCGGCGCTTCCCGTGGGGGCCCCAGGATCCAATTGTCCGCAGGGCCAAATGAATTGCCCCTGCGGTAAGATTTTGGCTTCGCCAAAATGCTTACACGCCGCTTCCGCGGCGGGGGAGGAGCGCCCTCCCGAAAAAGCCCCCCGCAGCGAAAGCTGCGGGGGGCAGGACAGACAGGTTACTCGGCCTCGGCCAGGGCCTTCGCCTCGGCGATGGCCTTCTCCTGGGCGGCGGGAGGACACTCCTCATACCGCACGAAGTGGAAGGTGAAGGAGCCGCGGGACTGGCTCATGGAGCGCAGGTCAATGGCGTAGGTCATCATTTCAGCCATGGGGACTTCGGCCTCCACCACCTGGTTGCCGTCGCCGGTGGGGGTCATGCCCATGACGCGGCCCCGGCGCTTGTTCAGATCGCCGATGATATCGCCCATGTAGCTGTCGGGGATCGTTACCTTCAGCTCGCCGATGGGCTCCAGCAGGACAGGGGACGCCTCAGGCAGCGCGGCCTTGTAGGCCAGCTGGGCGGCGGTCTTGAAGGCGATCTCGGAGGAGTCCACGGGGTGGTAGGAGCCGTCCACCAGGGTGGCCTTCAGGAACACCACGGGGTAGCCGGCCAATACGCCGTGCTGGCAGGCCTCCCGCAGGCCCTTTTCAACAGCGGGGAAGAAGTTCTTGGGCACGCTGCCGCCGAAGACGGCCTCGGCAAAGATCATATCCTCGCTCTCATCCTGGGGCTCGAAGACGATGTGGACGTCGCCGAACTGGCCGCTGCCGCCGGTCTGCTTCTTGTGGCGGCCCTGCTTGCGGACCGTCTTGCGGATCTTCTCGCGGTAGGCCACCCGGGGGGTATCCAGCTCAGCCTCCACGCCAAAGCGGCTCTTCAGCTTGCTGACCAATACATCGATCTGGATGTCGCCGGCGCCGGAAACCACGACCTGATGGGTCTCGGCGTTGTTGACCACAGAGAAGGTGGGATCTTCCTCGTTCAGACGGATGAGGCCGCTGCCGACCTTCTCGTCCTGGCCCCGGGTCTTGGGGGCAATGGCGCGGGAATAGCAGGGCTCGGCAAACTGCACGGGGGCCAGCTTCACGATCTGCTTGGGGTCGCACAGGGTGTCGCCGGTCTTCAGGCGGTCCATCTTGGCAATGGCGCCGATGTCGCCGCAGACGATCTCCTTGACCTCCTCGGTCTTCTTGCCCTTGATGGTGTACAGACGGCCCAGCTTCTCCGTCTTGCCGGTGGTGGGGTTGTAGAGGGACATGTCGCCGGTGATCTTGCCGGATACCACCTTCACCAGGGAGTACTTGCCGTACTGGTCGGAGATGGTCTTGAAGACGATGGCGGCGGTGGGGCCGTTGGGATCCCGGGGGACCTCGACGATCTCCTCGCCGGACTCGTCGGTGGCGGTCTCGGCGGGCATCTCGGTGGGGGCGGGGACCAGATCCACGATGGTCTGCAGCAGCATCTCGGTGCCGAGACCGGTCAGGGCGCTGCCGCACACCACGGGGGCCAGGGTGCCCTCGTGCATGCCCACCTTCAGGCCGTTCATGATCTCGTCCTTGGTGAAGGGCTCGCCGGAGAAGAACTTTTCCATGTTCTCCTCGGTGGTCTCGGCCACGGCCTCCATCAGCTGGTCGTACAGCTCGTTGACCACGTTCATCTTGTTGTCGGGGATGGGGATCTCCACCCGCTTGCCCTTCTTGTCGTCGGGCATCTTGTAGGCCTTCTTGTTGAGCACGTCAATGATGCCGATGGTGCGCTTGTTGTCGTCCCAGATGGGGGCGACCACAGGGGCGATGGACTTGCTGAGGTGCTCGCGCAGGGCCTCCAGGGTGGTGGAGAAGTTGGCGTTCTCGTCGTCCTCCTTGGAGATATACACGATGCAGGGCTTCTTCTGCTCCCGCAGGTATTTCCAGCAGCGCTCGGCGCCAACAGACAGGCCGTCCTTGGAGGCGCAGACCAGCACGCCCACCTCGGCGGCACGGACGCCGGACTGCATCTCGCCGGCGAAGTCGAAGTTGCCGGGAGCGTCCAGGACATTGATCTTGACGCCCTGGTAGATCACGGGCGTCATGGCCAGGGAGATAGAAATCTGCCGCTTGATCTCCTCGGGGTCATAATCACAAACGGTGTTGCCGTCCGCAGGCTTGCCCAGGCGGTCGGTGACGCCGGTAATGTACAGCATGCTCTCCACAAGAGAGGTCTTACCACTGCCGCCGTGACCCAGCAGGCAAATGTTGCGAATGTCCATAGGGTATAAATCTCCTTCCGTTTATCTCAATCCCGCTTTGCGGAATCCGCTTAACGTATCAATTATATAATAATTTCAGATTTAGCACAACTGAATTTTGTTTACCAGCAAGCTTTTTAGCAAATTGACCAAAAGCGGGGCGGGAATTTTGGCATAGTCACAACGGCTGCATCAGGTCTTGTCCATACCGTAGAGAAGCGGTAGCATGGGGACGACCCACAGCAGCAGATAGGTCAGCAGCATCACCGGCGTCAGAACAGCATAGCTCCCGGTAAAGGTGAGATAAAAGCTCAGCAGCGCCCCGGATATGCTGCCCAGCAGGCTCAGCAGGTTGCCGAACCGTATGGTGTGGCACAGCCGCCTGCTGCCTGCCGCCATTTCCACAAAGGGAAACAGGCCGTCCCGATAGAGGAGGCCGTTGGGAGCGTCCGCCTCCCGCTCCGGGTCGGACAGGGCGAGCCTGTCGGATACTTCGGGGGATATGGCGCCGCCGTCGGTCCCAAAGCGGGTCTTGAGAAGCTTGGGGGTAATATTGCCGTCCCGCACGGCCAGGGTCAGCTGCAGCCCGTTGCGGCCCAGGGCCCTCAGGGCGCTCTCCACAGGGCCGGAGGTGTTGTATTTGACGGCAAAGACAGCGGTCAGTTCTCCATCCACCGCCAGACAGACGGAGGTTTTGGAGGGGAGGGTGGCCGGCAGGCGCACGCCCCGGTGGCGCATAAAGATGGGAGGCCCCACAAGCACCGTCTCCCCGTGGATGATCCCGCTCAGGCCGTTGTCGTCGTGGATGTGGAAGTGCTCCAGGCTCTGATAGCTGATGCGGTCGTTGCGGCAGATGTCTTCAAAGATGCGGCCCAGGCAGCCGCCGGCCTGCACCGCCAGCGTGGCGGCGTAGGAGATGGCGCGGTTGCGCTCCTCGCCATAGAGCTTCAGCCCATTGAGGGAGACCGTGCCCTGTGGGAACAGGTCGCTGTCTGTAACGACGATCTGGCGGGAGGAGGTGAGCACACAGGCGCCGTACTGTCCCGCCACGGCGGCGCCGCTGCGGTTCAGGCGGGCGGCCAGGCGCCCGAAGGGGACGCAGTATACCAGCGGGAAGACCAGGGAGGAGGAAGCGCAGAGGATCACAGACCAGCACCAGAGCAGGTCCTGGCCCCGCCCCTGCCCCACGGTGGCAAGCACCGCGAATACCAGGGACGCCACGGCGATCACCGGCAGCAGCAGCCGCTGCCACTGGGAGGCGGTATCCTCCATGGTGGCGCGGGTGTAAAACCCGGCGCAGCGGCCCCGCCCCTTGGCGATGCCCGCCTCGCAGCAGTCGACCAGATAGGAGGGCTCCCCCATGGCGGCGGTGCGGAAGCTCTCCCACAGGCCCCGGTGGTATCCGGTCAGCCCCCACAGGGAGAAGACAGCCGCCGCCGCGGCCACACCACCCAGAGGCGATACGCTTGAGCGCCCTGGCAGGAACAGCAGCGTCATCTCATCCAGCAGCGTCGCCACATTGCACAGCGCCGCCAGGAAATAGACGGTACAGGATCGCTCCCGCAGCCCGTTCAGGGCCGCATGGAAAACCGGCCAGCACAGGACGCAGAGGACGGCCTGCGGGATGAGTACGCACAGCGCCGCGTTGCCGCTGCTGCCGCTGAAAAACGGCACCACGACGCCGAACTGCTGCAGGATCCACGGCAGCCACAGCAGGGCCAGTACCGGCAGGGAGACGAGGAGGCTCCTGCGGCACAGGGCATACCAGCGCCTGTGCCAGGCCGCCGCCTCCGACATGGCGGGTTCCTCCGCCTCCTCCGGCAGAGGGTGGCGCAGCGCGGGCGTGCGCTTTTTCACCGGGCGCGCGGCCTTTTTCTTCCGCTCCTTTTCCAGCCGCTTGCGGAGCTTGTCCTGGCGGCGGGCCTGGTCCTCCTTTACCGCGTCCACGGTGCTGGCAACGATATCCTCCATGGATACAGCGGGCGCTTCCCCCGCGGGAGCGGCGTCGTCCGGAGAAGGCGCCTCCCTTTGCGGGATCCCGCTATCCGCCTGGCGGGGCCCTCCTGGCTGGGACGCTTCCGCCGCCTGGCTGGAAAAGCCGAAGAGGTCTTCGGGGGAGATGCTGTCGATGTCGTTGTCTGGCCGGAGGGCAGACGCGTTCCCCGCCTCCACAGGGGCGGACAGAGGCGGTTTTGCGGCAGGCGGGGAAGGGGAGCGCTGTGCGGCGGGCTCCGGCGGGCTCTCCGGCGCGGGGGAAGCGGATCGCTCTTTCTTGTCCGGCCGGCCGCCGCCGTATTCCGCCAGGATATCCTCCAGTTGGAAGTCCCCGCCTTCCGGCGGCTGGACTCCCTGGAGCAGCTTCTGGGTGTCCATCAGGGGGTCGGTTTGGTTGTGCTCGAGCTTATCGGTCATAGTAAAACTCTCCGTATCCAGGCGCGTTGGGGGGATGGGGTCAGGCCAGGCGCTGCCGCAGGGCCTCGTAGAGCAGGATGGCGGCGGCGGCAGAGGCGTTGAGGGAGGAGATGCAGCCCCTCATGGGGATGCTCACCAGGAAATCGCAGCCCTCACGGGCCAGGCGGCTCATGCCGTCCCCCTCGCTGCCGATGACAATGGCGGCGGGCCCCTTCAGATCCGCCCCATAGAGAGGGGTGGTCCCCTCCGCCGCAGCGCCGAATACCCATATGCCGCGCTTCTGCAGGTCCTTTAGCAGGGAGGGAATATTGGGCACCCTGGCCACCGGCAGATAGCTCACCGCACCCGCGCTGGTCTTGGCCACCACGGCGGTGAGCCCCGCGCTGCGGCGCTTGGGGATGATCACGCCGTGGGCGCCCGCACACTCGGCGGTGCGGATAATAGCGCCCAGGTTGTGGGGATCGCTGATCTCGTCGCAAACCACCAGCAGAGGGTTCTCCCCCTTGCCTTCGGCATTTTGCAGGATGTCTTCGACAGTGGAATATTCGCGCACGGCGGCCACAGCGATGACGCCCTGGTGGCTGTGGGTGACGCTCATGGCGTCCAGCTTGCGCCGGTCCGCGTCCACGACCACGATCCCCGCCTTCCGGGCCTCGGCGGCGATCCGGGCCAGCGTCCGGTCCGTCTCTCCCCTGGCGAGATAGAGCTTGTCAATGGCGGCGCCGGAGCGGAGCGCCTCCGTTACCGCGTTGCGGCCTTCAATGATGCCGTCGGCCTCCCGGGCCGTGTCCGGCTTCTGCTTATACTCTCTCATGACGTCTCCTTTGCGTGTGCAGATGACAATATAAGGACAAATATAAGTAAGTATAGCACAGCAGGGGCGGCATAATAAAGGGGTATTCATAGAAATTTCACAGAAAATCCACAGTCCCCGCTTGTGGCAGGCGGAAATTTGTGATACCATCTACAAGGAACAACAGGACAGAGCGGTCCTGCGCCGACAGAAGGAGAACGTGATGAGCGATAATAAAAATAAGAAATCCAATCAGGACAACAAAAATAAAAGAAATCTCAACGGCCTGCTGATCCTGCTGGCCTGGGCTGTGGTTTTGACGGTGGTGTTCAACTACCTGTCCGCCTACACCGAGCAGGCCAATACCGCCGCCACCACCCACGAGATCAAATACAGCGAGTTCATCGAACTGGTGGAGACGGACAAGGTCAAAGAGGTGGTCTTCCAGGACGGCATGCTGAAGATCACCACTGTGGACGGATTCGTCTATGTGGATGAGGACGGCAAGGAGTACAACAAGGACTTTACCCTCTTCACCATGCAGATGGGCAGCTATGGCGTGGGGCTCCTGGACCTTCTGGATGAGCACAACGTGGCCTATACCAACCCCTATGTGGCCCAGATGTCCCCGGTGCTGGAGTTCATGCTGTCCTATATCCTGCCTACGATCCTGATGGTGGGCATCTTCGTGCTGTTCATGAACCTGATGACCAAGCGGGGCGGCGGCATCGGCGGCATCGGCAGCGTGGGCAAGTCCAACGCCAAGGTCTACATGGAGAAGACCACCGGCGTCACCTTCGCCGATGTTGCCGGCCAGGACGAGGCCAAGGAGTCCCTGGTGGAGATCATCGACTTCCTCCACAATCCCGGCAAGTACACCGCCATTGGCGCCAAGCTGCCCAAGGGCGCGCTGCTGGTGGGCTCCCCCGGTACCGGCAAGACCCTGCTTGCCAAGGCCGTGGCCGGCGAGGCAGGGGTCCCCTTCTTCTCCATCTCCGGTTCCGGCTTTGTGGAGATGTTCGTGGGCGTAGGCGCCAGCCGTGTCCGGGACTTGTTCCAGGAGGCGGCCAAGGTGGCCCCCTGTATCATTTTTATCGATGAGATCGACGCCATCGGCAAGACCCGGGACACCCGCTTTGGCGGAAACGATGAGCGGGAGCAGACGCTGAACCAGCTCCTGGCGGAGATGGACGGCTTTGACCCAGGCAAGGGGATCATCGTCCTGGCCGCCACCAACCGGCCCGAGGTGCTGGACAAGGCCCTGCTGCGGCCCGGCCGCTTTGACCGGCGCATCACCGTGGACCGGCCCAACCTGGCGGGGCGGCTGGCCACCCTGCAGGTCCATACCCGTAAGATCAAGCTGGCGGAGGACGTGGATCTGGAGAAGATCGCCCAGGCCACCGCCGGCTGCGTGGGGGCGGATCTGGCCAACATGGTCAACGAGGCCGCCCTGCGGGCGGTCCGCCAGGGCCGCCGCGCGGTGAACCAGGAGGACCTGCTGGTGTCCTTTGAGGTGGTCATCGCCGGCGCGGAGAAGAAGGGCACCGTTATCACCGAGCAGGAGAAGCGGATCATCGCCTACCACGAGGTGGGCCATGCCCTCACTGCCGCCAAACAGAAGAACGCCCAGCCTGTCACCAAGATCACCATCGTCCCCCACACGGAGGGCGCTCTGGGTTACACCCTCCACCTGCCTGAAGAGGAGAAGTTCCTCATGAGCAAGGAGGACATTCTCACCGAGATCCGCACGCTGCTGGCGGGCCGGTGCGCCGAGGAGCTGGTGTTCAACACCCAGACCTCCGGCGCAGCCAACGACATCGAGCGGGCCACGGAGCTGGCCCGGAACCTGGTAGCCCGGTTCGGCATGAGCGACAAGTTCGGCATGATGGCCCTGGGCAGCGTCCAGAATCAGTATCTGGACGGCGGCTACAGCATGAACTGCGCCCAGGAGACCTTTGCCGCCGCGGACCGGGAGGTGGTGGACATCCTCCAGCGGTGCCACGACCAGGCCATGGAGCTGCTGCGGGCCAACCGGGGGATGCTGGACGCCATTGCCGCCTATCTGATCAAGAAGGAGACCATTACCGGCGCCCAGATGATGGCGATTTTAGACGGCCGTGACCCGGATCAGGAGGAGTACTACGGCGTTAAGGCCGGACGGGACGCTACCGTTGAGGCCCCTGCCAGGCACATCAGCATGACGAGCGAGCCCATTGCCATGCCGACCGCTTCCGCAAATCTCCCCGGCGATGAGGATGAACGCGAAGAGGACGGCGGGGAGGAGGACAGCCGGGATCCTGCCGGGAACGACCAATAACAGTGTGTTATATGGAGGGGGCCGCACTGCGGCCCTCCTCTAAAAGAACGATACAGGAGGAGAATACTATGGAGTACGTTACACTTGGAGGCACGGGCCTTCGCATTTCGCGGCTGGGCTTTGGCGGCATCCCCATCCAGCGGGTGGACGCCCCCGCGGCGAAGGAACTGCTGGAGGCGGTCCGCACCGCCGGCATCAATTACATCGACACAGCCCGGGGCTACACCGTCAGCGAGGAGCTGATCGGACAGGCCATCGAGGGGCACCGGGACGAGTTCGTCCTGGCCACCAAGTCCATGTCCAGAGACAGGGAGAGTATGGCCCGGGATATCGGCATCAGCCTGACCAACCTGCGCACGGACCGCATCGACCTCTATCAGGTACATAACCCAAGCCTGCAGCAGCTGGAGCAGGTCTGCGCGCCCGGCGGCGCCCTGGAGGCTTTGCAGGAGGCCAAGGCGGCTGGGAAGGTCCGCCACCTCGGCGTCACCGCCCACTCCCTGGAGGTGTTTGAAAAGGCTCTGGAGCTGGACTGGGTGGAGACCATCATGTTCCCCTACAACATTGTGGAGAACCAGGGCGAGGAGCTGATCGCCAGGGCGCGGGAAAAGGGCGTCGGTTTTGTGGCGATGAAGCCCCTGGCCGGCGGCGCCATTGAGGATGCCGCACTGGCGCTGCGCTATATCTGCGCAAATCCCAGTGTGACCGTGGTGATCCCCGGTATGTACAGCCCTGCCGAGGTAGAGCAGAATGTGGCCGCTGTCCAGAACAAAGCGCCGCTGTCCGCCGAGGAGCTGGAGGAAATGGCCCGGATCCGCAAGGAGCTGGGCACCAACTTCTGCCGCCGCTGCAATTACTGCGCCCCCTGCACGGTGGGCATCGGCATCTCCAGCGTCTTCCTGTTCCACGGCTATCTCCGGCGCTACGGGCTGGAGGATTGGGCGCGGGACCGCTACGGGGCGATGCCGGTCAAGGCCGGCGCCTGTGTGGAGTGCGGCGCCTGCGAGGAGCGCTGCCCCTATCAGCTCCCCATCCGGGATATGCTGAAGAAGGCGGCGGCGGATTTCGGCGCATAATTTCATCCTTTCAAATAGTCAAAACCTCCGGCTCAGCCGGAGGTTTTGACTTTAAGATTCACTTTTCGTTCGTCTGGCAGTATCGGGCCAGGATGGCGGCCACCTGGGCGCGGGTGGCAGTGGCCTGGGGCCTCAGCAGGTCGCCGTCGCCGGTGAGGATCCCCTGGGACACCGCCCAGGCCATGGCCTCCTCCGCCCAGGCGCTGACGCTCTCCCCGTCGGT
>CABKMV010000053.1 GCA_902373635.1 uncultured Oscillospiraceae bacterium
AAAGGGCCGCTTAAACCTACGGTTTAAGGATCCCTTGTCTCATCGGACTGGGTGGTGGCTTGATAGCATCCAGCCGCCGAATCAGAAATCCTACGGGCATCTGATCTCCACCGGGTTTCTTGCCTGACTTCGGCCTTTGGCCCTGTTAATGGGGCAGAGCCATCTGTTTTTCCGTAGGAAGAACTGCGGCAAAACAGAAGAACCAAGTCAGATATCGCACCACATTTCATATGGATCAAGTGTCACGCACCAAACCAAAGGAGCGGTAGGCCCAAAGGGCACGGCGGAGGGGTAGACGCTTCTGACCACCGGCGCCGCAGTTGGCACTATCAGGAGACAAAACCAGTCTGTGCCGTTGCGCCCTCAAATAAAACATGAAAACAAGCGCTCCAGCCGCAGGCTGGCGGCTTTTTGGGCACTTTTTATCCGGATAAAAAGTGCCTCGCGCCGGGGCGCGAAACACCCCCTGAAAATAAGGGGATTTCCAAGGGGGCGCAGTCCCCTTATGCGTGCTTCACCCGCCCGCAGGCGGGCGCACTTTTGGTTACTTTTCCTGCGAAGGAAAAGTGCCCCGGATGTGGCAAGGTGAATTGGCCCGTAGGGCCAAGAGAGAGCGGCCTGGGCTGGCCGGGGAGGCCCACAAAAACAGGGCCCGGGGCGTCAGCCCCATATCTCTAACTATATTATTTTACTCCCTTTTATCCAAAAATCAATACATCTCCCCACAAACAGGGCAAAAAACTTCCGGCGGCCGGAAAGCCGCCGGAAGGGGTTACGTTCCATCAGTGCTGGTTGGAGCTGCCGTGGGCCTTGAGCACCACGTCGTGGTAGCCGCCCTCCACGATAGAAGTGGCGGAAACCAGGGTCAGCTTGGCATTTTTCTGCAGGTCGGGGATGCTGGTGACGCCGCAGTTGCACATGGTGGACTTCACCTTGTAAAGGCTCTTGGCCACGTTGTCCTTCAGGGGGCCGGCGTAGGTGACATAGGAGTCCACGCCCTCCTCGAAGGCCAGACCCGTACCGCCGCCCAGGTCATAGCGCTGCCAGTTGCGGGCCCGGTTGGAGCCCTCGCCCCAGTACTCCTTCATGTACTGGCCGTTGACCAGGACACGGTTGGTGGGGCTCTCGTCAAAGCGGGCAAAGTAGCGGCCCAGCATGATGAAGTCCGCGCCCATAGCCAGGGCCAGGGTCATGTGGTAGTCGTGGACGATGCCGCCGTCAGAGCAGATGGGGACATAGATGCCAGTCTTCTCATAGTACTCGTCCCGGGCCGCGGCTACCTCGATGAGGGCGGTGGCCTGTCCCCGTCCGATGCCCTTGGTCTCCCGGGTGATGCAGATGGAGCCGCCGCCAATCCCCACCTTCACAAAGTCCGCCCCGGCCTCAGCCAGAAACAGGAAGCCATCCCGGTCCACCACGTTGCCGGCGCCCACCTTGACGCTGTCGCCGTAGCGCTCCCGGATGAAGGAGAGGGTCTTTTCCTGCCAGCAGGAGTAGCCCTCGGAGGAGTCGATGCAGAGAACGTCCGCTCCCGCCTCGATGAGGGCGGGGACCCTCTTTTCATAGTCCTTGGTGTTGATGCCCGCGCCCACCATGTAGCGCTTGTGGCCGTCCAGCATCTCGCCGGGGTTCTCCTTGTGCTGTTCGTAATCCTTGCGGAACACAAAGTAGAGCAGCCGCCCGTCGGCGCTGATGATGGGCAGGGAGTTGAGCTTGTGGTCCCAGATGATGTCGTTGGCCTCCTTCAGGGTGGTGCCCTCAGGCGCGGTAATGAGCCGCTCATAGGGGGTCATAAAGGAGGAGACGGGGGTGGCCGGATCCATGCGGCTGACCCGGTAGTCCCGGCTGGTGACGATGCCCAGCAGGCGGCCCTGGTTGGTCCCGTCGGCTGTGATAGCCACGGTGGAGTGGCCGTTGCGGGCCTTCAGGTCCAGTACGTCCTGCAGCGTGGCGTCGGGGCGGAGGTTGGAGTCGCTGGGGACAAAGCCGGCCTTGTAGCTTTTGACCCTGGCCACCATGGCGGCCTCGCTCTCAATGGACTGGGAGCCGTAGATGAAGGAGAGACCGCCCTCCCTGGCCAGCGCCACAGCCAGAGTGTCGTTGGACACGGACTGCATAATGGCGGACACCAGGGGGATGCTCAGGGAGATGGGGGACTCCTCCTGCCCCTTGCGGTACTTCACCAGCGGGGTGCGCAGGGAGACGTTGGCGGGGATGCACTCAGGGGAGGTGTAGCCGGGCACCAGCAGGTACTCGCTGAAGGTGTGGGAGGGCTCGCTGTAGTAAAAGGCCATAATGACAATCTTCTCCTTTGTCAGTTTATGATTAGTCCACATGGTAACATGGCGCGGGCGGTTTGTAAAGGCGAAAAATGGATAAATTCTGCGGCAAAAGGCCCCCTTCTGTCCGCCAAAAGTGACAGAAGGGGGCGAATAGCTTATTCCAGCAGGGGCAGGTCCAGCTCATAGTCGCTGTCCAGGGCGTTCTGCCTGTCCGCCTGGGCGCTGTATTTGCTGACAGCTGCGGCGGATTTGGCCACGGGCTGGATGGTGCCCGCGCCGGCCACGCAGCCGCCGGGGCAGGCCATGCCCTCCAGGAGGTAGCCGTCGTACTTGCCGGCCTTGGCCAGCGTCAGCATCTTCCTGCAGTTGTCCAGGCCCTCGGCGGAGACCACCTTCACCTCCCGGCCGGGGTCCAGGCGCTCGATGGCCTTCACCACCGCGCCGGCCACGCCGCCGGTGACGGCAAAGCCCCGGCCCGCGCCGGTGCCCTCGCCCAGGGGGACCTCCTCCTCGGGAGGGATGTCCTCAAAGCGGACTCCCTTTGCCTCGAACATGCCCTGCAGCTCCTCGAAGGTCAGCACGAAGTCCACATCGCTGCGGATGGTGCGGCGGCTGGCCTCCAGCTTCTTGGCGGCGCAGGGCCCGATAAAGGCGATGCGGCAGCCCGGGTCCTTCTGCTTCTGGAGACGGGCGGTGAGGACCATGGGGGTCAGGGCCATGGAGATATAGTCTTTGAACTGGGGAAACAGCTTTTTTGCCATGACCGACCAGGCGGGGCAGCAGGAGGTGGCCATGAAGGGCTGCTGGGAGGGGACCTTCTCCATGAAGTCCTTGGCCTCCTCGATGGTGCACAGGTCCGCGCCCACAGCCACCTCCGCCACGCCGGCGAAGCCCAGCCGCTTCATGGCGGCGGTGAGGCGCTCCGGGGTGGCCTCGGGGCCGAACTGGCCCAGGAAGGCCGGGGCCACGATGGCCACGACCCTGTCCCCCCGCTTGATGGCGTGGATCAGCTGGAAGATCTGGCCCTTGTCCACGATGGCGCCGAAGGGGCAGCTGACCAGGCACATGCCGCAGGAGACGCATTTGTCGTAGTCGATCCTGGCCCGGCCGTGCTCGTCGGAGCCGATGGCGTTCATGCCGCAGGCTTTCTGGCAGGGCCGCTCCAGCTTGATGATGGCGTTGTAGGGGCATGCCTCGGCGCACCTGCCGCACTTGACGCACCTGTCCTGATCGATCTTGGCCCGGCCGTTGACATGATGGATGGCGTCCCGGGGGCAGACCTGGTGACAGGACTGGGCCAGGCACCCCTGGCAGTAGTTGGTGACGCGGTACTGCTTGGTAGGGCAGGCGTGGCAGGCGTAGTTGATGATGTTGATCAGGGGCGGGTCATAGTACTTCTCCGCGATGGCGCTCTCCGTGACGCCCTCGGAGAGCACCGTGTGCTGGTCCACCGGGCGCAGGGGCAGGCCCATGGCCAGGCGCACCCGCTCCCCGGCGATGGCCCGCTCCAAAAAGATGGACTCCCGGTATTTGGCCTCGGAGCCGGGGACGATGACATAGGGCAGCTTCTCCATCCGGTCGTAGTTTCCGTCGTAGGCCAGGCGGGCCACCTCGGTGAATACCTTCTTCCGGATGTCGGTGACAGAGGAGGGGATACCGCGCATAGAGGGCACCTCGCTTTCCTGAGATCAAAAATCGTTCCTTATTATAAGGAAAGACCGGCCTCCTGTCAATCTGGGAGAAAAAGTTTTCTGAGAGACGCCCTTGCGGCGGGCGGGCCGCGCCGGGGGAATGCCCGGCGGGCTGAAATCAAAATGTAATATTTGTATCATAAATTGTTACAGCTTTTTTCCATGGGATATGGTATAATCAGGATACGGCGCCGGGCGGAAAAGCACCGGGGCCGCAGAATACCCAATGGGAGGAAACGACTATGAAACAAAGGATACAGCGCCGGCGCGGACTGTCGCTGCTGCTGGCGGTCATACTGGCGGCGTCCCTGCTGCCCGCCGCCCTGGCGGTGGACGTCTGTCCCCAGGGCGGGGCCCATGTCGTGAACGGCTGGGAGACCATCCGGGAGGCCAACTGCCACGAGACAGGGGTGCGCCGGGGGACCTGCACCAGGTGCGGGAATACGGTCTACGAGGATATCCCCGTCAACACGGCTAACCACGACGCCTACTGCACCGACAACGGCGACGGGCAGACCCACACGGCCACCTGCCCCTACCATCCCGCCTACACCGCGGTCAAGGAGCCCCATACCTTTGTCAACGGCCGCTGCACCAAGTGCCTGGCCGTGGACTATGGCCAGGTGAGCGTCTCCCTGCCCAAGGATCTGGAGGTCTATGTGGATCTCAACGACACCACCGCCGCCCTGTCCGTGGGGGATGTGAGCCTGACCATCGGGACGGCGGACGTCACCGACGAGTACACCCTGTCCTATAACTGGTACTATCAGACGGCCCTTGTGGGCACTGGCGACTCCTACCAGCTCCCCGCCACGGCCACCGCCAAGGAGGCGGACTATGAGTATGTCTGCTTTATTATGGCTATGCCGAAAAAGGGCAGCACCCAGTCCATCAACGCCTCCTGCACGGTGAAGGTCCATGTCCGGGATCTGGTGGAGGCCTATGCCGCCGTCAGCACCGAGGATGTATATTTTGCCCTGGGGGACACCAACAGCCGCACCGGCGTCTCCGTGGCGGAGCAGATCTACGGGGAGGTCTATGCCGTCTCCGACAGCTACCCCAGCCATGTGATCTTTGGCTCCAAGCCCTCCTCCAAGGTGGGCGAGCTGAAGGTGACGGCGGGGATCCCCTACTATTTCTCCCCGGTGGGCGGCCAGGCGGCGCTGGACGCCCAGCGCTTTGAGCCGGACAAGGCCAACACCGGCTCCTATGTCATCAACTACACCGCCTATGACACCCGGGGCCGGTCCTATCCCGGCACGCTGACCATCACGGTGGAGCAGTCCCTGGGGAATATGGACGTGCTCTACACCACCACCAAGGGGACCGCCGTGGATCTGCGGGCGGAGGACTTCAACGACTTCTGGCTGAAAACCTACGCCCAGGGCACACTGACCCTGGTGAGCTTTACCCGCCTGCCCTCTGCCAGCCAGGGCGCGCTGTACTACGGCTACACCTCCTCTTCCCGCCCGGGCAGCCGGGTGAAGGAGCGGGAGACCTTCTACGCCGTGCCCACCAAGCAGACCCAGAACGCCCTGGACGACGTGACCTTTGTCCCCGACAGCCGCTATACCGGTTATGTGACCATTCCCTTTGAGGCCTATGGGCAGAACAACCGGGGCGCCTCCACCTACCTCTCCGGCAGCATGTGCCTGTTCATCAGCGAGGGCGCGGTGCGCAGCGTCAACTATACCGCTGCCGCCGGCGGCAGCGTGCAGCTGAAGGAGGCGGACTTCCTCTCCGTCTATCAGGCGGTCACAGGCAGCAAGAGTACCGGATTTTACATCCAGCTGCTGGAGGTGCCCACCTACGGCGCGCTGTACCTGAACTACACCGGCAGCGTGCGGGACACGCGGCTGACCGCAGCCAACGTCTCCGCCCACCCTCTCTACTACAGCAACAGCCGCGCTGATGAGATCGGGGACGTCACCTACCTCTCCGGCGGTAGCGCCGCTGAAAGCGTGCGCTATGTGGCCTACGACACCAAGGGGACCCTGCTCTATGTGGGGACCATCAGCTTTGGCCGGGGCGATCTGTCGGTGAGCTACATTGCCGGTTCCACCGGCGTCAGCTTCCGATCCAGCGACTTTGAGCGGCTGCTGGGGACGGTGGGGGCCGGTACGTATCTGACCTTCTCCCAGCCCACCTCCGGCACGCTCTATTACAGCAAGACCGGCTCCGTCTCCGGCGCCACCCAGGTCAGCGCCGCCGACAAGTTCTATCTGGGCACCGACCTCGTGAACGTCAGCAACCTCCTGTACGTGCCCAAGGCCGGCCAGACCGGCGTCATCTCCATCCCCTTCACCGTCTACCAGTCCGGCGGCGTGGCTACCTCCGGCACGGTGAAGATCACTGTCCGCACCACGTATACCAAGAGCTTTACCGATGTGAAGAGCACAGACTGGTTCTACACCTACGTGATGGACCTGGCGGAGGCGGGCGTCATTGACGGAATGACCCCCACCACCTATCAGCCCAGCACAGAGGTGACATACGGCCAGGCCCTGAAGCTCATCATGCTGGCCGCCGGGTACGCCGAGCCTGCCCAGACTGGGAAGCACTGGGCCAGCGGCTACCTGACCGTGGCCGTCCGGGATGGCCTGCTCCCCAGCACCGTCACTGAGAGCTATCTGGACCGGAAGATCACCCGCTACACCATTGCGGAGATCGCCGCCAAGGCCATGAAGCTGCCCCAGACCACGCTGAAGACCTCCCCCTTCTCCGATATGACCACGACGGTCTCCTCCGCTCCCTATGTCCTGGCCCTGTATGAGGCCAAGATCGTGGAGGGTACCACCCAGTCCAACGGCACGGTGAAGTTCTATGGCGTCAACTCCATCACCCGCGCGGAGATGGCCACCATCGTCTGGCGGATCAACAACTACAGCAAGTAGATTTTTCGGAAGGAGAGGCCGCCCCGCATCAGTGCGGGGCGGCCTTTTTCCGGCGTCGACAGGGAATTTCTTCCGCCTCCACTCTTGCGTGGGGCGGAGAGAAATGATAGACTGTATCTATCCGATCCGCTGCCGACAGGAGGTCGCCGCCATGCACATACCCGGCTGTCCCACCACCCAGACGGAGATACTGCCCTTTGCCCGGGCGCTGGAGGATGCCCAGTCCCCCTCCCCGGACTACGATGTGGGGCGGTGGCTCTATGTGCCCAACACCTACAGGGAGTACCGGTATATCCTGGCCACCCGGGGGACAAGGCCTCTGATCTGCGTGGGGGTGAACCCCTCCACCGCCGCTCCCGGGGATCTGGACCCCACGCTCAAAAGCGTGGAGCGGGTGGCGCGTTTCAACGGCTATGACAGCTTCATCATGTTCAATGTCTACGCCCAGCGGGCCACCCGTCCCCAGGACATGGAGCGGGAACGGAACGAGGCGCTCCACCGGGAGAACATGGCGGCCTTTGCCTACGCGCTCTCCCTGTCGGAGGAACCCGCCGTCTGGGCGGCCTGGGGGACGGTGATCGAGCAGCGGCTCTATCTGCCCGGCTGCGTCCGGGATATGATCGAGATCGGCAGATCGCATGGCGCCCGCTGGTTCACCGCCGGGGCCAGAAGCAAAAAGGGACACCCCCACCATCCGCTGTACCTGCGCGGGGACAGCACCCTGGAATTTTTTGACGCTGCGGCCTATGCCGCTGCCCTGTAGGAGATAAAAAGTTCTGTTCCGTACATACTAGAAGGAGCAAAGGAGTGTGACGCACATGGACCAGATCTATGTCACCGGACACCGCAACCCGGACACGGATTCCGTGGTTTCCGCCATGGCCTACGCCGCCCTGCGCAACGCGGTGGGGGACCGGCAGTACGTGGCGGCGCGGCTGGGCCAGCTCAGCGACGAGACCAAGCTGATTCTGGGCCGGTTTGGCTTCGACCCCCCGCTGTATATCAAGAACATGCGCACCCAGGTCCAGGATCTGGACTTTGACGTGCCGCCCATCCTCCACGAGGCGGTGACGGTGAACCGGGCCTGGTCGGCCATGGAGGAGGACCAGCACATCTCGGCCATCCCCATTACCGACGACGAGGGCCACCTCAGGGGGATGCTGACCGCCGGGGACATTGCGGGCTACGATATGCATACCATTACCGACCCCACGCTGCGGAAGGTGCCCCTGTTCAACATCCTCAGCGTGCTGGAGGGCCAGCTGCTCAGCGAGACGGAGGAGGTTGTCAACACCATCTCCGGCGAGGTGATCCTGGCGCTGCCCCAGGGGACGGAGTTGCCCCCCTTCCGCCAGAAGGAGACGGTGCTCATCTGCGGCCACCAGCCGGAGATGCTGCGCCGGGCCGTGGAGTTCGGCGTGGCCTGCGTGATTTTGTGCCAGGCGGAGCTGCCGGAGGACATCCGGGCCATTGCCAGGGAGACCTGCATCATCTCCACCCCCTATGACAGCTATGGCACGGTGCGCCGCATCTTCCAGGCCATTCCCGTCAGCCGTGTGGCCCAGAAGCAGGATCTGCAGTTTTTCCATCTCCAGGACTACATTGACGACGTGCGGGAGGTGGTGCTCCAGAGCCGCTACCGCAGCTACCCCATCCTGGACGAACAGGAGCGGGTGGTGGGCACCCTGTCCCGGTACCA
The DNA here is from genome assembly GCA_902373635.1 of uncultured Oscillospiraceae bacterium. Taxonomy (GTDB): domain Bacteria; phylum Bacillota; class Clostridia; order Oscillospirales; family Oscillospiraceae; genus Pelethomonas. Next base: position 8,567 of record CABKMV010000053.1, read on the forward strand.
CCTGATCCGCCCCAGGCGCAAGCAGGTGGTGCTGGTGGACCACAACGAGGCGGCCCAGTCCGTCCCCGGCCTGGAGCAGACGGATATCCTGGCCATTATCGACCACCACCGCCTGGCGGATATCCAGACGAAAAATCCCATCTACTTCCGCAACGAGCCGGTGGGCAGCACCACCACCATCGTGGCGGGGATGTACCAGGAGCGGGGACTGATGCCCTCGGCCAAGCTGGCGGGGCTTATGGCGGCGGCCATTATCTCCGACACGGTCATGTTCAAGTCCCCTACCAGTACGCCCAGGGACAGGCAGATGGCCGAGCGGATGGCCCACATCGCCAACATCTCCCTGGATGAGCTGGGCCAGGAGATCTTCTCCGCCTCCGCCCCGGAGGACAAGCCCATCCAGGAGCTGCTGTTCACGGATTTCAAGGAGTTCCACATCGCGGGCCACGACTTCGGCATCAGCCAGATCACCTGCGTGGACTCAGACCGCCAGCTCAGGCGCAAGGCCGAGTTCCTGGAGCTGATGGAGAAAACCAAGGCGGAGCATGGCTACAGCATGATGATCCTGATGCTGACGGACGTGCTGATGGAGGGGACGAAGATCCTGTGCCTGGGCGGGGAGGACACCTTCCAGCAGGCGTTCAATGTGGAGCTGAAGGACCACGAGGCGTTTTTGCCCAAGGTCATGAGCCGGAAGAAGCAGGTGGTTCCCATGCTCAGCGCCCTGTGGGGATAACATCAAAAGGGATGAGAACAAGAAGGAGGAGCGGCTAGCGCCGCTCCTCCTTTATAATCGCGGTGTTTTTTACCTGATGGAGGCTGCGGCCTCTCCGGTTGTTCTCCTCGATCAGGGCGCGGATGCTGCCCTCGGCGGCCTCCACCTCGTCCTTGAACTCCCGGGCAGAGAGGCGCACAGCGCCGTGGCCCAGGATGATGAGCTGCTCTAAATTATCCGAGGTGGCCACCCGGACGCGGTGGTCCCTGGCGATCTCATAGGTGGCCCGCTCGATATAGGTGTCGGCGGTTTCCGCCTCCTTGGTGTAGACCACATGGATGTTGTGGTAGTGTTCCACCGTACCGGGGTTCCCCTTGACCTTGTAGGCGTCAAAGACCAGGATGACCACGCACTTCTTGAAGCCCTGGTAGTTGCAGAGGAGATCCATCAGCATCCGCCGGGCGGCCTCCAGGTTCGCCCCGGCCATCTCCTTCAGCTCGTCCCAGGCGAAGATGATGTTGTACCCATCCACCAGCAAATACTCCGGCCCCGTGCTCCGGGGCGGGACAGTCCTCTTCACCGTGCCGCCGGGGGGCGCTTTGGGCGTGGGCTGGAAGGCCCGGCGCTTCACCTGGCCGTAGGTCCGCTCAAAGATCGCCTGGAGCTGGGCCTCCTCCTCTTTCGACCGGGGATAGGGCGCCGCCGTCGGGCGGCGGGAACTGGAGGCGGGCGCCGTCTCATTGGGCGGTTCCGGGGCGCTCTCCAGGCGGATACCGCTGGATACGTGGGCATGGGAGGGGACCTCGCTCCACTTCACCGTGTATCCCGCGCCGTGGGCGCAGAATACGGAGTCGGGCGGGTTGTCCACATCCCGCTCCGGATCGTAGCCCGCGGCGGCGATGACCTCCTGGGCATTGTGGCAGCGCTCATAGCCCCGCAGGCTGCAGCTCAGCCGTCCCCGGCCCCGGGTATAGGCGGCTACGTCCCGCCAGTACTCCCCCATCTCCGACACTGGTACGCTTCCGGTGAGCAGGGAGGCGTCCCCGGCGGCCTGGGGCGGGTCGAACCGCCCTCCCATCTGCTGGATATCGCTCATAGCCCGGCCCAGGCACTCCCCGGGAAGCTCCAGCCGGAAGTCGTACCAGGGCTCCAATAGCACGCTTTCGGCCTCCATCAGCCCCTGGCGCACCGCCCGGTAGGTGGCCTGGCGGAAGTCGCCCCCCTCGGTGTGGGCCAGATGGGCCCGGCCCGCCGTCAGCGTCAGCTTCATATCCGTGATGGGGGAGCCGGTGAGCACCCCCAGGTGCTGCTTTTCCGCCAGATGGGTCAGAACCAGCCGCTGCCAGTTTCGGTCCAGCACATCCTCACTGCAGTCGGCGTAGAACTGGAGACCGCTGCCGGCCGGCAGCGGCTCCAGCAGCAGGTGGACCTCCGCGTAGTGGCGCAGGGGTTCGTAGTGCCCCACCCCCTCCACCGGCGAAGCGATGGTCTCCTTATAGATGATGCCGCCCGGCCCAAAATCGGCCTCCAGGCCGAAGCGGTCCGCGATACGCCGCCGGAGCACCTCCAGCTGGACCTGGCCCATGAGCTGAAGGTGGATCTCCTGGAGGCGCGCGTTCCAGACGATGCGGAGCATGGGGTCCTCCTCCTCCAGCTCCCGAAGCTTTTCCAGGGCGGCGTGGGGGTCCGAACCCTCCGGCAGGAGGAGCTGGTAGTGGAGCACCGGCTCCAGGGCCGGCGGCCCGGCGGGAGCCTCCAGCCCCAGCCCCTGGCCGGGGAAGGTGTGGGTCAGCCCCGAGACGGCGCAGACCGTCCCGGCCACGGCCTCCTCCACAGGGACAAACCTGGCCCCGGAGTAGACGCGGATCTGATCCGCCTTCTCCGACCAGCGCTCCCCGCTCTCATCTTCTCCGGTGAGAAGGGCTTTGACCCGGAGGCTGCCGCCGGTGATCTTCATGTGGGTCAGCCGGGCGCCCTGGCTGTCCCGGGTGATCTTGTAGACCCTGGCTCCAAATTGCTCCGGATAGGCCGGGCGGGGGCTGAACCTGGCCAGGGTGTGGAGGAACGCCTCCACCCCGGTGAGCTTCAGCGCGGAACCAAAACAGCAGGGGAAGACCTTCCTGTCCCGGATAAGCGTCCGGAGGGACGCCTCCGACAGCGCCCCCGTCTCCAGATACTCCGCGAGGGCCTCCTCGCCGCACACGGCGGCCTCCTCCCACAGCTCCCCCTCCGGCAGGCCGAAGTCCAGACACCCCTCGTCCAGCTGCTTTCCCAGCGCGGCCAGAAGGGCCGCCCGGTCCGTCCCCGCCATGTCCATCTTGTTGATGAACAGGAAGGTGGGCACGCCGTACCGCTCCAGCAGCCGCCAGAGGGTCAGCGTGTGGCTCTGAACGCCGTCGGTGCCGCTGATGACCAGGATGGCGCAGTCCAGCACCCCCAGCGTGCGCTCCATCTCCGCGGAGAAATCCACGTGGCCCGGCGTGTCCAGCAGAGTGACTTCCGCTCCCTCCAGGGGCAGCACCGCCTGCTTGGAGAAGATCGTGATCCCCCGCTCCTTCTCCAGCGTGTCGGTGTCCAAAAAGGCGTCCTGGTGGTCCACCCTTCCCAGCCGCCGGATGCGGCCGGAGAGATACAGCATGGCCTCGGACAGGGTGGTCTTCCCCGCGTCCACGTGGGCCAGTATTCCGATAACCAAATGATTCATGCGCTTCCACCGTCAGTCTGTTTTGACATAGTATAACACATTTCCCCTCCGGGGAGAAGCCCCTCTGCGGCAATCTAAACTTTTTGTTAAGAAAGAGATAAATTCTGTACTTTGCCCGGAAAATCCGCTACAATATAAAATAGAATAGTAGTTCTATCCGGAATCGGATGAAATGGGAAAGGAGTTTATCCGTGCGTTTTAACCCACAATTATTGGAAAAAATCAAGGAGTCCCTGTCCTCTGTCCTGCCTATCACCGCCATCGTGCTGCTGCTGAGCATCACCATCGTCCCGCTGACGCCGGGGACGCTGGTGCTGTTCCTCTTCGGCGCGCTGCTGCTGATCGCGGGGCTGGGGGTATTCACCCTGGGGGTGGATATGTCCATGACCCCCATGGGCAGCGGCATTGGCGTCTACATGAGCCAGTCCCGGCACGTGGCCATCCCCCTGGCCGCGGCCTTTGTCCTGGGCGTGCTCATCACAGTGGCGGAACCGGACCTGCAGGTCCTGGCTGAGCAGGTGCCGGCCATCCCCAATCAGGTGCTGATCATGACGGTGGCTGTAGGCGTGGGCCTTTTCCTGGTCATCGCCCTGCTGCGCATCCTGCTGAAAGTGCCTCTGTCCTATCTGCTGGTGGGGTTCTATATCCTGGTGTTCGCCCTGGCGGCATTTGCGCCCAGCGACTTTATCCCGGTGTCCTTTGACTCCGGCGGCGTCACCACGGGTCCGATCACCGTGCCCTTTATCATGGCGCTGGGTGTCGGCATGGCCTCCATGCGCAGCGACAAGAACTCCACCAGCGACAGCTTCGGCCTGGTGGCCCTGTGCAGCATCGGGCCCATTTTGTCGGTGCTGGTGCTGGGCATCTGCTACGCCCCCGACAGCGCTGCCTACACCCCCACGGCCCTGCCGGAGATCCAGACCACCCGGGACGCCGCCCGGGAGTTCGCCCAGGCCCTCCCCGCTTACGCCCGGGAGGTGGCGGTATCCATGGTGCCCATCTGCCTGATGTTCCTGCTGTTCCAGCTGATGACCCGCCGCTTCAAGCACACCCAGCTGCTGCGGATCATTAGCGGCCTGGTCTATACATACGCGGGCCTGGTCATGTTCCTCACCGGCGTCAACGTGGGCTTCATGCCCGCCGGCCAGCTTATCGGCGGCACCATCGCCTCCGGCGACAGCCCCTGGCTGCTGATCCCCATCGGCATGGTCATGGGCTACTTTATCGTGGCCGCCGAGCCCGCCGTCCACGTGCTCATCAAGCAGGTGGAGGAGGTGTCTATGGGCTCCATCTCCCAGCGCGCCATGCGCCGCGGCCTCTCCATCGGCGTGGCCGTCTCCGTTGGCATCGCCATGCTGCGGGTGCTCACCGGCATTTCCATCCTGTGGTTTCTGGTGCCGGGCTATTTCTTCGCCCTGGCCCTTACCTTCTTCGTGCCCCAGATATTCACCGGCATCGCCTTCGACTCCGGCGGCGTGGCCTCCGGCCCCATGACCGCCACCTTCCTGCTGCCCTTTGCCATGGGGGCCTGCGAGGCGGTGGGCGGGAACCTGATGACCGACGCCTTCGGCCTGGTGGCCATGGTGGCTATGACGCCCCTTGTGACCATCCAGCTGCTGGGCCTGGCGGGCCGTGTACGCAAAAAGCTGGCGGTTGACGCCCTGCGCTCTGAGATCGCCCGGGCGGACGACTGTATCCTGTACTATGATTAAGGGGGGCGGCTGATGAAAAACCCAAAACAGATCGCGCTGATCATGACGATCATTGAGCGGGGCTGCGGCAACAAGCTGACCAAGCTCTACACAGAGCACCAGGTGTTTACCAACCTGCGCTTTGAGGGGACCGGCACCGCCACCTCGGAGATCATGGATATCCTGGGCCTGGGCAGCTCAGAGAAGGATATCATCCTGAGCATGGCCCCCATATCCGCGGCCCGCGCCCTGCTGGACGCCCTGGACGACGACCTGCGCGGCGCGGTCCCAGGCCGGGGTATCGCCTTCACCGCGCCCCTGTCGGCGGTGAGCAACCGGCTGGCGGCGGCCATCACGACGCGGACAAAACTGGACAAGGAGAAGGAGATGGACGATATGCAGCAAAAGAGCAGCCTGATCCTGGTCGTGGTGAACCAGGGATTTACCGATGTGGTCATGGAAACGGCCCGGAAGGCCGGCGCCCGGGGCGGCACCATTATCCGGGGGCGCTGGGTGAACGAGGAGAGCCTGGAGCCTCTCAGCGGCGCCCCCCATCAGGCGGAGAAGGAGGTCATCGCCATTGTGGCCCCCAGGGAGATCCGCAACGATATCATGGAGGCCGTCAACCGGGAGCACGGCCTCCAGTCCGAGGCGCGGGCTATGGTCTGCGCGCTGGGGATCGACCAGCTGGTGCATTTGGGGTGATATCTCTCGGTACTTTTCCCTTGCCGGAAAAGTACCAACACTCGGCCTAAGAGCCGCCGCTGTGCGGCGGTTGGCCTCGTAAGCGCCCGCCTGCGGGCGGGTGAAGGGCGCTCAAGGGGGCTAACCCCCTTGAGAATCCCCCGAATGCTTTTTATTTATTGACGCGACGGCACGGTGCGTGGCGTCTACCGGTAGTGCACACCTGTGACAACGGCAGGCGAAGCGTCTGCTTTAGTATTGTTCTAACGGATGATGCATAGGCCCTCTGGTGCGGCTCATATATAAATTTCCATCTGCCGTGCAACTTTTCCCCTTTTTGTGTGAAACTATAGATAGTTTTACACAAAGGGGGATTTTTCTATGCTGCTTAGAAGGATTTCAGAGAAGGAGATCGGGCGGTTTGCCGCCTGTTTGCGGGAGGAGGAGCGCAGCGCCGCAACCATTGAGAAGTACCGCCGGGAGGTAATGCGCTTCAGCGCCTGGCTGGAGGGCCGGGAGATCACGAAGGAGCTGGCGGTGGCATACAAAAACCGCCTGTCCGAGGTCCGGACGGCGGCGGGGGTCAACGGCGCGGCGTCGGCGCTGAACGCTTTCTTCGCCTTTATGGGCTGGCAGGACTGCAAATTGAAGGCGGCCAAGCTCCAGCGGCGGATCTTCCGGGAGGAAGCCAAAGAGCTGACCGCGGCGGAGTACCGCCGCCTCCTGGCGGCGGCGGAGGGGAAGCGGGACCAGAGGCTTCTGCTGGTGATGGAGGCCATCTGCTCCACGGGCATCCGGGTTTCTGAGCTGCGGTTTTTCACTGTGGAAGCCGCGCGCCTGGGTCAAGTGGAGGTGGCCAACAAGGGGAAGACCCGCACGGTTTTCCTGCCCGGCAAGCTGCAAAAGCTGTTGCTGAAATACGCGAAGGAGCGGGGGATCCCCAGCGGGCCAGTGTTCGTCACACGAAGCGGCAAGCCCCTGGACAGGAGCAACATCTGGAAGGACATGAAGGCGCTGTGCGATGCGGCGGATGTGGCCCCCTCCAAGGTGTTTCCCCACAACCTGCGGCACTTATTCGCCCGCACGTACTACCAACTGGAGAAGGATATCGTCAGGTTAGCGGACATCCTGGGCCACTCCAGCGTCAACACCACCCGCATCTACACCATGGAGTCCGGCAGGACCCACAGGCGGCAGCTGGAGCGCATGAAACTGCTCCTGGAATAAGAAAACAACGGACTTTCCGTTCCGTGGTAGATTTCAATACATATGCTTTCATTGGAATGCTTAGGAATCCTTATACAGCTGGATTTTATCATAGCGAAGTCATGATTTCAAGGTGCATTTAGCGATTTAGACACAACAAACAGGCCGGGGTGGAAGATATTTTTCGCACCCCGCCCTTTTGCTGCCTGTTTTTATGCTCTTTGGCAGTTCCAAAGCAGCTGCTTGGGGTACTTGCTCCCCGGTTTACCACGGAACGGAAATTCTGTTGTAGTCTTTTTTATACCCCTTACCACGGAACGGAAAGTCCGTGGTAAAGGAAAAGGAGGGAGATTCGTATAAAAAACCGGTGCGACGGGACGCAGGGCTGGGCCGCACCCGCTCTGTCCCAGGAGACAGTGGAAGCGTTCCTGGAGCACCTGCGGGAGAGGGGCTGCAGCGGGAACACCCTGGACAAATACCGGCGGGCGCTGGCGCAGCTGCGGGCTTTCCTGCCCCAGGACGGGCAGCTGGAGGCGGATACGCTCCTGCGCTGGCGGGAGGCCCTGCTGGCGGACGGCTACGCCCCGCGGACAGTGAACGCCTGTATTTCGGCGGCCAACAGCCTGCTGGATTTCCTGGGGCGCCGGGATCTGCAGCTGGCCCCCATGCGGCTTCCGGAGGGCGGCGTCCAGCCGGAGCTGACCAGGGGGGAGTACCTGCGGCTGCTGCAGACGGCCAGGGACCTGGGCAGGGAGCGCCTGTATCTGCTGGTAAAGGTATTCGGCGGCATGGGCCTGCAGGTCCAGGAGCTGCCCAGGCTGACGGCAGAGGCGGCCAGGGCCGGGCGGATCGCCCTGCCGGGGCAGTCCCTGCGCGTCCCGGCGTGCCTGCGGGCGGAGCTGCTGGACTACGCCGCACGGGAGCAGCTTGCCAGCGGCCCCCTCTTCATCACCCGCGGCGGCCGCCCCATGAGCCGGGTGAGCGTCACCGCCAGCATCCGGCGGCTGTGCCGGGCCGCCCAGGTGGACGAGGCGAAGGGCAATCCCAGGTGCCTGCGCAGGCTCTGCCTGGCGACCCAGGCCGGCATTCAGCTCCAGATGGAGCTGCTGGCGGAGCAGACCTACGACCGGCTGCTGGAAAAGGAGCAGGCGGCTGTGGGCTGGGAATCTTGTACAAATAAAGTTTGGGAGGTCTCATGATATGAAAAAGCGTTTTTTAAGCGTTTTAATGGTCTTATGTATGACGATGTGCATAATGCCAGCGACAGCGCTGGCGGAAGGGACAGCTTCTGCTTTGCCAGATGCTGTGAATGGCGTTATTACCCTGAACAGCGATGTTGCGCTGGATGCGGCATATGTTGTGTCAGAGGGGGAGAGTATCCTTCTTGATCTGAATGGCTACTCCATTACCCGTGGCACCTATACAAAATCTGCGCTTATCCAAGTCAATACCGGCGGCAATCTGGTTGTTCGAGATAATAGCGCGGCTAAAGCCGGAAGAATTTACAGCACAAATGCGCTTGACACCCCAGGGAAGACTTCTATTGGCTTGGGTATTTGGGCTGTAGGAGGCACTGTAACAATTGAATCAGGCACAGTGGAGGGCACCTATGCTCTCTACGCAACGCAGAGCGGTACAATTAATGTGGCTGGCGGCACTGTCAGCGGAACCACGTTGGGCGTTTACGCGAACAACAGCACAGTCAACATTTCTGGCGGCGAGGTGAAAGCTACGGGGGAGAACTCCGCCGCGGCTGAGATCAACGGCTCAGGATTAAATATCAGCGGGGGAACCCTGTCCGGAGTATTCGGGATTAATTTGTTTAATACGCCATATGGAGGGAATGAGTCTCCCTGGGGAAATAGTAACGAAGCTGTCAGTTCTTCCGTAAATATGACTGCTGGCGCCGTAACCGCCACATATTACGCATTGAGCGGCAATAACCAGAGATCAGCCAAGACCAGCGTGACGATCAGCGGCGGCTCTTTGCGTTCTGCGGAGGATGTTGCGATTTATTGGCCGATGGAAGGAGACTTGACGATCAGCGGCGGTACTATTACCGGCTATAACGGTATTGAAGCCAAAATGGGAACCATTAACATTTCTGGTGGGACAATTACCGGAAATGGAGACTATGTGGAATTGACGGAAATTTCCGGTAATGGTTCCAGCCCTGATGGTTCGGCCCTGCTGCTCCCCTCCGAGAAATATGGCGCTACTGCTGGGCAGTATATTGACAGCCCAAATTTGACTGTCAACATTACGGGCGGCACATTCGTGAGCTCCAACGGGAATGCTATCACCACATATAATTCGGAAATTTCGGGTACCCAGACAGCTTCTGTGACGATCTCCGATGCAAATTTGAATGCAGCCCAAGCAGCGGTAAAAGTTATTACGACTGGCGGCAACAAAAGCGACCTAGACGACGGAAATGGCAGCTTTACTACCAGCAAGAGCAGTACCACCGTTACTGTCTCCGGCGATGCTGCAAATGTGGCGGTAGATGCCGGGGGCAAGACCTCCTATTACACCAGCGTAAATGAAGCGCTGCGAAATGTCCCTGCGGATACTACAGGCACCACTGTCACCGTCTATAGCGACGATACGCTGACGGAAAGTGCTGACGTCCCGGAGGGGATTACCCTGACCGTGGCTGGCAACGCCACTTTGACCGTATCAGAGGGCGTTACCTTAAGGGGCTCTGTTGAAACGGATGATAACGGCTCTATCGTTGTGCAGGCTGGCGCGACAGCTCCTGAGATGGGGGATGGTTACATTACCGTCACCCTGAGCAACAACGGGGATACCAAGATCATCGTCAAGGCCGGCGAAACCATCACCCTCCCCGCCTATGCCAACACCACCTACAGCGCCTTTGTGGGCTGGCTCAACACAACCACCAATCAGGTCGTTCCCGGTGGTACTCCCGTGGAAGTCTCTGCGAACGTGACCTATGTGGCCCAGTGGCAGGCGATCTACTATCCCCCCATTGCCCCCACCAACCCCAGCAAGCCCACCAC
>CABKMV010000054.1 GCA_902373635.1 uncultured Oscillospiraceae bacterium
CTCATTTCTTGTGTTACTTTTTCACTCTTTGTCCATTTTCTTCTTGACATTTGCCGCGTGGATGGGCTTTGTAAATCTTTTGTAAAACTCGATAAAAGGGCTACCAAAGGCGAGGGATTTGTGGTAGATTATATGCTAGAAAAATAGGGGAGTTATACCTGTATGAGAAAAGGAGGCGCGGCCTGTGAGGAAGAGACTGCTGCTGGCCCTGCTGGCGGCGCTGGTACCCATCCTGCTCAGCGGATGCATGCTGACCTCTCCGGTGGAGGAGCTGTATGCGCTGCCCCAGCTGCCGGAGGAATATCAAAAACTCAGCGCCCAGATCGAGGAGATCCTGGCCTCCGGCGCGGAGTATACGGCCCCGACATCCGGGACAAACCTCCAGTCCGTGCAGCTGGAGGATCTGGATGGGGACGGGGACGAAGAGGCGCTGGCCTTTTTCCGGACCAACAGCGACGGCCGCCCGCTGCGGATCTACATTTTTCAGGCCATGGGGGAAGGCTATCAGCAGGCCGCTGTGATCGAGGGCAGCGGCACCTCCATTTACAGCATCCATTATGAGGACATGAACGGCGACGGGGTCAAGGAGATCCTGGTCAGCTGGCAGTTCAGTACGGGGGTCCAGGCTATGGAGGTATACGTGCTGGAGGATCTGGAGCCTGTCCTGTCCATGTCCACGCCCTATGCCCGGTATGAAGTGATGGACCTGGACAGCGACGACATTCGGGAACTGGTGGTACTCCGGGGCGATGAGACGGAATCGGGCGGCAGCCTGGCCGACTACTACGACTGGGACGGCAGCGGCCTGGTGCTGCGCTCCACGGAAAAGCTGTCCATGACAATAGCCGAGCTGCAGTGGATGGAGGCGGGGACGCTGCAGAATGGGGAGACGGCGGTGTTTGTCACCGGCCGCGTTATCGGCGTGGAGGAAACTTCCCGGGCGATTACGGACATCCTGGTCTACCGCGACCCCGACCTGACCAATATCGTGCTGGATGATATGACCGGCGTGTCGTCGCAGATATCCCGCTTCCTGAATTTGCAGCCGACGGATATCAACGGCGACGGGGTGACAGAGGTGCCCATGCCAGCCGAGCTGCCCGCGGAGGGAGAGGACGCCTACTGGAAGATCTATTGGTACAGCTATTCCCCGGATGGCGCCCCGGAGCAACAGACCATTACCTATCATAATCTGACGGACAGCTGGTACCTGCTGATACCGGAGAGCTGGGACAACCACTTTACCGTGCGCCAAAGCAGCGTCGGCGCCACAGAGCGGGCCACCACCTTCTATAGCGTCGCCGGCAGGCAGATCGGGGAGGAACTGCTGACGATCTACACGATCACCGGGAACAGCCAGGAGACCCAGGCGGCGCTGGGGGGGAGGACGATCCTCCGCCGCCAGGCCAACACCGTCTATGCGGCACAATATACGGAGTACTATGAGAAAGATTGGCGCTACGCCGTGAGCCAGGAGCAGCTGGCGGAGAGTTTTAACCCCATCCTGACGCAGTGGAGCACAGGGGAAGAGTAAGGCCGCGGGGCGTCGCCCGGGCGGAGAGAATGGAGGCTTTGTTATGGCAAGAAAGGTTTTGGTTCTGGAGGATGAGTCCAGCATCCGCAGTTTTATTGTGATCAATTTGACGCGGGCCGGCTATGAGGTGATCGAGGCGGAGACCGGCGAGGAGGCCCTGGAGAAGCTGCAGGAGCACACGGATATCCGGGTGGCCCTGCTGGATATCATGCTTCCAGGCATCGACGGCTTTGAGGTCTGCCGCCGCATCCGGGCGACGAATACCCGCATCGGCATCATTATGCTCACAGCCCGCAGCCAGGAGATGGACAAGGTCACAGGGCTGATGACCGGCGCTGACGACTATGTGACAAAGCCCTTCTCCCCGGCAGAGCTGACAGCCCGTGTGGACGCGCTGTTCCGCCGGGCGGGCGGAGGCGGCGCGGCGGAGCAGGCGGGGGAGATCTACCAGGAGCCCTTCCTGCTGAACACCCGCAACCGCACCCTGGAGAAGAACGGTCAGCGGGTGAAGCTGACCCAGGTGGAGTATTCCATCATGAAGATGTTTATGGAGAACCCCGGCAAGGCCCTCTCCCGGGAGGAGATATTGGATGTGGTCTGGGGCCGGGACTACTTTGGCGAGCTGAAGATCGTGGATGTGAATATCCGCCGCCTGCGGCTGAAGATCGAGAACAACGCCCAGAACCCCACCTATATCAACACGGTCTGGGGCTATGGGTACAAGTGGGGGTTCTGATGTTTTTGGCGGGGCTGTGCGCCCCGCACCCTCCCGGGGCCTCCGGCCCGGGCCCGGTTTTTTCGCCCCTGCGGGGCGGGAACGGTTGCAACTTTTCTCCCGTGAGAAAAGTTGCAAAAGCACGCATAAGGGGGGCTGCGCCCCCTTAGGAATCCCCCCCATTTTTTTGATAAGGGCGCAACGGCAAGGACTGGTTTTGTCTCCCGATAGTGCATCCTGCGGCGCCGCTGGTCAGATTCGCCTACCCCTCCGCCGGGCCCTCTGGGCCTACCACTCCTTGGGTTTTGGTGCGTGACGCTCGATCCATATGAAATGTGGTGCGATACGCACGCTGGCCCGTCTCTTCCACCGCAATTCTTGTGGAAGGAAAACAGATGGCTCTACCCCATTAACAGGCCGACAGGCGAAGTCGGTCGAGATGGTTCTAAAGATCAGATGCCCGAAGGACTTCTCATTCGGCGGCTGGATGCAAACAGGATACCGCCCAGTCCGATGAGACAAGGGATTCTTAAACCGTAGGTTTGAGCGATCTTTTGGTTACTTTTCAATCGATTGAAAAGTAACCGCGGGTCCGGGGCGCGCAGCCCCGGGAAGAACCGGGCGCGGGGCGGGGAGCCCCGCAAAAAATCGGACATGGGCCGGGGAGGCCCACAAAAAAACGAGGGTGTGGGCGGCCCGGTAACAGCCCCCGCCATAGGACAAACGCAGAAAGGAGGCCGACACATGAAGAAGAAAAAAATGGGGATCACCGGCCTTCGCAAGCGTTGGCTGGTGAACACCATGGGCCCCACCTTCGTGGTGGCGCTGCTGGTTGCCGCCACCTTCTGCGTGGGCATGGTCAACTATTACTACAACATGATGCAGGATGGCCTGTGGACCCGCGCCACCCACGCCAGCGACTACTTTACCAGCTACACTATGAATGGCTACCCCGAGCTCTACCAGGCTGCCTACAGCTTTACCCAGGAGTTCGCGGAGAAGGAGCATCTGGAGGTCCAGTTTATTGATAACCGGGGCAAGATCATCGTCAGTTCCTTCTTCAGCTCCTCGGGCCTGACCTCGGGCCTTTCCCCCGGCACATCGGATATCACCGGGGCCCTTCAGAACGGGGAGATCACGCCTTATGATGGAGTAGACCCCAACACGGGGGAGCACATTATGTCCGTCAGCGCGCCCCTGCAGTTCAACGGCCGGGTGCGGGGCGTCATCCGCTATGTCACCTCCATGTCCGGCGTCCGGAGGGCGATCCTCATCACGGTGGGCGTGGCGGCGGGGCTGCTCCTGCTGTATATCGGCATGATCTATATTTCCAGCATGATCTTTATCAACAACGTGGTGGAGCCGGTGGCGGAGGTGACGGAGACGGCCAAGCGCATCGCCGGGGGCAGCTACGGCACACAGATGGAGAACCCTTACCGGGATGAGATTGGCCAGCTCATTGACGCCATCAACAACATGTCCAGCCAGATCAGCAAGAGCGAGAAGGTCAAAAGCGAATTTATTTCCTCCGTCTCCCATGAGCTGCGGACGCCCTTGACCGCCATCAACGGATGGGGAGAGACGCTGCAGGAGATGGAGCGGACCGGCGGCGACCAGGAGCAGCTGAAGCGGGGCGTGGGCATCATCCTCAAGGAGACCCGCCGCCTGACCACCATGGTGGAAGAGCTGCTGGACTTCTCCAAGATGGAGGACGGCCGCTTCACCCTCAGCATTGAGCCGGTGGATCTGCAGGCGGAATTTGAGGACGCCGTCTATACCTACCGGGAGCTGTTCAAGTCGGAGGGGATCGAGCTGAACTACACCGAGTGCGAAGAGCTGTTCGACCCGATCCCCGGGGATCCGGAGCGGCTCAAGCAGGTATTCTGCAATGTGCTGGACAACGCCGCCAAGCACGGCGGCGCGGGCAAACGGATCGACACGGCGGTCCGGGGCGACGCGGGCTATATCAGCATTACGGTCCGGGACTACGGCCCGGGGATCCCGGAGGACGAGCTGCCCTTTGTCAAGCAGAAGTTTTATAAAGGCTCCTCCAAGGCCCGGGGCAGCGGCATCGGCCTGGCGGTGTGTGAGGAGATCATCCGCCTCCACGAGGGCGTCTTTGACATCGGCAACGCGGAGGGAGGCGGCTGTATCGTCACCATCTCCCTGCCCAAAGCCTGACGGGGGGAAGATTTAATACGAACATATGTTGCAATCTGAACAGGATCGTGCTATACTGAACCACAGATAAGAGAGGCAAGAGTATGACAGAAAAGAAGAACTGCGCCTTCCGCACCACCATTGGCGGGCAGGCGCTGATCGAAGGGATCCTCATGCGCGGCCCGGAGAAGCAGGCCATTGTGGTCCGCGGCCCCGAGGGGCTGGTCATCAAAGAGGAGGAGCTGAAACTGATCCGGGACAGGTACCCCATTCTGGGGCTGCCCCTGGTCCGCGGCAGTGTTACCTTCCTGGACAGCATGGTCAAGGGGGTAAAGGCGCTGATGTTCTCGGCGGACTACTACCCGGAGGAGGCCGGCGTGGAGGAGCCTTCAAAATTTGAGAAGTGGCTGGATGAGAAGCTGGGCAACGAGAAGATGGAGAAGCTGGTGATCGGTTTTTCCGTGGTGCTGGCAGTGGCCTTCTCCATCGGCCTCTTTATGCTGCTGCCCACTTTTTTGGCCAGCTTTGTGGAGCTGGTGACAGACAGCGTACTGGTGCGGAACCTGGTGGACGCTGTGCTGCGCATTGCGATTTTTATGACCTATCTGTTCCTGGTGTCCAGGATGAAAGATATCAGGAGGGTGTTTTCCTACCACGGGGCGGAGCATAAGACCATTTTCTGCTATGAAAATGGCCTGGACCTGACGGTGGAAAATGTGCGCATCCAGCCCAAGCACCACCCCCGCTGCGGCACCAGCTTCATGCTGGTGGTGATCATCGTGGCTATTCTCGTCAATACGGTGGTGTTCGCCCTGTTTCCGGTGGGGAATGTGTTCCTGCGGATGCTGATCCAGCTGCTGCTGCTCCCGCTGGTGGTGGGCATTACCTACGAATTTAACCGCTACGTGGGCGGCCACGACAACCCCGTCACGAACTTCCTGGCGAAGCCCGGCATGTGGATGCAGAATTTCACCACCTTTGAGCCGGACGACTCCATGATCGAGGTGGCAATTGAGGCCATGAAGCGGGTGATCCCGGAGGAGAAGGGGAAAGACGCCTGGGGGAAGTGACAACAAAAGGCAATATTTGACAGAAAAATTACTATTTGTAATTGAGGCCGGGCGCGTGTGTGGGCTCCCGGCTGAGTGGAGAAGCGATGGCGATTACGTACAACAACCTGTATATGGATATCCGCCGCAGGCTGAAGCTGGCGGGTTGCCCGGGCGCCGGACTGGAGGCCCGGGAGCTGGTCTGCTGCGGCAGCGGGAAAACCAGGGAGGAGTTCTACCGGGACGCTCAGCTGTATGTGGCGCCGGAGACAGAAGAGGCGATCCAGGCTCTGGTGGAGCGGCATCTGAACGGCGAGCCGGTGGCCTATCTCATCGGCGAGTGGGAGTTCTATGGCCTGCCCCTGGATGTGAACGAGTCGGTCCTGATCCCACGGGTGGACACGGAGGTCCTGGCCAGGGAGGCCATTGACTTTATCCGGACCCAGGGCAAATGCCGGGTGCTGGATCTGTGCGCGGGCAGCGGGTGTATAGGGCTCGCCCTTGCCGCCAACGCGCCTGAGTGCCGGGTCCTGCTGGGGGAGATATCGGAGCCGGCTGTCCGCATCTGCCGGCAGAATATCCGGCGCAACGGGTTGACCGGACAGGTCTCAGTGATGGCCATGGACGCGCTGCAGCCGCCGCCCAAGACCATCGGGGAGTTCCAGTGCATTGTCAGCAACCCGCCGTATATCCCGCGGCCGGAGATCGAAAAGCTGGAGAACTCTGTGAAGGATTTTGAGCCCCATCTGGCCCTCTGCGGCGGAGAGGATGGCTACGACTTCTATACCGCCATCATCCGCCGGTGGAAAAAGACGCTGGCCACAGGCGGCCGGCTCTACTTTGAGGTGGGGATCGGCCAGGCGGACACCGTGCTGCGGATGATGCGGGCTGAGGGCTTCGGCGACATCAATATCGTCCCAGACAGCCAGAACATCCCTCGGGTGGTCTATGGAACGCTGCTGGACGGGATTTAGTGGGAGGATTTTGGGACGATCCGTGTGCTATCCTTGCTTTGCAAGGGGGGCTTCCGGGAAAAGTCCGGACACAGCGTTTGCGGAATACTATTTTTACATATTGAGGAGAAAAGGAAAATGGCAGACAAGGACAAGAAGCTGACCAAGACGGCGGTGCCTTCCAGCGACAAGAAGCAGGCGATCCAGACCGCCATGAACCAGATCGAAAAGATGTACGGCAAGGGCTCCATCATGCGCCTGGGCGACCAGATCGACCAGCTGAACGTGGATGTGATCTCCACCGGTTCTCTGGCGCTGGATCTGGCCCTGGGGATCGGCGGGGTCCCCAGGGGGCGCATTGTGGAGATCTATGGGCCGGAATCCTCCGGTAAGACCACTCTGGCCCTCCATATCCTGGCCCAGGCCCAGAAGGCCGGGGGCGAGGTGGCCTTTGTGGACGCGGAGCACGCCCTGGACCCCACCTATGCCAGGGCGCTGGGGGTCAATATCGACGATATGCTGGTGTCCCAGCCGGACACCGGCGAGCAGGCCCTGGAGATCACCGAGGCCCTGGTCCGCTCCGGCGCCGTGGACGTGGTGGTGGTGGACTCCGTGGCCGCTCTGGTGCCCCGGGCTGAGATCGAGGGCGAGATGGGGGACAGCTATGTGGGCCTCCACGCCCGGCTCATGAGCCAGGCCCTGCGGAAGCTGGCCGGCGCCATCAACAAGACCAACTGCATCGTGGTATTCATCAACCAGCTGCGCGAGAAGGTGGGCGTCATGTACGGCAATCCGGAGGTAACGACCGGCGGCCGCGCCCTGAAATTTTACGCCTCTGTCCGCATTGACGTGAGAAGGATTGAGACGCTGAAAAACGGCGGCGAGATGATCGGCAACCGCACCCGGGCCAAGGTGGTGAAGAACAAGATGGCCCCGCCCTTCCGTGAGGCGGAGTTTGACATCATGTACGGCGAGGGCATCAGCCTGCTGGGCGAGCTGGTGGATCTGGGCGTCAAGCTGGATCTGGTCCAGAAGTCCGGCTCCTGGTTCTCCATGGGGGAGACCCGCCTGGGACAGGGCCGGGACGCCGCCAAGCAGTACCTGAAGGACAACCCCGAGGTGGCCGACAGCCTGGAGGCCGCTATCCGCCGGGATTTCTTCAAGCTCATGAGCACCCAGTCCCAGATCGCCGCCAAGGCGGCGGGCCGCGCCGTGGACGTGTCCGCCGACGATTTCGACGACGAGGACATGTAAATAGTCCCCATCCTTTTTCTTGAAAGAAAAAGGATCAAAAAGAACTTTTGTCGCGAAACGCCGTTTCGCTTATGTAAAGGATTTGTGCACATATGCGGATCGAGGAAGTCAAACGATCTGAGCGGAGGAAGGGCCGGCTCCTGGTGAAGCTGGAGGATGGGGACATCCTCCGGGTCACGGAGGAGGAGCTGCTGCGCTTCGGCCTCCGCGCCGGAATGGAGCTGGATGAGGAACAGTTGGCGGCGCTGCGCGCCAGCGCCAGGGCGTCCTCCGCCAAGGCCCAGGCGGCCAATATCATCGGCAGCCGGGCCCTGTCCAAGCATGACCTGGAGAAGCGGTTGATGAAAAAAGGCGCCGACGAGGCCGACGCCAAGGCGGCGGCGGACTGGCTGGAGGGCATTGGCGCGGTGGACGACGCAAGCTACGCCGCCGCCCTGGCCCGGCACTACGGCGAGCGGGGCTACGGCCCGGCGCGGGTCCGGGAGGAGCTGCGCCGGCGGGGCGTTCCCAGGGAACTGTGGGACGCGGCCCTGGAGGAGCTGCCCGACAGCGGTGAGGTTCTGGACGCGCTCATCCAGAAGCGCTGTAAAGGGGATCTCAGCGACCCCAAGGAGCGCAAGCGCACCTGCGACGCCCTCCTCCGCAGGGGATTTTCCTGGGGAGAGGTCCGCTCCGCCATGGGACGGTATGCGGAGATGGAGGAGTGAGCTGTGAAACTTGACTTCTATTATTGGTCGTCCCTGTGTCCGCTCAATGACGAAATGCTGTGCCTGCTGGAGGAGTACAGCGGATCGCTGGAGGCGTCCTGCCGGGATATATCCGACACGCCGGATCTCGCCAGGGAGCTGCGGATGTTTTATCCCACGCTGACAGTGGCGGAGGGCGGCCGCCGCTACTACAGCCCCCTCAGCCGCAGACTGCTGGACGCTCTCTGCGAGGGGCGCCTCCCTGAAGAGCGGCCGTTCGCGCCTGCCTTGGGGACAGAGGCGTACTGCGGGGAGATCGTGCCCCTGACAGCGCGGACCTGCCACTTGGCCGGACAGTGCACGGCGCGGACCTGCTCCCGTGGCTGTGCGAATAAGGCGCGCTTTTTCCAGGCCCGGGGACAGGAAATATGGGGGTTCCTGAATCTGGCGGGGGAACGGCTGCTGGGCGGCGCGGAGTATGTGCCGTCGGCGCTGGTCCCTTACGATATCCCCAGGGATGAGGGGACAGCGTTCCTCACCTGCGCCTATTTGTCTGACAGCGAGTTTGACTATAAATCACCGCCCCTGCGGGCGCTGGAAGAGTATCTCTCCGGGTCCTATGACCGCATCCTTGCCGTCTCGGACGAGAGGGGCGTATTTCCAAACGGGGACTTGCCATTCTTTTTGCGCAATGGGTATGTTGATGAGGGGATCGTTGCCCGGGAGCCGGGATACTGCACCCTCCATTTGGTATGTAAGAAGCTGCGGTGAGGGAGGCTGAGCCGCCCGGAGGACAGGATGCTGCGGTGGCAAAACGGCGCCAGACCGGGACAGAGAGGAGCTACCCATGGATTTTGCCATCAGGCGTTATGCGTCCTACAGGGAGGGCGAGATACTGCCCCTGTATGAGAGCGTCGGCTGGACGAATTATACCCGCGATCCCCAAATGCTGGAGAGCGCTTACCGAAACTCCCTCTTGGCGCTGGGCGCTTACGAGGGGGAAAAGCTGGTGGGCGTGGTCCGCACGGTGGGCGACGGCTGTTCCATTGTTTGGATCCAGGATATCCTGGTTTTGCCGGACTATCAGCGCAGGGGGATCGGCACGGCGCTGATGAAAGCGGTGCTGGAGCGCTTCGTCCACGTCTACCAGATCGAGCTGGCCACAGACGACACGGAAAAGACCAAAGCCTTTTACCGGTCCCTTGGGTTTTCGCCCCTCCATGAGATCGGGTGCTGCGGATTCCTGAAAATGGGGCTGCAGCGGTAATGCCTGAAGAAAACCGGCCGGTCGGTGAGAAGGAGCATACATGGAGAGCAAGGCAATAGAGGTGCGGTTCTACGACGATGTGGACGACCGCCTGCTGAAGTTTGCGGTGATCGCCGCCCGATCCGACGGAAGATGGGTGTTCTGTAAGCATAAGGAGCGGGATACCCTGGAGATCCCAGGCGGACACCGGGAGCCGGGGGAGACCATCGGCGAGACGGCGGCGCGGGAGCTGCGGGAGGAGACCGGCGCGGAGGAGTTTGCGCTGTGTCCGGTCTGCGTCTACTCCGTGACAAGGAGGACCCGGGTGAACGATACGGGAACGGAGAGCTTCGGTATGCTCTACTGGGGAGAGATCGCCCGCTTTGACTGCCAGATGCACAGTGAGATGGAGCGGGTCTTCCTGTTGGACGGCCTGCCGGAGCGCTGGACCTATCCGGAGATACAGCCGCTGCTGATCGCGGAGGCGGTCCGCCGGCAAAACAGGAAAGGAGAAAACCATGCCCTATAACATTCATTTCATCTCTCTTGGCTGCGCGAAAAACGTGGTCAACTGCGAGCAGATGATGGAGCTGTGCCGTCAGGCCGGCCACACCCTGCGGGAGGACCCGGCGGGCTGCGACGTGGTGGTGGTCAACACCTGCGGCTTTCTCACCAGCGCCAATGAGGAGGCCATCGAGCACATCCTCCGCATGGCGGAGCTGAAACAGGAGGGAAAGCTGAAAAAGATCCTGGTCACAGGCTGTATGACCCAGCGGTATCAGACGGATGTGACAGAGGAGCTGCCCGAGGTGGACGGTATTCTGGGCACCGGCAGCTACAAGGACATTGTGGATGCGGTGGAGACGGTCATGGCCGGCGGCACGGTCAGCCGCTTTGACGACATCAACGCCCCGGTGGACGAGTTCGGCCGGGTGCTGACCACGCCGGGGCACTACGCATACCTCCGCATCGCCGAGGGCTGCGACAACTGGTGCGCCTTCTGCATCATCCCCAAGCTGCGGGGCAAGTACCGCAGCCGCCCCATGGACAAGATACTGGAGGAGGCCCGGGGTCTGGCGGAGCAGGGCGTGAAGGAGCTGATCGTCATCGCCCAGGATATCACCCGCTACGGCACCGACTGGGACGGCAAACACCACCTGGCGGACCTGCTGGAGGAGCTGGTGAAGCTCCCCTTCCACTGGATCCGCCTCCACTACCTGTATCCCGACCAGATGGACGACCGCCTCATCGACGTGATCGCCCGGGAGCCCAAGATCCTGAAGTACCTGGACATCCCCCTCCAGCACTGCAACGACGGTATCCTGCGGAAAATGAACCGCCGGGGGGACAGGGCCTATATCGAGGACCTGCTGGACAAGCTGCGCGAGCGCATCCCCGGCCTGGTGCTGCGCACCAGCCTGATTACCGGCCTTCCTGGCGAGGGGGAGGCGGAGTTTGAGGAGCTGTGCCAGTTTTTGTGGGACCAGCGGATGCTGCGGGCGGGCGTATTCCCCTACTCCCCGGAGGATGGGACCCCCGCCGCGAAGATGGAGCGGGTGGACACCGAGGAGGCGGTCCGCCGGGCGGAGATGGTGGTGGATATCCAGTCCCGGATCATGGACGAGTGGAACGAGCAGATGCAGGGGGAGAAGCTGGAGGTCCTCTGTGAGGGCTTCGACGGACAGGCCATGATGTACACGGGCCGCAGCTACGCCGAGAGCCCGGATATTGACGGGAAGATCTACTTCACCGCCGACGGCGAGGTGGAGCCGGGCGCCTTCGTAACTGTCCGGATCACCGGCGTCATGGACGGCGAGCTCACCGGAGAGCTGGCGGAGGGGCAGGCATGACCGAGCGGATACGAATGACGGAGGCGTTCCTTCGGTGGAAGCTGGGGGAGAGCACCTATTTTGAAAAGCATCCGGAGGCGGGGATCTACCGCCTGGAGCACACCTTCCGGGTCGCCCGCATCGGCAGGGAGATCGCCCAGAGGGAGGGCTTTGACACGGAGTACATGACCATGGCCTGCCTGCTCCACGACGTGGGTTACTGCCGGGAGTTTACCGACCAGGAGGACTGGCGCGGCCACGGCAGAGAGTCCGCCAGGATAGCCCGCCCCTTTTTGTTGGACCTGGGCGTCCCCGCCGCCGCGGTGGAGGAGATATGCTTTGGTATTGCCATCCATGTGGACGACCGGGCGGACTTCGACGGAGAGCGGACGCCCTTTGCCCTGACGATAGGGGATGCAGACAATATTGACCGGTTCGACGCCTACCGGCTCTACGAGACATTGGAGACCATCGGTTTCAGCAAGTTGTCCCTGGCGGACAGGCGCGCGCATGTGGAAAAGACCCTGCCCCGGCTGACAGAGTATCTGGGCCTGCCCTTTGCAACTGAGCCCGCCACAGAGCTGTGGCGGGAGAGGATCGGGTTCTACCTGGACTTCTACCGCCGCCTGTCGGCCCAGCTGTCGGCCAGCGCGGGCCTTGGCGGAGAGGATGAGCCGCTCCCCGGCGGAGCGGCCCCTGACGGCGGAGAGACGCTGCTGGGACTGGCTGGCCGGTCCTGACCGATACGATAAAAGGAGATTGGAACACTATGAACCTGCCCAATAAGCTGACATTGCTGCGGATCGTGCTGATCCTGCCCTTCCTGCTGGTGCTGTACCTGGATGTGCCCGGCGCGGCCTACATCGCGCTGGCGATCTTCATCCTGGCCAGCCTCACCGACCTTTTGGACGGCAAGATCGCCCGGAAGTATAACCTCATTACCGACTTTGGAAAATTTGCCGACCCCCTGGCGGACAAGATGCTGGTGATGGCCGCCATGGTCTGGTTCGTGGAGAACGGCCAGATGCCCGGATGGGCGCTGCTGATCGTCATCGTCCGGGAGTTCGCCGTCAGCGGACTCAGAATGGTGGCCAGCGACAAGGGCCGGGTCATCGCCGCCGGCTGGTCCGGCAAGGTGAAGACCGCCTCCACCATGGTGTGCGTGGCGCTGATGTTCCTGCCCATCCCGGAACTGGTCAACACCCTCTGCGTGGCGGTGATCGTGGTCACGACCATCTACTCGGGCGTGGAGTATTTTGTGAAGAATAAGGACTGCCTCAGCGACATGTAGGCAGACCGTTTGCCGGAGGCCAATACCGCTATAGGCCCTCCGGCAAAAATTTTTATTTTTGGCCAAATCCACAGTTGAAAGACGGACCATTTCTTGGCATAATAGGCATAAGACCCACGAAATGTGCAAAAAGTACCAGATATATGGATGAGAGGATGTGACGATGGGATGCAGCTGCTGAAAGACCGCATTCGCAAGGAAGGAAAGGTGCTGCCCGGCAATATTATCAAGGTGGACGGGTTTTTGAACCACCGGGTGGACACCCGGCTGATGGGCGACATCGCCGACGAGTTCGCCAGGTTTTTTGATGTGGAGAACATCACCATGGTGCTGACCGCCGAGGCCAGCGGGATTGCGCTGGCCACCATCTGCGCCGAGCATTACAACGTGCCCATGGTCTTCGCCAAGAAGGCAAAGAGCGACAACATCGAGGGCGGCCTGTACCAGAGCGAGATCTATTCTTACACCTACAAAAAGAAGGTGACGCAGATCCTCTCCAAGGAGTGGCTCACCTCCAGCGACAGGGTGCTGATCGTGGACGACTTTATGGCCAACGGCGAGGCGGTGCGGGGCCTGTGCGATCTGGTCAGCCAGGCCGGCGCGGAGCTGGTGGGCATCGGCATCGCTATTGAGAAGGGCTTCCAGGGCGGCGGCGACCGCCTGCGGGACATGGGATTGAACTACCACGCCCTGGCGGTCATCGAGAGCGCCGACGAGAACGGCATCGTCTTCCGGGACGACGAGTGAGCATATGGCGCCCATCCTTTTTCTTGAAAGAAAAAGGATCAAAAAGAACTTTTATATAGAAATTACGGGATCAGGCCCCAAAGGGCTATGTTCAAGGCAGATTGCTTCTGATTTTGCGTCACCATTGGCAGGGACACAAAATTATATGGAGGGATCCACTATGAAGAAATGGACGCATATTCTGCTGAGAATCGCTCTTTCGCTTGCCCTGCTGCTGAGCCTGGCTGCCTGCCGGGCCGACCCCGGCGGCAACTACAATGCCAAGCCGGTGATCTATCTCTATCCCGGGGAGGAGACGGAGGTGTCCGTCAAGCTGGACTTCGACGGCGTCCTGACTTCCACCTATCCTGCCTATGGGTCCGGCTGGACAGTGACCGCCCGGCCGGACGGCACCCTGACCGATGAGACCGGCCGGGAGTACTACTGCCTCTTCTGGGAGGGGCTGACGGAGACGGAATACGATTTCTCCACCGGCTTCTGCGTGGCGGGGGAGGACACCGCTGCTTTTTTGGAGGACGCCCTGGCCCGGCTGGGGCTGACGGACAAGGAGGCGGAGGAGTTCATCATCTACTGGCTGCCCCGGATGGAGGGAAACGCCTATAACCTGATCGCCTTCCAGGGCGCGGCGTACACTGACAGCGCCGTGCTGGCCATCGACCCGGCCCCGGACAGCCTGCTCCGGGTGTTCATGGCGTGGAAAGCCCTGGAGGAACCCATCGATGTGGAGCCCCAGGTGCTGGAACCCTTCCAGCGGGAGGGCTTTACCGTGGTCGAGTGGGGTGGCACAGAAGCGAAATAAGGTTTTTATGGGATGATTATGAAAAAGCTGATTCGTACACAGATTCGTATTACCCTATTGCTGGTTTTGCTGGTTTCCCTGTCGGCCTGTAGAGTCAATTATGGCGGAAGCCAGACAAGCGCCAAACCAGTGATTTACCTCTACCCCGAAGAGAAGACCGAGGTAGCGGTCATGCTGGATTACGACGGGATCCTCACCACGACTTACCCCGCCTACGGAGACGGCTGGCGTGTCCTGGCTCAGCCCGACGGCACACTGACGAACCTGGCAGACGGGCGGGAGTACAGCTACCTCTTCTGGGAGGGCGAGACAGGCACCGTGTACGATTTTTCCCAGGGCTTTGTGGTGCCCGGTGAGGATACTGCCGCGTTTTTACAGGAGGCTTTGGCTGCGCTGGGATTGACCGTGCGGGAGTATAACGAGTTCATTGTCTACTGGCTGCCCCAAATGGAGGGGAACCCCTACAACCTGATTTCCTTCCAGGGGGACGACTACACTGACAGTGTTGTGCTGACCATCGACCCGGCCCCGGACAGCCTGCTCCGGGTGTTCATGGCTTGGAAAGCTCTGGAGGAACCCATTGACGTGGAGACCCAGGTACTGGAACCCTTCCAACGGGAGGGGTTCACCGTGGTCGAGTGGGGTGGCACGAAGGTAAATTGATTGATTTGTGTTATTGAGAAATGGAAAGGGAGGAATGTGATCTTGTCCCATCAACTTGTGATCGTCTTGGATTTCGGCGGACAGTATAATCAACTCATTGCCCGCCGCGTACGCGAATGCGGCGTGTACTGCGAGGTCAAGCCCTACACCACACCTTTGGCGGATCTGAAGGCCATGGCGCCCATCGGGTTTATCTTCACCGGCGGCCCCAACTCCGTCTATCTGGAGACGTCCCCCCACGTGGACCCCGCCATTTTTGAGCTGGGCGTCCCCGTGCTGGGCATCTGCTACGGCTGTCAGCTCATGGCCCACACCTTGGGGGGGCGGGTCACTGCCGCCCAGGACGACAGCGCCCGGGAGTATGGCAAGACGGAGACCTTCTATGACACCTCCTGCAGGCTGTTCAAGGACCTGCCCGAGTGCGGCGTCTCCTGGATGAGTCACGGGGACTACATGGAGAAGGTGCCCGAGGGCTTTGCCCTGGCGGCCCACTCAAAAGCCTGCCCCAACGTGGCCATCGCCGATGAGAAGCGGGGCTTCTACGGCGTGCAGTACCACCCGGAGGTGAACCACACCGAGAACGGGATCAGGATGATCCGCAATTTCCTCTACGAGGTCTGCGGCGCTGTGGGCGACTGGACCATGGAGGACTATAAGCGCACCGCCATCGCGTCGATCCGTGAAAAGGTGGGGGAGGGAAAGGTGCTGCTGGCCCTCTCCGGCGGTGTGGACAGCTCCGTGTGCGCCGCCCTGCTGGCGGAGGCAGTGGGGGAGCAGCTGACCTGCGTGTTTGTGGATCACGGTCTCATGCGGAAGAATGAGGGCGACGAGGTGCAGGCGGCTTTCCAGCCCTGGGCCATGAACTTTGTACGGGTGGATGCTGAGGGCCGCTTCCTCAGCAAGCTCTCCGGCATCTCCGAGCCGGAGCGGAAGAGGAAGATCATCGGCGAGGAGTTCATCCGGGTCTTCGAAGAGGAAGCAAAAAAAATCGGCGCGGTGGACTTTTTGGCCCAGGGAACGATTTATCCCGACGTGATCGAGTCCGGCGCCGGCGACGCCGCCGTCATCAAGAGCCACCACAACGTGGGCGGCCTGCCGGACTACGTGGACTTCAAGGAGATCATCGAGCCCCTGCGGCTGCTCTTCAAGGACGAGGTGCGGCAGCTGGGCCGTGAGCTGGGCCTGCCGGAGTATCTGGTCAGCCGCCAGCCCTTCCCCGGCCCGGGCCTCGCCATCCGGGTCATCGGCGATCTGACCAAGGAGAAGCTGGACACATTGCGGGACGCCGACGCCATCTACCGGGAGGAGATCGCCAACGCCGGGCTGGACAAGTCCATCAACCAGTATTTTGCCGTGCTGACCAACACCCGCAGCGTGGGCGTCATGGGCGACGGCCGGACCTACGACTACACCCTGGCCCTGCGGGGCGTCACCACCAGCGACTTCATGACCGCCGACTGGGCCCGCATCCCCTATGAGGTGCTGGACAAGATCAGCACCCGCATCGTCAACGAGGTGCCGGGCATCAACCGCATCGTGTATGATATCACTTCCAAGCCGCCCGCCACAATAGAGTGGGAATGACGCTCGAAACGGCGAAAACCCGCATGAATACAGGCTTTTTTGCCCGTCCATACTGCTCTTGATACTGGATTGATACTATTTGTGTCCGCCCGGTATTCTCAAGAGAAAAATCCCAAAAGGACAAGCAAAACCGCCCTGCTGAACGACAAATTCAGCAGGGCGGTTTTTTTGCTTGTCTTATTTATTTTTCCGCCAAGGGATATAATATTCGCTTTCCAGGCCATCGTCGCAGGTATGGGGCCAGTTGAGTTTCCATTCAAAATACTCTTCCCTGGTGATCTCCCCGGCGTGTAACTCCTGCTGACGAAAAAGCCATTCCCGCATGAACTCGTCCACAAGGCCATACTGGAAGTACATACCCACGGGAGGGTGTGCGGGCCAGTCATCGCTATCATTGTACCGTACAGCGGTATCATCAGCGGCCCCTGCTCTGCCCGGATTGCGGACAAGTTGGAACAGGCGGATAGCGCCAGGGCTGTCCTCGTCCAGCCAGAAGAATGTCCGCATGAAGTCCTCGGCAGAGCCGGGGGCGATGGTGTAGAAGTTCTGGCGGTCTACCCGCAGCGCCTCGGCCATCTTGTCCAGCAGTTCCCGTTTCGGAACACGGTAATTCGTCTCATACTGGGCGATCCGGTTGTCCGCTCCCTTTTCCTCAAAGCCGATAGCAAGCCCCAATTCCTTTTGTGTCATGCCTCGAAAGGTGCGGATTTTCTTTATCTTGTCTCCGACTGTCATAATATCCCACCGCCTTTGCCAATAGTATAGCGCAAAAAAGCGAAAGATGCAAGATAATCTTTAACAAAAATGCGAAATAAATTCTTGACATTAACACTTATGTTAATGTATAATGAAGATGGTGACATTAACATATTTGCGAAACTAAAATAAGGAGGTGCTGACCATGGAAAAGGAGCTGTTTGTGAGAGCAGAGGAGGTCGCCAGGGAGCTGGGCATTTCCAAGCCCTACGCCTACAAGCTGGTGCGGGAGATGAACGAGGAGCTGAAGAAAAAAGGCTTTCTCACCATTCCCGGACGGGTAAGCAGGCGCTACTTCGAGGAAAAATTCTATGGGCTGCGGGACAGACAATAAGGAGGGAACCACAATGCCGGCATACAAAGACAAGGCAAAGGGCACATGGTATGCGTCCTTTTACTACGAGGACTGGACGGGCAAGAAAGTAAAGAAAATGAAACGGGGCTTTCCCACCAAGCGGGAGGCTCTGGAGTGGGAGCGGACATTCCTGCAACAACAGACCGCCGACCTGGAAATGACCTTTGAAAACTTCGTGGCTGTCTATGTGGCGGACATGAAAGGCCGTATCAAGGAAAACACCTGGGGGACGAAAGAGCATATCCTCTACAAGAAGTTGGTGCCGTACTTCGGCAAGCGGAAGATGTGCGACATTCACTCCAAGGAGGTCATCGCCTGGCAGAATGAAATGCTGGGTTACCGGGACAAGAACGGCAAGCCCTACTCTCCGGTGTACTTAAAAACGCTGCACAATCAGTTGAGCGCCGTGTTCAACCATGCGGTACGGCACTACAATCTAAAGGTCAATCCCGCTGCCCAGGCGGGCAATATGGGAAAGCCAAAGGGACGGGAAATGCTGTTCTGGACAAAGGCGGAGTATCTGAAATTCGCCGAGGCCATGATGGACAAGCCCCTTTCCTATTACGCCTTTGAAATGCTCTACTGGTGCGGCGTCCGGGAGGGGGAGCTGCTGGCCCTCACTCCTGGCGACTTCGACTTTGAGAAACAGACCGTCACCATCTCCAAGTCCTACCAGCGGATTAAGGGCAAGGATGTGATTACCGACCCCAAGACCCCTAAGAGCAACCGGGTCATTCAAATGCCCGCTTTCCTCTGTGAAGAAATGCGAGACTATATCAAGAGCCTGTATGGGGTGAAGCCCACCGACCGCATTTTCACGGTGACAAAATCCTACCTCCACCGGGAGATGGACAGGGGTGCGAAAGAGGCCGGGGTAAAGCGGATCAGAATACACGACCTGAGGCACTCCCACATTTCGCTGCTCATTGACATGGGCTTTACGGCCCTGGCAATCGC
>CABKMV010000055.1 GCA_902373635.1 uncultured Oscillospiraceae bacterium
GGGTTCTTAGGGGGCGGGGGAAATCGAAATTCCCCGCCTCCTAAGCGTGTTTTTGGTTACTTTTTGCACGAGCAAAAAGTAACCCGGGCGTGGGCCGGGGAGGCCCACAAGACGCCCCGCCCCGGCAGGGGCAAAAAAGTAGCCAGCCGGGGGCCAGGTGCTCTCAGCCCCGAACAAGCCCCAGTTCTGCCATAATAGCCTCTTCCCTCTCCCGCATTTGGGCCTTCTGGGGCCCCTCGTCCAGATGGTCGTAGCCCAGTAAATGCAGCACGGAGTGGACGGTCAGATAGGCCAGCTCCCGGCGGTTGGTGTGGCCGTACTCCTTGGCCTGGGCTTTGACCCGCTCCATAGAGATTACCATGTCCCCCAGGGGGACCAGCCCCGTGGCCGGGTCGGCCAGGTCGTCCGCCTCGGTGGGCGGCTCGCCCGGTGCCAGCTCAAACTCCGGGAAGCTGAGCACGTCTGTGGGCCTGTCCACATTGCGCATATCCAGATTGATCTTGTGTATCCCGCTGTCGTTTGTCAGCAGCACGTCCACCTCACAGGGGACCGCGACCCCCTCCAGGGCCAGCGCTGTGCGGACGGCCCTGCGGATCAGGGCGCAGTTGCCCTCACTGGCTGCACCCGGCACGTCCGCCGTCACCGGGATATAGTGGCGCTTGGCCATAGTCTTCTTCCTCCTTTTGCCCGTCCATGGGCTCCACCCACTTTTGTCCGTCGATGGGCTCGTCCAATATCCAGGGCAGATACATGTCGCATTCCAAATCAAAGCAGGGCTGTGGAAAATCCGGGGCCCCGTAGGGATAGTCCTCATGTCCCAGGCTCAGCTCACCCCAGGCAAAGCCTGCTCCCGGCCCCCAGTTGGGGCCCCGGTCCTCGCCAGGGGGCCTGGCCAAAATCTGTCCGGCTACCCGCCAGGAGAACTGGTAGAGGAGGCCCTTTTCCGTCCATGCTTCGTCGTGGTACAACTCGCAGACATAGGTGGCTTTTTCCGGTGGGATATGGAGCTTGTCCAGGATATCCAGAATTTCACTGGGCAGCCGGCGCTCCCGGGCCAGGGCCAGGAAATTCCGGCAGTGGCCGCAGCCGCAGCCCCACTCCCCCGCCCGGGCGTACCAGGCGGCGGTGGCCGCCCGGTCGATCTCCACCTCATAGCCGTACCAAGAAAGCCGGGTCATGGATGCTCTCCCTTCCCGGCGCATTTGCGCCGGTCACTTCTTCTTGCCTGTATTCCGGTTATAATAGTCGTCATAGGCCTTGATGATCCGCTGGACCATGACGTGGCGGACCACATCCTGGTCCGTCAGCTGGCAGATGCCGATGCCCTCCACGTCCCGGAGCACCCGGACGGCCTCCTTCAGGCCGCTGGTCTTGTCGGCGGGCAGGTCGATCTGGGTCACGTCGCCGGTGATGACCACCTTGGAGTTGAAGCCCATACGGGTCAGAAACATCTTCATCTGCTCCCGGCTGGTGTTCTGGGCCTCGTCCAGGATGATGAAGCTGTCGTCCAGGGTGCGGCCCCGCATATAGGCGAGGGGCGCCACCTCGATGTTCCCCCGCTCCAGATACTTCTGGTAGGTCTCCGCCCCCAGCATGTCGAAGAGGGCGTCGTACAGCGGCCGCAGGTAGGGGTCCACCTTGCTCTGGAGATCGCCGGGCAGAAACCCCAGCCGCTCTCCTGCCTCCACGGCGGGCCTGGTGAGGATGATCCGGTTCACCTGCTTCTCCCGGAAGGCCGCCACCGCGGCGGCCACCGCCAGGTAGGTCTTGCCCGTACCGGCGGGCCCCACGCCGATGGTGACGGTGTTTTTCATCACGGACTCCACATACCGCTTCTGCCCGATGGTCTTGGCCTTCACCGGGCGGCCCTTGGCGGTGATGCAGATCACATCCTGGGTCAGCTCCGTCACCTTGTCCTCCTGGCCGCTGCGGGCCAGGCCGATAACATAGCGCACGGTCTGCTCCCCGATGCTCTCCCCCCGGCTGGAGAGGGTCAGCAGGGCGTTCACCGCCTTGGCCGCCAGCATGGCGTCCTCCGGCTCGCCGTTGATGCGCAGCTCCCCCTCCCGGTTGGTCACAACCACATGGAACTCCGCCTCAATGAGCCGGATATTCTCGTCGAAAGATCCAAAAATATTTACCGCCTGCTCCAGCCGGTCGATTTCTATCCTTTGTTCCATGGTTCCCGCTTACTCCTTTGGTATCTCTACAAACTTGCCGATCTGTTCCTCGCACTCCGCGGTGAGTGTGACCAGCAGCGTATCCTCCACGACCTCATAGCTCAGCTCCCGGCTGAGGACCTCCCCCTCCGGCAGATAGCCCTCCAGCCGCTGCGTCAGCACGATATCCGCCAGGCGGAGGGCCTCCTCCTCTGTGCGCCGGCGCTCCACCAGCGTGTAGCTCCGCTCCCACTCTGTCACTATGGTCACAGGCAGGGGGATATCCCCAGGCAGCTTACACTGATTCCAAGTTATCATTTTATCACAAGTATCCCCTGAAATGCTACTGTTAAAATACAAGTTCACCCTGTTTTTTCCAATCAGCAGCGCCCGCCGGCAGCTCTCCTCTCCGGTGTACTGCTTTTCAGCCGCAGTCAGCGGCACCTGGCACTGAAGGGTATACCAGGTACGCCCGTAGACCTTGCCCATGCCGCGGAGATACCGGGTGCCGGCATAGTCATTTTCCACCACGCCTGAGATTAACAGCTGCCCCTGGGTCACAGTGGTCCCCGGCAGGACCTGCTTCTCGCCGCCCCAGGGCTGGATCGCGGTAATGAGGGCATCCTTGGCCGCCACGGTGTTCCCCGGCTGCCGCTCATTGACGATCTCCGGCGCCTCGATCCGCTCCCGGACCTGGACATAGGCCCGGCAGCCCCGGACATTGATGGCGATGTAACTCAGCTCCGGCAGCTCCAGCAGCAAGTCGTTTCGCAGTTCAAAGGAGTTGACGCCATAGCCGTAGCTGCCGAATCTCACGCCGCACTTCTCCAGCGCCCGCAAAATCTCCTGCTCCGATACCGTTTCGTTCCCCTCGATCTGGAAATCCCAGATAAAAAAAGAGCCGCAGAACAGCAGCAGAGAGCAGACCCCCAGGGTGATCCACAGGCCGTAGCGGTGGCGCAGGCGGCCCAGGAAGAAGGGGGTCCCCTTCCATCCCAGCGCGTACATGTCACAGTCCAGGCGCTTTGAGAGCTTCCGCAGCCGCTTCCAGTCCCGGCGGGTCAGCGTAAAGGTAAAGGCCAGCGCCGATTCCCACTTCAAGTCCCAGAACTGGATGCCGTACTCCGCGCACAAATTCAGCACCCGCTCGGGAAAGCCGCTCTCCACCCGTCCCGTCACCTCTCCCTTGAGGAGATTTGTCATATGCTTGAGCATACTCAGTTCACCCACTCCACCCGGTCTATGGTCCCCCGTATCCGCAGGGCCTCCCCGGTCATACTCACCAGCTCCAGATTGCTGCCGCAGACCTTGACGATCAGCTTCTCCCCGTTGACAGCGATCTCCTCCCCGCTGTAGGACAGGATCCCCCTGTGGTTCTCCATATAGAACTGCCGGTTTCCCATCAGCTCCACGTGGGGCAGCCCCGCCACCAGATCCGCCGGCAGGTCAAACAGCTCTGCCGCGCCGGTGAGCACCTTGTTCTCCCGCTTGTTCTTTTCCATATATCCCACCTCATAACCATGTCTATGCGCCCGGAAAACTTTTTTTCCAAAAACCTCTTGACAAATCCCCACCTATGTATTATTGTATTAATCGCCTAATACAATAATACGTTTTAGGGAAAGGAGGCATTGGATGGACTGGCGATTTACCGAGGACCGGCCGATTTGGCAGCAGCTGACCGAACAGCTGACCCTGCGCATCCTGAAGGGGGAATACCCGCCGGGAAGCAAACTTCCCACGGTACGGGAGCTGGCCAACCAGGCGGGGGTCAACCCCAACACCATGCAGCGGGCCATGGCCGCGCTGGAGCAAAACGGCCTGGCTGTCGCCAACCGCACGGCGGGCCGGACCGTGACCGAGGACACGGCCGTCATTGGAGCGGCAAAAAAGGAGCGGGCCAGGGCGGCGGTGGCCGGCTGCCTGCAAATTCTGGCGGGGCTGGGCTACTCCCAGGAGGACGCCATCGTGTTTATAAAGGAGGAATTGAACCATGAATGAGCTTTTGGTCACATGCACCGGCCTGACCAAGCAGTACGGTGCCAAGACCGCTCTCAACGGTGTGAATCTGGAACTGGGCCGGGGCCGCATCGTGGGCCTGCTGGGGCCCAACGGCAGCGGCAAGACCACGTTGATCAAGATCCTTTGCGGGCTGCTGCAGCCCACAGAGGGGGCCGTCACCATTGACGGCCAACGTGTCGGCGCCTACAGCAAGTCCATCATCAGCTATCTGCCGGACCGGATGTATTTTGCCGACTGGATGAAGGCCACGGACCTCTTTGACCTGTTCGCGGACTTCTATGCCGACTTTGACCGGGCCAAGTGCATGTCCATGTGCGGCAGCCTGGGCGTCACCCCCAGCGACCGGCTGAAGACCATGTCCAAGGGCACGAAGGAGAAGGTGCAGCTGGCGCTGGTCATGGCCCGGAAGGCCCAGCTGTACCTGCTGGATGAGCCCATCGCCGGGGTGGACCCGGCGGCCCGGGACTATATCCTGAACACCATCCTCACCAACTACAACGAGCAGGGCACTGTCATGATCTCCACCCACCTCATCTCCGACATTGAGAAGGTACTGGACGAGGCCGTCTTCCTTAAGGATGGCCAGGTGGTGCTCCACGACACAGTGGACAACATCCGGGAGCGGGAGGGGAAGAGCGTGGACGCCCTGTTCCGCGAGGTCTTTCGCGCCCAGCCTTATGAAGGAGGTGCCTTCTGATGTTTGGAAAGCTTTTGAAATACGATTTCCGCTCCATGCTCAAGCAGTTCGCTTTCGTCTGGCCCGCCGCCCTGGTGCTGGCGCTGGTGAACCGCTTCACGGTGGACGGCATGGAGAGCACCAGTGTCGTCGGGGAAACCACCGCCGGTATCGCCATGCTGGTCTATGTGGCCATCCTGGTGGCCATGTTCGTATTGGCCGTCATCTTTATCATCCAGCGGTTCTACAAGGGGCTGCTGGGAGACGAGGGGTATCTGATGCACACCCTGCCGGTAAAGCCCTGGCAGCTCATCGGCTCCAAGCTCCTGTGCGCCGTGGTGGTAACGGTGGTCAGCATCCTGGTGGCGATCCTCTCCATCCTGCTGATCGTGCCGCTGAACGGCGCGGACTTTCAACTCTTCTGGCAGCAGCTGGGCGAGATATCCCGGCGGTACAGCCCCCACTTTACCCTGATCATCGTGGAGCTGGTCATCCTTATCCTGGTAGGAATGGCGCAGAACTTCCTCTACCTCTATCTGGCCATGTCCATCGGCCACCTGTTCAACAAGCACCGGGTTGCCTGGAGCGTGGGGGCCTACATCGCCATCGACGCCCTGATGAGCGCCCTGCTGGGCAATGTGCTCCGGCTGACCGTCCGCATGGAGGATGTGATCGAGGGCTTCTTTTCCGGTATGAGCGACTGGGGCGCGGCCCACACGACGATATGGATCATGATCGCCGGCTCCGCCGTTGTCTCCGCCGTTTACTTCGCCATCACCAATTATATCCTGAGCCGAAAACTCAACCTGGAATAAGGCGCTGAACCAAATCATGCCCGGGCAGGCATACCCTGTCTGGGCCCTGACAAGCCGTCAGAAAAGTCCACGGACTTTTCTGGCGGCTTGCAAAATGCCGTTACTTTTTGCGCCGCGGCGGCGCAAAAGTCCTCGCTGCGCTCACCGCAAGCCTTGCACAGCAATGCATTGCGGGGCATTTGATCTCATTCGAGGCGGGCCCTGCCCCCTCGAGCTCCCCCATCTTACCAAGGCCGTTCTTCTTCATGCGATAAGCTGACCGGGCCCGGGCAGGCATACCCTGTCCGGGCCCTGCATATTCTGCACCGGTGATGAAATGAAAAAACTGGCGCCCATTCTATCGGTCCTTCTTTTCGGGGCCCTTCTCCTGCTGCGCCCCGACCCGGCGGCAGAAGCCGTCCGGGAGGGGCTTACGCTGTGCTACCGCACGGTGTTTCCCTCCCTGTTCCCCTTCTTCGTGGTGGTATCCCTGCTGCTGCAGCTGGGTTTTGCCAATGTGCTCCAGGGGCTGTGCGCCCCCTTTATGAGGCCCCTGTTCCGCCTGCGGGGCCTGTGTGCCATGCCCCTGATCGCAGGGCTGCTGGGGGGCTATCCCTCCGGGGCCAAGACCGCCGCCGACCTCTACCGGCAGGGGGCGCTGTCCCGGCAGGAAGCGGAGCTGCTGCTGGGCTTCTGCAACAACTGCGGCCCCGCCTTTCTCCTGGGGTACGTGGGCGCCGGCGTGCTGGGCAGCTCACGGGCGGGGATCTGGCTCTTCCTCATCCACACGGCCGCCGCCCTCCTGACGGGGATCATCCTCTGCCATATCCAGCGGGACAGGGGCCCGGTACTGCTGCCCAGCCAGCTGCCGGCAAAAGCGACGCCTCTCCCAGCGGCTGTCACCGGCGCCATTACCGGCTCCTTCGCCTCCACGATGAACATCTGCGCCTATGTGGTACTCTTCCGCGTCCTGGCGGCGCTGCTGCCGGCGGCGCTTCCAGGCTGGGCCCTGGGCGCGCTGGAGATGGTCAGCGGCGTGGCCGCCCTGTCGCCGGGCAAGCTGGGCTTCGTCACGGCGGCGGGCGTCGTGGGCTGGGGCGGTCTCTCTGTCCACTGCCAGACCATGTCCGTCGCCGGGGACCTCTCCCTGCGGTGGCATTGGATCGGCAAGGCGGCACAGGCGGCCCTGTCTGCCCTGCTGGCTCTGGCTGTGGCCGGGCGGGTATTTTGAATCGGGAAAGAGACGAAGGCAAGGGGGAGCTCGAGGGAGCGCAGCCCTCCTCGAATGAAATCAAATGCCCCGCAGCGAGGCTTGCGGCGAGCGCAGCAAGGACTTTTGCGCCTAAAAAAGCGCAAAAGGCACGGCATTTTTGCAGGCTGTCAAAAAAGTCTGCGGACTCTTTTTGACAGCCTGAGAGGGGCGGGCCGCTGCGGCCCGCCCCTCCCTGTTCTACTCCACCTCGATCAGCAGCTTCTCCACCCATTCGTGCTCCTCGTCCATAAAAAGCCGGATCAGCTCCCGGGCCTTTTCCTTCTCCGCCCGGGCCCGGCCGTCCTGGCCCTCCCCCCGGTAGTAGACGGCCAGTTCACGCATCATATCCACCATCATCTCCAGGCAGATCCACTTCTGGGCGTTGGCCGCCTTGTACTTGTCCTCGCCCTCCAGGCACATGGCGGCCACGGACAGCTTGGTGAAGTAGAGCTCCGGGATGCGCTCCACTGTCGCCTTGGCAAAGGCGTACTCTCCTCTCCGGGCGTACGCCCCGGCCAGGAAGGTCAGCGCGTCCAGCCGCACGTCCTCCTCCTGGGCGTTCTCCGCCAGATCGGCGGCGATGCGGATGATCTCATCCGTCTCCGACTCCCGGTCCAGGGTGTACAGGTAGTTGTTGAGCAGGGCATCGTTGCCGGGGAAGCGTTTAAGGCCCTCCTGCAAAATTTCCCTGCTTTTCAGCCGGTCGCTCTCCCGGTACTCCCAGGAGGCCCGGCAGATCTCCATCACCGCCGCCTCCGTCTCCCGCAGGTTGTAACCGAACAGTTCGTCGATGGACACGCCGAACACACTGGCAATGGCGGGCAGCAGGGAGATATCCGGCGCGGTCAGGTGGTTCTCCCACTTGCTCACCGACTGGGCCGACACTCCCAGCAGATCCGCCAGCCGCTCCTGGGTCATGTTTTTTCCCTTGCGCAGGGCCTTGATCTGTTCTCCGATCTGTTTCATTTTGCGTTCCTCCTTATTCTCCGGTACCGGTGCCTACAGGATACCAAAAGCCCCGCTTCCCGTCCACCCCGCTGATGGATGCCCCGCCTCGCCCAACAGGCGAAAAACAGGGCCTCCCCCTTGGGGCCAGACCCTCTTCCGTCCGTCTGCCCTCCCATCCCGCACATATCTTCCCCACATATCTATATTGCCCGGACGGCCGCGCCCATTTTTTCACCGCGGCATAAGGCCGCAAATCCCTCGCCCATTGCGCGGCAGGCAAAAAAGCGGTATAATAAAAGCAATTTCTGTCGATGGAGGGTGTCCCCATGTACATTGCCGATCTCCATATCCACTCCCGCTTCTCCCGGGCCACCAGCCGGGACTGCGACGCGCCCCATCTGGACTGGTGGGCCCGGCGCAAGGGGATCGCCCTGCTGGGCACCGGGGACTTCACCCATCCCGCCTGGCGCTCTGAGCTGAGAGAGCAGCTCGTCCCCGCCGGGGAGGGGGTCTATACCCTGCGGGAGGATCTGCGCTTCCCCACGGATATCCAGGGCGAGGCGCCCCGATTCGTCGTCACCGGGGAGATCAGCTCCATCTACAAAAAGGACGGCAAGACCCGGAAGGTCCACAACCTGATCCTGCTCCCCAGCCTGGAGGCGGCGGACGAGCTCTCCGCCCGGCTGGAGGCCATCGGGAATATCCGCTCCGACGGGCGGCCCATCCTGGGGCTGGACAGCCGGGACCTGCTGGAGCTGACGCTGGAGACCTGTCCGGAGGCGGAGTTCATCCCCGCCCACATCTGGACGCCCCACTTCGCCATGTTTGGGGCCTTCTCCGGGTTCGACACCGTGGAGGCCTGCTTCGGCGACCTGACGAGCCACATCCACGCGGTGGAAACGGGGCTGTCCTCCGACCCGCCCATGAACTGGCGGGTGTCCCAGCTGGACGGGCTGACCCTGGTGTCCAATTCCGACGCCCACTCCCCGGCCAAGCTGGGCCGGGAGGCCAACCTGCTGGACACCGGAAGGACCTATTCGGAGCTGGTCCAGGCCATCCGCACTGGGGAGAACTTTTTGGGGACGGTGGAGTTTTTCCCCGAGGAGGGCAAATACCACCTGGACGGCCACCGGAGCTGCGGCGTGTGCCTGACCCCCGCGGAGACCATGGAGCGGGGCGGGCTGTGCCCGGTGTGCGGCAGGAAGCTGACCATCGGCGTGGAGCACCGGGTGGAGAAGCTCTCCGACCGCCCGGCGGGCTTCCGTCCGGAAGGGGCCAAGCCCTTTGAGAGCCTGGCCCCCCTCCCCGAGGTCATCGCCGCCTCCACCGGCGGCTCAGCGGCGGGAAAGAAGACCATGGAGCTGTATGAAAAAATGCTCCGGGAGCTGGGGCCGGAGTTCCGCATCCTGCGGGAAGTCCCCACCGGGGACATCGAGCGGGTGGCCGGTCCCTGCGTAGCCGAGGGCATCCGCCGCCTGCGTCTGGGCCAGGTGGAGCGCCGGGCCGGGTTTGACGGGGAGTACGGCGTCATCTCCCTGCTGTCACCGGCGGAGATCGAGCGGCTGAGCGGCCAGTTTTCCCTGTTCGGCGGAGAGCCGGAGATAAAAAAGCCCCCGAAAAAGCGGGCGCTGAAAAAGGCGGTCCCTCCTCAGGCCGAACCCGCTGAGAGCGCTCCAACGGAGCAGCTCAACCCGGAGCAGCTGGCCGCCGTCACGGCCACAGAGCCGGTGGTGGCGGTGGCAGCGGGGCCGGGCACCGGCAAGACCAAGACCCTGGTGTCCCGCATCGCCTATCTTGTGGAGGAGCGGGGGGTGAAGCCAGACGAGATCACAGCCGTCACCTTCACAAACCAGGCCGCCGCAGAGATGCGTCAGCGGCTGGAGGCCCGTCTGGGCGGCAAGCGGGCGGCGGGCAAGCTGCGCATCGGCACCTTCCACGCCATCTGTCTGGAGCTGCTGGGGGATGTGCGGCTCATTGGCCAGGGGGAGGCCCTGGAGGCGGCCCGGGATGTGCTCCAGGCCCAGGGCAGCAAAAAGAGCCCCCGGAGCCTGCTTCAGGCGGTGTCCCGGGTGAAGAACGGCGGGACGCTGGAGGAAGCGGGGCTGAACGGGGACCTGTACGAGGGGTACTGCGCCCGGCTGCGGGAACTGGGCGCGCTGGACTTCGACGACTTACTCGCAGAGGCTCTTAATCTGGACACCGCGGGGCAGAAGGGCTTCCGCCACCTGCTGGTGGATGAGTTCCAGGATATCAACGACATGCAGTATGACCTGGTCCGCGCCTGGAGCCGGGGCAGGAAGAGCCTCTTTGTCATCGGCGACCCGGACCAGTCCATCTACGGCTTCCGCGGGGCCACGGGCCGCTGCTTCCAGCGCCTGGCGGAGGATGTGCCGGATCTGCGGACCATCCGCCTGGCGGAAAACTACCGCTCAGCACCGGAGGTGCTCCAGGCCGCTCTGCCCATCATCGAGAGGAACCCCGGCGGGCCCCGCTCTTTGACTCCCCGCCGTCCTGCCGGAATGGCTGTGCGGCTGGTACAGGCAGCCGACGACTTTGCGGAGGCTGTGTTCATCGCCAAGGAGATCGGCCGCATGACCGGCGGCGTGGACATGCTGGAGGCCCAGAAGCTGGGCCACGAGCGGGAGGTCCGGGCTTTCTCCGACATTGCGGTGCTCTGCCGCACCCACCGCCAGCTGGAACTGGTGGAAAAATGCCTGCGGCACGACGATATCCCCTGCGTGGTCAGCGGCCGGGAGGAATTTTTAGACGCCGACGAAGTACGGGGCCTGCTGGCCTTCTTCCGGACACTGACAGAGCCCCGGGACCGGGCGGCGGTGGAGACTGGCCTGCGCCTGCTGTGGGACTGCCCTGCGGATCTGGTGCAAAAGGCCCAGGACGCCTGCGGGAAGCTGGACGCCTTTGATCCGGAGGCGTTGCAGGACGTCGTCCGGGGCTATGGCCACCTGGAGCTCTGGCTGGACCGGGCGGCGCAGTGGCTGCCCCTGGTCAAAAAAGAAAAGCCCTGGAAGCTGGTGGAACGGTGGGCGGAGCAATACGGCAATACCCCGGCACTGGAGCGCCTGCGGAACACAGCGGTATTCCATCCCAGCTTTGAAGCGCTGTGGGACGCTCTGACCCTGGGCCAGGAGCCGGACCTGTGCCGGGCCGCCGGCAGGGGCTGGGAGTCCGGGGCGGTGCGGCTCATGACGCTCCACGCCGCCAAGGGGCTGGAGTTCCCGGCGGTATTCGTGGCCGGGGTAAAGGCCGGGACCATCCCTCTGGAGGCCCAAGGCCGGCCCGCCGACCTGGAAGAGGAGCGGCGGCTGCTGTATGTGGGCATGACCCGGGCCAGGGAGGAGCTGATCCTCACCACCGCCCCCGAGCCCTCCCCCTTCCTGGAGGATCTTCCGGAGAGCGTGATCCGGGAACATGCCGGGCGGCGGGAGCGGCCCGCCCAGCAGCTCAGTCTTTTCTGAAAAACCGGGCCGGCCGCCAATGGCGGCCGGCCCGGTTTCCCTGCTCTCCCAATGGCAGGTCACAGGACTTTCTCAAACGCGATATCCCCTCTATCAAATGGGAACTTCTTTTTATCAACCGGTATTTCGGCAAAGCCGAATTTCCTGTATAGATGGACCGCCTGCGCGCATTTGCGGTTGGATACAATGACGATCCTCTTGACCCGCTTTTCTTCCGCGTAGTCGATACATGCCTTCAAACAGGCGCTTCCGGCCCCGGTCCCTGTGTACATCCCCTTTGCCGCGAACTTCATGATCTCCCAGTCGCCGTCTTCTCTGGGCGCTATCATGCAGCAGGCCATGACATCTTCCCTCTCGCCGAGCGCAAAAAACACCTGCCCGCCTCGGTCGATATACTCTTCTATGCTGCCCAGTTCCCTTATGTCTTCCTCCTCAATGGAAAACATCTCAGAGATCCACATCTGATTCATCTCAATGAAAGCAGCTTTATATTTTGGGTCATACGGAACGATTTTCATCTCTGCCCTCTCCTTTTTGCAATACTGCCATGATCGTATCCAATGCCTGGGCCAGCTGGAGCCGCTCCCCCTCTGAAAGGTATCCCAGGATCGCCTTTATCTCGTCGTTTGATTTCTGTATCAGTTCCTCTGCCCGGGCTTTCCCCTTTTCCGTGAGGTATAAATCATATGACCTCCGGTCTCTGGCAGACGGCTCCCGCCGGAGATAGCCAGCCTTTTCATGGCCGGCAAGGATTTTACTCAGGTAGCTTTTGTCAATATTCATCACCGCAGCAATATGGGCGGCATTGCACCCCTCTCTTTCGTGGATCTCGAAAAAGACTCTTGCTTCTGTTACGGAATATTCCGAGCCGAGATACTGATTGCCGAGGAGCTTCATCGTCGGCATATAAAAGCGGTTAAATTCCCTTACTTTCTCCACGACCTTGCTGTAGTCCATCCCTCCGCCCCTTTCTGAATAGTGGATTTATTCCACTAGTATTGTAGCCTATTTAGTGGAATTTGTCAACTATTTGTTTGAACGACAGCGGCAAAGGCGCCAACGCCCCTTGCCGCTGTCATTCTTATGCGCACTTGTTTCCTGCCTCAATCGGCACATGCCGCAGTCTGGATCGGCCGCCGGCCCACGACCAAATCAGCCGGGCAAACTTCCCGGACCTCCTTGGTTATCCCCAGTTGAAGTTTTCCGTTCCGGCGCCTATTTCAAAATGGTATTTTGCGATCCCCAAGTCGATCTTGGTGTAGAATCCGATCCCTGCTTTTGCGGTAACTGTGTTCCCCTTCAGCGTGAATAAAAATTTCTGCTGGTTCATTGCCGTGGGGGCGAGCAGGGCCGCGTCGATCCCCCTTTGGAACCACTCCGGCAGGGGGGCGTCTGCCTTCATCACCTCTTCCGGCTGTTTCATCTTGTGCTCGACCCCTTTTGTTTTCCCATAGCCGATCGCGATCACAATGTATAATTTCTCATCGCCGCCCACCTGGAAGGCGGTTTTGATTTTGCTGTACGTCAATGCCACCCAGCAGGTGTTCAGCCCCAGCTGCTGGGCTTTCAGGACGACCTTCTCCCCATAATAGCCGCAGAGCTCTTCTGTTCCGCCGCCCTTTTTGCCGATCACGGCGATGTAATTCGTAACGCCGGAAAATTTCCCATAATGCGCCATAAATCCGTCAAACGCCTGCGGCTCATCCATCACAAGCTGCATGTGCAGCCCGCTTTCCCTGTTGCATTGCTCAATGTAAGACAGCAGTTCCTGTCTTACGCTGCCCTCTATTGCCTTTTCGTGGTAAGAACGGACTGAATGCCGCTCCCTGATCGCGTCCATCAACTCCATGATTCTTTACCTCCATAAAATAAATTTTATCATTTTTATATGAAAAATGATTCCTCGCCGCTTCGGTCAGGGACATTTTTCATGATCTGCTGGATGTCAGAAAACAGGTCGATGATCTTTTGGATCTCACTGTCGTCCGGGTCCAAATAATAATAGATCAAGGTGCCTTCCTTGCGTGCTTTTACGATGCCCGCATTTTTCAGGATCTGTATGTGGTGCGAAATGGCCGGCCGGGACAGATTCGTCTTTTCCGCTATATCCACCACGCGGCTTCCGCTACATTCACAGCCAAGCAGCATACACACCAGGTATTGGCGCGTCTCATCACCGAGGGCCGCAAAGATCCTTTGGCATGCCTGGAATTTTCCCTTGATCCGCTCGATGTCCTGCGCTGTATTTTGCAAAAAGCCTCCTCCCTTCTGCTTAAACATTTGAACAAAGAAAGTATACCATAAAAAATGCGGATATTCTTATCTGTAAAGAAAATTTAGACGGACCATGGCGCGGATCCGCCGGGGAAAATTGCTTTACCCGTTTGTGGTATGCGTGACGCATAAGCTGTTATTAAGAAATCGGAGGAATGATGATCATCACTCCTCCGATTTCTTAACTATCATATTTTCCTGTCAATTTTTTCCGTCATCAATGACGATATCAATCTTCATGCCACAGCTGTCACAGCTCTGAGGAGGGACCTCAGAAAATCGTCCGCGATCCAAAAGAGGGGCGCCTCATTTCGGGCAACGATAAAGACGCCCTTTTCATCCTCCCCCTACAACCGTCATCATACACCCAGGAATAAGCGCAGAAAATGCCAATTTACTCAACCATTCTTTCGTTACTAAACCAAATAGTCT
Source organism: uncultured Oscillospiraceae bacterium (assembly GCA_902373635.1). Classification (GTDB taxonomy): domain Bacteria; phylum Bacillota; class Clostridia; order Oscillospirales; family Oscillospiraceae; genus Pelethomonas. The sequence goes on from CABKMV010000055.1 coordinate 14,034, forward strand.
GCACGAGACGCTGCCAAAAGTACGATAGGCAGCCAAGCCGCCATAGCACATTGCCTCCGCCATGCGCAAAAACGATCTTCCAGCATGTACCTTCATACATTTTTTCAGGAAGCGGCCGGTCCCCTCCGCTACCGCTGGCCCTTGTCGTAAGGGATGCCCTCCGCCTTGGGCGCCCGGGATTTCTTGGAGGTGAAGGCCAGGACGATCAGGGTGATGAGATAGGGCAGCATCCGGTACAGATGGGAGCTGATGCCGATCTCGTTGAGGAGGTACACGCCGTCGCCGTTGATATCAATGCTGGCATAGGCCGCGGCAATGCACTTGAACAGGCCGAACAGCAAGGATGCGCCCGCGATGTTCAGCGGCTTCCAGTTGCCGAAGATCATGACCGCCAGGGCCAGGAAGCCGAAGCCGGCCACGTCGCCGTTGGCGGTGCAGTTGGCCGTGGTCAGCGCGTATACGAAGCCGCCCATACCCGCCAGGGCGCCGGAGATCGTGGTGCCGGCGTAGCGCATCTTGTAGACGTTGATGCCCAAAGAGTCTGCCGCCTGGGGATTCTCGCCGCAGGAGCGCAGCCGCAGGCCGAAGCGCGTCTTGTACAGGATGATCGACAGGATCACAAAGAGGAGGATGCAGATATAGGTGGCCAGGTACACCTTATTCAGGAACATCTCCCCCAAAAAGCCGATATCCGCGTCCTTGTCAATGCCAAGGGTGGACTTTTTGATCATGAACCAGCTTGCCGCGCCGCCGGTGGCCATCTGCAGGGTGTTCTGGTTGGCCAGGATGCGGATCAGGAACAGCACCAGGGCAGGGGCCATCAGGTTCAGGGCGGTGCCGCCGATGGTCTGATCCGCCCGCAGGTTGATGGAGGCGAAGCTGAGCAGCAGGGAGAAGACCGCTCCCAGGGCCGCCGCCACCAGCATGGCCAGCAGCTCCAGCAGCTGCAGCGTCACCCAGTCTCCGGACTGGGCCGCGTTCAGGAACAGGTCCAGGCCCTGCATCAGGCGGACAAAGTACACGCCCACAAAGGCGCCAAAGATCATAATGCCCTCCAGGGCCAGATTGATGATACCGCTGCGCTCGGCGAACACGCCCGCCAGGGCAACGATCATCAGCGGGACTGCGTAAAGCAGCGTTTGTTGAATGAGAAACGTCATTTCTCCACGCCTCCTTTCTCCTCTGCCTCAGCTTCAGGGATGTCCGGCTCATCCGGGAGCGGCTCCGCGGGGACCGCCGGGACGGGCTGCGCCGCCGCCTTCTTCTTGCGGCCGGTGAGCATCATACGGATCACCAGGGAGAACGCGCTGAGGTACACGATGACAGAGATGATGACGTCGGTAATATACTCGTTATAGGCGGTCAGGCCGGTGAGCTGCAGTCCCACAATATCCAGCATGGCCATAAAAATGGCGGTGAAGATCACGGCGATGGGGTTATTCACCGCCAGCAACGCCACGGGGATGCCGTTGAAGCCGGTGGCCGGCAGGGACTGATAGGTGCTCCAGTAAAACTCCGTATTGCCGCTGAGCCAGTACAGCGCCGCGCCGCCGGCAGCCAGAGCGCCGGCGATGGCCATGGACAGCACGATGTTGCGCTTGTCGTTGATGCCGGCGTAGTGGGCCGCGTGGCGGTTGCTGCCGCAGGCCTTCAGCTCATAGCCCAGGGTCGTCTTGTTCATCAGGATGTACATGGCCACGGCAATGACCGCGGCAATGAGGATACCGGCATTGACCTGGGAGCCCGGGAACAGCTTGTCCAGCCCCAGCTTGGGGGTAGCCACGCCGTTATAGGAGGTCTTATAGATATAGCCGGACTTGGTGTTTTCCACCATGTTCTTAAAGTTGCTCACGTCAAAGGCCCAGGTGACGATATTGGCCGCCAGCCAGTTGGTCATGATGCAGGCCAGGACCTCGTTGATATTCAAAAAAGACTTGAGCATACCGGGGATCGCGCCCCACAGGGCGCCGGCCAGGCAGCCGCCCAGGAAGGCCAGGATCCAGATGACTGCGGCGGGCACCGTCTCAGAGGGGATGCCCAGGGCGATCATCAGCGTGGCCAGGGTCCCCATCAGATACTGACCGGGCGCGCCAATGTTGAAAAGGCCCGTCTTAAACGCCACCGCCACGCTCAGCCCCGTCATGATCAGGGGGGTGGCCCGGAACAGCATATTGCCCAGGGACTGGGCGTTATAGCCCCAGCTCAGAGCGCCGGAGGCGTCCCGGCCAGTGCTGAAGATCCCGGCAAAGATCAGCTGCACGCCGTCCCACATGCCGGACATGCTGATATTGCTCTTGCTCAGGCCCACCAGGACCACCACCAGAGCGCCTACCACCAGGCCCACCAGGATGGAGATCAGAGAGGCCAGCACCTTTTTCGTCCCGTCCTTGCCGTAAAGGGTCGATAGTTTCTCTTTCACGCGGTTTCTCCTCCCTTCACATTGCGCTTTGCTCCGGACATGTAGAGGCCCAGCTCCTGGACAGTGGTCGCCTTGGGATCCAGCTCGCCCACGATCTCGCCCTCGTACATCACCAGGATCCGGTCGCTCAGGCTCATCACCTCATCCAGCTCCAGGCTCACAAGCAGGATCGCCCTGCCCTTGTCGCGTTCCGCCACCAGCTGGCTGTGGATGTACTCAATGGCGCCCACGTCCAGGCCGCGGGTGGGCTGGACAGCCACGATCAGCGGCTTTTCCCGGTCCAGCTCCCGGGCGATGATGGCCTTCTGCTGGTTGCCGCCGGACATGCTGCGGGCAATCGTCACCGCGCCCTGGCCGGACCGCACGTCGTACTGTTCGATCAGCTTGTCCGTGTAGGCGCGCACCGCGCCCCGGTCAATAAAGCCGCCGTGCTGGAACTGCCGCTCCCGGAACCGCTGGAGCACCATATTCTGTTCCAGGGTGAAGTCCAGCACCAGGCCGTGCTTGTGCCGGTCTTCCGGGATGTGGCTCATATTCTCCCCCCGCTGGCGGATGGATGCGTGGGCGATATTGCGCCCGCACAGGGTAATGGAGCCGCCGGAACCCTTTTCCAGGCCGGTCAGGCCGTGGATCAGCTCCGTCTGGCCGTTGCCGTCGATACCGGCGATGCATACGATCTCACCGGCGCGCACATCAAAGGAAACATTGTTGACCGCGTTGCGCTTGTGCCCCTTGGAGGGAACGGTGAAGCCCCTGACCTGCAGCACCGTTTCGCCGGGCTTGGCGGGGCCCTTGCTTACCTCCAGCTGCACCGGCCGCCCAACCATCATGTTGGACAGGGACTGCTTGTCCGTATCCTTCGTCTCCACGGTGCCCACATATTTGCCCTTGCGCAGGACTGTGACCCGGTCCGCCACCGCCATGATCTCGTTGAGCTTGTGGGAAATGAACAGGATGGACTTTCCCTCCTTGGCGAATCCCTTCATAGTGGCCATCAGCTCATCGATCTCCTGGGGCGTCAGAACAGCGGTGGGCTCGTCGAAGATGAGGATCTCATTATCCCGGTACAGCATCTTCAATATCTCCACCCGCTGCTGCATGCCAACGGTGATATCCTCCACCTTGGCGTCGAGGTCCACCTTCAGGCCGTACTTCTCGGAGAGCTCGCTCACCTTTTTCCGGGCCTCCTTCTTCTGCAGGAAGCCCATCTTGGTCGTCTCCGCCCCCAGGATGATGTTGTCCAGCACCGTGAATACCTCCACCAGCTTGAAGTGCTGGTGGACCATACCGATGCCCAGAGCAGTGGCCTGATTGGGGTTGTCGATATGTACTACCTGGCCGTTTTTCCGGATCTCGCCCTCCTCCGGCTGATACAGGCCGAACAGCACGCTCATGAGCGTGCTCTTTCCCGCGCCGTTCTCCCCCAGGAGGGCGTGGATCTCACCCTTTTTCAGCTGTAGGGTGATGTCGTCATTTGCCTTGATCCCCGGGAACTCCTTGGTAATGTGATTCATCTCTATCACATACTGCGGAGAAGTCTCCATGCCGCCACCTACTTTCTCTCATAGTTTCGGACCGCCCAGCCCGTGAACAGGATAACTTATTTTATTATACCTGACAATTTCCAAGAAAGCAAGGTATTCCCCCGCATCTCACCCCGTTTCATCCAAAAATCGAGACAAAGCGGAGGCGGATCGTCCGTCTCCGGCCCCGGGGCGCACCCTCCCCGACAGGCCGTCCAAGAAGCCTCGCAGAGTTTCGCCGTCCGGAGACGGCGAAAAGAAATGGAATCGTTTTTC
>CABKMV010000056.1 GCA_902373635.1 uncultured Oscillospiraceae bacterium
CGTAGGTTTAAGCGGCCCTTTGCCTACTTTCCCGCCGTGGGGAAAGTAGGCCGGGCGTGGGCCGGGGAGGCCCACGAAAGACAGGGTCCGGGGCGCGTAGCCCCGGGAAGAACCGGGTGGGGCGGGTAGCCCCGCATAAAAGCCGGGTCCGGGGCGCGCGGCCCCGGGAAGAACCGGGTGTGGGCCTGGCGGCCCACGAACCCCCGCCGCCGGAGGCGGCGGCAAAGAAAGAAGGTGCTGAAATGGATGAACTTCTCTCCCGTCAGATGCCCCACTCCCTGGAGGCGGAACAGGCGGTCCTGGGCGCCATGCTCATTGACGCCGACTGCATCAAGGACGTGATGGACAAGCTGCAGCCGGAGGATTTCTATGTCCAGCAGAACAGGGAGATCTTTGAGACGATCTATACCATGTTCAGCTACTCCAGGCCGGTGGATGGGATCACGGTGGCGGAGGAGATGCAGAAAAGCGGCACCTACGACGAGCGGACGACCCGGGACTATCTGGTACAGCTGATGGAGGTGACGCCCACCAGCGCCAACGTCATGGAGTATGTAGCCATCATCCGGGACAAGGCCCTGCTGCGTGGGCTCGCCAAGGCCGCCGGGGATATCCTGGGCATGGTGCAGGAGGGGGTCGGCGAGGCCGGCGACATCCTGGAGGCCGGCGAGCAGAAGATCTATGCCATCCGCCGGGGCCGCAGCTCCCAGGACATGGTGCCCGTGGGCCAGGTGCTGGCCAAGGTGCTGGCCCAGATCAACGAACTGGCCGCTGGGAAGACGGGGCTGCCGGGGATCCCCAGCGGGTTTTCCGCCGTGGATCAGAAGATACACGGCCTGAATAAGTCCGACCTGATCCTGCTGGCGGCCCGCCCGGCCATGGGCAAGACCTCCTTCGCCCTGAATATCGCCCTGAATGCGGCCAAGAGCAGCGGCAAGACGGTGGCGGTATTCTCCTTAGAGATGAGCAAGGAACAGCTTGTCACCCGCTTCCTCTCCTCAGAGGGGCTGGTGGAGAACACCCGGCTGACCACAGGCCGCCTCAGCGCCACGGACTGGGGCAAGCTGACCCAGGCCGCCCGGACGCTGAAGCAGACAGACATCCGCATTGACGACAACCCCCTGCTGACGGTGGCGGATATGAACGCCAAGTGCCGGCGGATCGAGAATCTGGGGTTGGTGGTCATCGACTATCTCCAGCTGATGACCTCCTCCGGCGGCAAGAGCTACGCCGGGGAGAGCCGCCAGCAGGCGGTCAGCGATATCTCCCGCATGCTGAAGATCATGGCCAAGGAGCTGAACGTGCCGGTGCTGTGCCTCAGCCAGCTCAGCCGCGCCAACGAGAAGCGGGAGGACAAGCGCCCCATGCTCTCCGACCTGCGGGAATCCGGGGCCATTGAGCAGGACGCGGATATCGTTATGTTCCTCTACCGGGAGGACTACTACAAGGAAGAAACCGAAAACAAGAACATCGCCGAGTGCATCGTGGCCAAGAACCGCCACGGCGAGACAGGGAAGGTGCCACTGCGCTTCATGCCGGAGTACACCACCTTCGCCACTGTGGAGATGCGCTTTGACGAGGAGTAGCATGCTTTATTTCTCAGGAAAGGGAAGACAAGGATGGAAGCTTGGATTACAGGGATCGCGATATGGCTTTTGCTGCTGGCCTTTCTGGCATGGCGGATACGGGTGTGCGCCAGGCGGCGGGACTATGTGGGCCAGGAGATCACATGGCTGGTCTATCTGGCCGCCGCTATGATCCCGGCGCTGCTGTCTTTGCTGTTTCCCAATCCGCCCCAGTGGGCGTCTGTCGTTGTAGTGGCGCTCTGGGTGGTCGGCAGCGGTGTGATATCCTACCGCCTGAACAGGAAGTACCGGTTCTGGGTGGAAATGGAAAAACAGCGGGAAGAGGAGCAAAAGCGCGGGATGTAGGGCTTTGCCGCACCCGCGGGGAAGAGCGATGAAAGAGGTCGAGGCCTTTTGCCGACAATGGGATATGCTGCCGGAGGGGGCTCTGGTATTGTGCGCCGTCTCCGGCGGGCGGGACTCCATGGCCCTGCTCCATCTGCTGTGTGCCATGTCCGGCCGGGGAGGGTTCTCGGTGGCCGCGGCCCACTATAACCACCAGCTCCGGCCCGCGGCGGGCCGGGATGAGGCGTTTGTCCGGGCCTGGTGCGGGGAGAGGGGGATCCCCTTCTTCTGCGGCCGGGGCGATGTGGCCGCTTTTGCAAAGGAGGAGGGCCGGTCCCTGGAGGAGGCGGCCCGGATCCTCCGCTACCGGTTCCTGGAGGAGACGGCCGACCGGGCCGGGGCGGCCCGGATCGCTACCGCCCACCACAGGGAGGACAACGCCGAGACGGTGCTGCTCCACCTGCTGCGGGGGACGGGGCTCCACGGACTGACCGGCATAGCGCCGGTGCGGGGGCGGATCGTGCGGCCCCTGCTGGAAATGAGCCGGGAGGCCATCAACGGCTATGTAAGGGAAAACAGCATCCCCTATGTGGAGGATGAGACGAACGCGGACCCGGCCTATACCCGCAACCGCCTGCGGCTGGAGGTGCTGCCTCTGCTGGAGGACCTCTCACCGGGCTGCGCCAGCCGTATCGCCGGCGCCTGCGGGCTGCTGCGTGTGGAGGACGAACATCTGCGCCGGGAGGCGGAGGCCCTGCTGCCCCCTGTGGAGCAGGGGGCTGTGACGGTTCCGGCGACCGTGCTGCTGGGCCAGGACGAGGCCCTGCGCCGCCGGCTGGTCCGGACCATGGCCCGCCGTCTGGGGACGGAACTGACCGCCGCGCAGACCGAGGCGGTCCTGGCCCTGGGCAGCGGGGGATACATGGACCTGCCGGGAGGGCTTTGCGCTGTGCGAAAGCCCCACAAGCTGACTTTGCGATACAAGAAGCCGGCTCTGGAGCCACTGAAGCTGTCCTCTGGGCGGCAAGAGTGGGGGCCCTATGGGGTCCGGCTGTGGGAAACGACAGAGGAGCCGCCGGAAACGGCGGACGCTGTGACCCTGGACGCGAAGCGTGCGGCGGGGCCGCTGACCATCGCGGCCTGGGACGGCGCCGGCCGCCTCGCCGTGGAGAACGGCAGCCGCACCATCAAGCGGCTCTTTGCAGACCGGGGCGTCCCGGTGGAGAAACGGGAGGAGCATCCCGCCCTGTATCTGGAGGGGCGTCCCGTGGCGGTGTTCGGCGTGGCGGTGGACTGGGAGTTCCGGCCCCGGCCCGGCGCGCGCCGGCTGGTGGTGACGCTGGAGAGAAAGGAGGGCGGAGATGACCTGCTACTGTAAGCGGTGCAAAATCCCCTGTGAGGGGGATACCTGCCCCAACTGCGGCGCGGAGAAGTTGGGGGTGATCCTGCCGGAGGACCCCTGCTATCTGACAGAGCAGCAGATGCTTTGGGCCGGGGTGCTGGAGGATGTCCTGAACCAGAGGAGGATCCCCCACATGAAGCGGCCGGTGTATGGCGCGGGGCTGACGAAGACCCTGGGCGGCTATCATGAGAGGTACGAGTTTTTTGTCCCCTATGAGTATCTGCCCGCCGCCGGGGAGATCGTGGCAGAGCTTTTCTCCCAGAGCGGGGAAGAAAATAATCCATCTGAGGATCCGTGCGAATATGAGTAAAGGAGAGAGAAAAATGGGTATGATGGATCAGGATATTTTGAAGGTATTGTACTCCGAGGAGGAGATCGCCCGGAGGATCAAGGAGTTGGGCGCGGAGATGTACGAGGACCTGAAGGGGAGGGATCCGCTGTTCGTCAGCGTGCTGCGGGGCGCCTTCATCTTTATGGCGGACATCGTGCGGGCCTGCCAGGTGAAGAGCGACGTGGAGTTTATCGCCGTGTCTTCCTACGGCAACGCCTTCAGCAGCTCCGGCGCGGTGCAGATCACCCACGATATCCAGCAGGATATCACTGGCCGCCATCTGGTGGTCATTGAGGATATCCTGGACAGCGGCAACACCCTCAGCTTCCTCAAGCAGTATTTTATCACCAAGGGGGCGGCGTCCGTCACCATCTGCACCCTGCTGGACAAGCCCAGCCGCCGGACCAAGGTCATCACCGCCGACTATGTGGGTTTTGTCGTGCCCGACGAGTTTGTGGTGGGTTACGGCCTGGACTACTGCCAGAAGTACCGGAACTTGCCCTACATCGGGGTGCTGAAGCCGGAAGTATACAGCGGGAAATAATAATTTGCCGGCCTACCCTCATGTGGGCCTGCCCGGCCCACACCCTGGTTTATGTGGGCCTGGCCGGCCCGGACCTTGTTCTTCCCGGGGCTACCCGCCCCGCGCCCCGGGTTACTTTTCAATCGATTGAAAAGTAACCAAAAGATCGCCAAAACCTACGGTTTTGGAATCCCTTGCCTCATCGGGTTGGGTGTTGTCCTGATAACATCCAGCCGCCGAATGACAAGTCCTACGGGCATCTAATCTGTGGCGGGTTGCTCGACCGACTTCGCCTGTCGGCCTGTTAATGGGATAGAGCCATCTGTTTTTCTGTGTCAAGAACTGCGGCGGAACAGAAGGGTCAGGGCGGATATCGCACCACATTTCATATGGATCAAACGACGAGAACCCAAACCCAAGGAGTGGTAGGCCCAAAGGGCCCGGCGAAGGGATAGACGCTTCTGACCAGCGGCGCCGCAGGATGCACTATCAGGAGACAAGACCACTCCTTGCCGTTGCGCCCTTATCATATCATTATCAAAGGGCTCCAGCCGCAGGCTGGCGTGTTTTTGGGTACTTTTTGCACGGGCAAAAAGTACCCCGGGGTTCGGGGCCGGAGGCCCCGCCCCAAAACCGGACATAGTCCGGGCAGGCCCGGAAAGGCTTGGGGCCGGAGGCCCCGCAAAAACCAGGGCTTCGGGGCAGCGCCCCACAAGATCCGCCGCCAGCGGGCGGCAAAAAAGGAGGGAACCTTTTGACCAAACAGACAAAGCGCCCCGGTATGGGGCTGTACCTCATCCCAATTTTACTGCTGCTGGTGGCATACTACGCCCTTTCCGGCAGCAACAGGGCCCCCGCCGTCACCTATGCCCAGGTGGAGGATCTGTTCCGCCGGGAGCAGGTGGAGAGCTTCTATGTACAGGACGGGGACAGCCTGTATCTGAATCTGAAGGACGGAACGGTAGTCTACAACGAGCTGGGCAGTGTGGAGAGCTTCCGGGAGGAGCTGGGAGGACTGATCCAGGATCAGAAGGACAGGGGCGTACTGGCGGACTATGACTATGCCCCGGTTTACACGCCTCCCTGGTGGAGCGAGATATTGCTGTATGTGCTGCTTATCGGCGGCCTCTTCCTGCTCTGGCAGTATATGATGGCCAGGGCCCAGGGGGGCGGCGGGATCGACCAGGGCAAGCGTTTTGGCCGGGCCAAGATCCGCTTCGGCTCCGACAGCGAAAAGAAGGTGAGCTTCTCTGATGTTGCCGGCGCGGATGAGGAGAAGGAGGAGCTGCGGGAGATCGTGGGGTTCCTCCAGAACCCCCAGAAGTATCTGGAGCTGGGAGCGCGCATCCCCAAGGGCGTGCTGCTGGTGGGCCCTCCGGGCACCGGCAAGACCTTGCTGGCCAAGGCCGTGGCCGGGGAGGCCGGGGTCCAGTTTCTGTCCATCTCCGGTTCCGACTTTGTGGAGCTGTATGTGGGCGTGGGCGCCAGCCGTGTACGGGACCTCTTTGAGGAGGCCAAGAAGGTGGCTCCCGCCGTGGTGTTCATCGACGAGATCGACGCCGTGGGCCGGCAGAGAGGCGCTGGCCTGGGCGGCGGCCACGACGAGAGGGAGCAGACCCTGAACCAGCTGCTGGTGGAGATGGACGGCTTTACCAGCAACGAGGGGGTGGTGGTCCTGGCGGCCACCAACCGTGCGGATATCCTGGATCCCGCCCTGCTGCGTCCCGGCCGGTTCGACCGGCAGGTCTACGTGGGCCGGCCCGACCTGAAGGGCCGGGAGGAGATATTGAAGGTCCACGCCCGGAACAAGCCCCTGGCGGAGGACGTAGATCTGCGGGTGCTGGCCCAGTCCACGCCCGGCTTCACCGGGGCGGACCTGGAGAACGTCATCAACGAGGGCGCCCTTCTCTCCGCCAGGAAGGGGCAGAAGCTCATCACGATGGAGAGCCTCCAGGAGGCGGTGATCAAGGTCATCGCCGGCCCGGAGAAGAAGAGCCGGGTGGTGCCCCAGCACGAGCGGCGGCTCACCGCCTACCACGAGGCGGGCCACGCCGTCATGCACCACTGCCTGGAGAGCGTGGACCCAGTCCACTCCGTTACCATCGTCCCCCGTGGCCAGACCGGCGGTATGACCATCTCCCTGCCGGGGGAGGACCGGGGCTACTACTCCAAGCGGTATATGGAGGAGGAGATCGCGGCGCTGCTGGGCGGCCGGGTGGCGGAGTCCCTGTTTCTGGACGACATCTCCACCGGCGCCTCCAACGATATCCAGCGGGCCAGCGCCATGGCCCGCAAGATGGTCACGGTCTACGGCATGAGCGAGAGGCTGGGGGCGGTCAGCTTCGACTCCGGGCACGACGAGGTGTTTATCGGCCGCAGCATGGCCCAGACCAAGACCTACTCGGAGGAGGTGGCCGCCCAGATCGACGAGGAGGTCAAGTCCATCATCGATACCGGCTACCACCGCTGCGAGGCGGTGCTGAACGAGCACCGGGAGCAGGTGGAGCAGGTGGCGGAGTACCTGCTGGAGCATGAGAGCATGTCCGCGGAGGAATTTGCCTCCGTCATGGGCTTCCCCAAGGCGGCCCCGGCGGAGGAGTAGAGAGTCGGCGAGAGGGAGAGGGCCCGCGGGCCCCCTCCCTCTCGCTCTATGGTACAGATCACTTCCTCCTAAGATAGGGAAGCGCCCCGTTCACACACGCACATTCCGTGGACGTTCTGTCATACAGCCTCTGTTTCCGGCTGCGCCAGATAGCGCTCCTCCGCTTCCCGCAGGGCGGACACAAGCACTTGTCCAGCCTTGCGGGCCGCGGGGTCGTTTGGCGCATACTGCTCCAGGATATAGACTGCCCGGTCCACCTGCCCCACAAGGATCGCGTACTCTTTCTGGTAATTCATAGCTCCTTCCCCGATCATTCCGCAGTCCGCCCGCAGACGGGGCTGGCTGGGGGAGAGATCGGCCTTTCTAAAATACCGGCCGGGCCGGGAGAGCGGGCGGACGCCGCGCCCTGCAAACACTGACGGAGAGAGGGGAAAGGGGACGGCATCTGTCGCTCTCTGTCGTCAGTATAGCTGCCGGAGCACAAGGAATTTGTAGAATTTTGTCAGAGAATGAAAATTTCATGGGAAAATGATTTACCGGCAAACACTACTTGCGGGATAGAGCCCCCTGCCGTATAATACAAGATATAGTGTTTCCCCCAAAATTTCGGGAGAGGGAGGTCCACTCCATGAAACAGAAAAAAACGAGCCCGCTGGGCGGGCGCACCTGGATGGCGCTGCTGAGCTTTGGGCTCATCGGCCAGATCGCGTGGGTCATCGAGAACATGTATTTCAACGTGTTCCTCTACAACACCATCACCGGTGACACGGGCATGATCGCGGCTATGGTGGCCTGGAGCGCTGTGGTGGCTACGGTGACGACCCTCGCGATGGGGGCGCTGTCGGACAAGCTGGGGAAGCGGAAGGGCCTTATCGTGGGGGGCTATCTGCTGTGGGGCCTCTCCGTCATGGCCTTTGCCCTGGTGAAGGTGGAGCGGCTGGAACAGCTGATGCCCGCGGCACGGGCCGTACAGACGGCGGCGGTCATCGTCATCGTGCTGGACTGCGTGATGACCTTCTTCGGCAGCAGCGCCAACGACGCGGCCTTCAACGCCTGGGTCACGGACGTGACAGACGAGGGCAACAGGGGCCGGGTAGAGGCGGTACTGGCCATCATGCCGCTGATCGCCATGCTGGTGGTTTTCGGCGCCCTGGACGGCCTCACTGCCCAGGGGAAGTGGGAAACCTTCTTCCTGATCGTGGGCGCGCTTACCATGCTGGGCGGCGTGCTGGGGTATTTCTTTATCCGGGAGAAGCCGGATCTGCGCCCTGCCGGGGGGAATTATCTGGGGAATATCTTCTACGGCCTGCGGCCCTCGGTGGCCGCGGCGAACCCCGCTTTGTATCTCAGCCTGCTGGCCCTGGCTGTCTACTCCGCCAGCCAGCAGGTGTATATGCCCTATCTGATCATCTATATCCAGCGATATCTGGGCATTGACAACTATGCCCTGGTGCTGGGCGCGGTGCTGATCGCAGCCAGCGTGATCAGCGTCCTCTTCGGCCGGGTGATCGACCGGCGGGGCAAGCTGGCTGTGGCGGCGCCTGCCGCCGTGGCGGCCTTTGTGGGGCTGGCGCTGATGTTCTTTACCCGTTCCATGGCGCCGGTGATCCTGGCGGGCACTGTGATGCTGGGGGCCAGCATGGTCCTCTCCGCCTGCCTGCAGGGCCTGATCCGGGACAACACCCCGGACGGCAAGGCGGGACAGTTCCAGGGCATCCGCATTCTGTTTCAGGTGCTGCTGCCCATGGTGACGGGACCCTACATCGGCTCTGCCGTGATCGGGCATACGGGGCGGACCTATGAGGAGCTGGGCGTGGTGAAAGAGGTCCCCACGCCGGGGATCTTCCTGGCTTCCGCCCTGGTGCTGGTGCTCATCGCCCTTCCTCTGTGGCTGCTCCACCGCCGCCGGCCAAAGCCCGCCCGGCGGCTGCGGCCCCTGTTTACCCCCTGGGGAGAGGCCCTGGACCGCGACCATCCCCTGCCGGAGTATCCACGCCCTCAGCTGCGCCGGGACAGCTATCTCAACCTGAACGGCCGCTGGCAGTATGCCATCCGGAAAGACGGCAAGGCCCCCGACGCCTTTGACGGGGAGATCATCGTCCCCTTCTCCCCGGAGAGCCTGCTCTCCGGCGTGGGCCGGCAGGTGATGCCGGAGGATACGCTCTGGTATCAGCGGAGCTTTGCCCTGGAGCCGGGCTTCAACGTGGGCCGGGTGCTGCTCCACTTCGGGGCGGTGGACCAGGCGTGCCGGGTGTTTGTCAACGGCGAGCTGGTGGGGGAACACCAGGGAGGCTACCTGCCCTTCACCTGCGACATCACCGACAGCCTGGCCCAGGGCAGGAACACCCTCACCGTGGTCGTGACGGACGCCACCTCCCGAAGCCGCCACGCCTACGGCAAGCAGAGCTTTACCCCCGGCGGCATCTGGTACACGCCTCAGAGCGGCATCTGGCAGACGGTGTGGCTGGAGTCCGTCCCGGAAAACTATGTGGAGAGCGTCGCCTTTACCCCCGACTTCGACAGGCGGCGGGTGGACTGGAAGATCAAGGCAAAGAACCCCGCCGGCGCCAATGTGGTGGTGCGCTGCAATGGCCGCGTCATCGCCGAGGATTGGGCGGTGGAGGACGGCGCGGGCAGCTCCCTCATTATGGACGAACATTTCCGCCCCTGGAGCCCCCGGGACCCCTTTCTGTATGATGTGACGATCACCCTGGCGGGTGGGGACGGCGTGGAGAGCTACTTCGCCATGCGGAAATTCAGCGTCACGGAGCTGGACGGCAAGCGGGTGCTGGCGCTCAACAACGAGCCCATCTTTATGAACGGCGTGCTGGACCAGGGGTACTGGAGCGACGGGCTGTACACCGCACCCGCCGACGAGGCCATGGTCTATGACATTGAGACGATGAAGGATCTGGGGTTCAACATGCTGCGCAAGCACATCAAGATCGAACCCCTGCGGTGGTACTACCACTGCGACAGGCTGGGCATGATCGTGTGGCAGGACTTGGTCAGCGGCGGCAGCCGCATCAGCCCCATGACCACCCAGGTGCTGCCCTTTCTGGGGTTCCACCTGCGGGATGACAAGTACCGCCGGTTCGGCCGGGAGGATGAGGCCAGCCGGGACCAGTATGTCCAGGACCTCTACGACACGGTGGAGCTGCTCTACAACACCCCGTCCCTGGCGGTGTGGGTGCCCTTCAACGAGGGGTGGGGCCAGTTCGACAGCCTGCAGATGGCCCAGATCCTGTGGGAGCTGGACCCCACCCGGCTGGTAGACCACGCCAGCGGCTGGCACGACCAGGGGGGCGGCGACTTCAAGAGCAGGCATGTCTACTTCCGGCCCGTGCGCCTGCGCCACGACGGCAGCCGGGCGCTGGCCCTGACCGAGTTCGGAGGATACAGCCTGCCGGTGGCTGGCCACACCGCTGCGGAAAAGGAATTTGGCTACCGCATGTACCGCACGGAAGGCGACTTTATGGACGCCTATTGCAAGCTGTTTGAGGGGGAGATCGTCCCCCACATGGAGAAGCAGAAGCTCTCCGCCTCGGTGTACACCCAGCTCAGTGATGTGGAGGAGGAGGTCAACGGCCTTCTGACCTATGACCGGAAGGTGGTCAAGGCGGACGCGGAGCGGCTGCGGAAGCTGAACGCCAGGCTGCGCTTCCGGGAACCGGCCTCTATGTAAGCACCCACTGGGCCAGCAGCAGGAGCCCCAGCCCCGGCACGCCCAGCACCCCCACCACCAGGGCGTTGAACAGGTTCACACCCAGGCTGAGGCCCGTGAAGGCGGAGGTGGCGTTCAAAAGCGCCAGGGCAAGCAGCCCCAGCAGGGTGTTGAGCCCCACCTTCAGTATCAGCTTCAGAGGGGTGGAGAAGACACGGAGGGCCACGGCCAGCAGCGCCAGGGCCCCGCCGGTCAGAAGGAGGATGGTCTTTATGTCCATCGGCTCCTCCCACCCGCCTGGGCGGTGACGGCGGTGGCGGCGCAGGTCTCCAGCTCCTTGATCTGCCGCACCAGGTAGTTCATCCGGGACTGGAGGGCGCGGATCTCAAAGATGCAGGACTCCGTCAGTTCAGGGTCGCTGGTGTAGTCAAAGGCGGCATAGGCGTGGTTCAGGGCGCTCTGGGTGTCCTGCAGGCTTGTCTTCAATTCCAGCAGGGCGGGGGCGTCCGTAGAACGGGTGCGAATGGGGGAAATGCGTTTCATGGAAGATCCCTCCTTAGTTACCAGTCTACGAACAGTTTGGACAAATATTCCTGTTTTTATAACCAGGAAGAAAAAAGAGGGAGGAATGGGATGCACGAGGCGTATATGCGCCTGGCGCTGGAGCTGGCCAGGGAGGCCGCGGCGGCGGGGGAGGTCCCCGTGGGCTGCGTCATCGTCCAGGAAGGACAGGTGGTGGGCCGGGGCCGCAACCGCCGGGAGGAGAAACAGAGCACGTTGTCCCACGCGGAGCTGGAGGCCATCCGGCAGGCCAACGAGGCGTTGGGTTCCTGGCGGCTGGAGGAGTGCACGCTGTATGTCACGCTGGAGCCCTGCCCCATGTGCGCCGGGGCCATCCTCAACGCCCGCATCCCGAGGGTCTATTACGGCGCACGGGACAGCGCCATGGGGGCCTGCGGCGGGGTGCTGAACCTCTTTATGGAGGACTTTCCCAACCGCCCCGCCCTGGTGGGCGGCGTCCTGGAGGAGGAGTGCCGGGCGGTTCTTACCAGCTTTTTCCAAAAAATGAGAGGTTGACAGAATACGGCAAAAAGTATTTATATCAATGGTTGAGATTTAATACTTTTGTAATAACCCGCGCTGGTTTTTGTAACAACCCCCGGCTATGATAATACTTGCAAGAGACAATAACTTCTTTTCATCCAATCTTCCAAAACATAACCGCAAGAGCGAGAGGGATCCCTCTCGCTCTTGCGGTTATAACGGCTTTTGGCGATGTTACCGCGGGTATGTCAGCTGTCCGCCTGGCCCGGGGAGGAGACGTCCTCCCGCTGGAGCAGGACAAATACAGTCAGCACCAGGGCGCAGCCGAGGCAGAGCAGGACCATGCCCCGTCCGCCGTCCGCCATGGCGGCGATGCACAGCATGACTGCCAGATCCGCCACAGGCGTGAAGGTCCGGGCGCAGCTCTCCCCCCGGAGGAAGCCGGCCAGCTGGGAGAAGGCGTAGGACACCATGGCTGCGGCCAGCACCTGGAGATAGAACCGGGCCAGCACGGGGTCGCTGGACCGGGGAAGATACACGGCAAGCACCCAGAACACGCCGAAGAACATGGCCGGCAGGATGGGGGCCACGGTGAGCTCATCCCCTGCCCGCAGCCGCCGGGTCAGAAGCAGCAGCCCACCGGCGGAGGCCAGGGCCAGCGCCCCCGTGACCAGAGGGGCGATCCCATCCCCGTTCATGACAGCGTCCAGCGCCAGAAGGATCCCGCCTGCCGCCAGGAGCATACACCCCAGCACCAGGGCGGTCATGGATTTTCCTGGCGGGGCAAACTGGTCCGCGAAAGAGACCTTCTCCTTACTCCGGCGCCGGGCCAATACCAGCTCCAATACCGCCAGTGCAACCAGAAGGATGACCAGCGCCGCCCCGGGGACAGAGGGCAGGGACAGGCCGGTGTCCGGGTCAAAGCCGGTCCGGTCCTGGATAAGGCGCAGAACGAAGAGCACCAGGCCGGCGCCCCAGAGCCGGCAGATTCTTTTCCAACAGGCAAAATTCATAGCAGCACCCCTTCACGGGAAATTTTTTCAAGGAATAGTATACCACCCCAAAACCCGTTTGTCATCATTTTTTGGACAAGCGCCTCATAGACTGAGGGGGAAGGGGAGGATATACCAATGGGAAAACATGTCGGACTATCACTGATCCTGATTTTTTTGCTCTTTTTCCTGCCGTGGCTCTGGGGGGAACCCACGCCGGAGGAGGAGGACCCGCCGGTCCAGAGCCCTGTGGAGGAGCAGGGGCAGGAGGAGCCTCCGCAGCCGCCGGTACTGGGGGAGACGGACAGCGCCGCCTCCCTGCGGGTACTCATCGACGGGAAGCTGCAGGAGATGGATATGGGCACTTACCTGATGGGCGTAGTGCGGGCGGAGATGCCGGCCTCCTTCTCCCAGGAGGCCCTGAAGGCCCAGGCCGTAGCCGCCAGGACCTATACGCTCTATAAAATAGAGAACGGCGGCAGCGCCAACCATCCGGAGGCGGACGCCTGTGACGATATCAACTGCTGCAAGGCGTACATGAGCGCCCAGGAGGCGGCCCAGGGATGGGGAGAGCAAGCAGCGGCCTATGAGGAAAAGATCCGCGCGGCGGTGGCGGACACCGACGGGGAGTGCATCCTGTACGAGGGCAGGCCGATCCTGGCCGTGTTCCACTCCTCCTCGGCGGGGACGACCCAGGACGCCGCCGACGTGTGGAGCAGCAGTCTGCCCTACCTCCAGAGTGTCCAGTCTCCGGAAAACGAGGACACCGTGCCCAACTACCACTCCATTGCCAGCTTTTCCGCCTCTGAGCTGAAAGCCAGGCTCCAGGAGGCGCTGCCGGACGCGGATCTGGGCGGCAGCCCCTCCAACTGGTTCACCAATATCCAGCAGCTGCCCAACGGTACGGTGAAGTCCCTGACGGTGGGGGGCGTGACGGTGAGCGGGAGCAGCCTGCGGACCATCCTGGACCTGCGCAGCGCCTGCTTTACCATTGCCTTTGACGGCGATACAGTCAGCTTCTCCGTCACCGGCTACGGCCACGGCGTGGGGATGAGCCAGTACGGAGCCAATGTGCTGGCCGCCGACGGCATGGACTACCGGGAGATTTTGGCCTGGTACTATACCGGCACCACGGTGGGAGCCTATGCCCTGAAGCGATGAGGGCTGCCGCGCCGTCCGGAAAGCTGTGTTTTTTTGCCGCCTCTCAGCGCATACTAGAGCCGGGAGGTGAAAAAATTTGGAGCGGAAAGACCATCTCAGCCAGCCGCCGGAGCGAAAGGAGGGCTGGCCGGACGGAGACGATGATGTCATCAATAAGTATGGCACCTACGAGGTCCAGCGGACCAACGGCATGGAGAACCCATACCCCATGATCGCCCAGGGCATCTCCCCCCAGGAGGCCCGGCAGCAGCTGGAAGCGGCGGAGCAGTGGAAAAAGAAGAAACCGGAATAGAGCAGAGGGAGGGCCGGGTTCCGGCCCTCCCTCTTCAGGCTGCCGAAAAAGTCCGCTGACTTTTTTGACAGCCTGCAAAAATGCCATTCCTTTCGTGCCCCTTTGGGGCAAAAAGTCCTCGCTGCGCTCGCCGCAAGCCTTGCC
Source organism: uncultured Oscillospiraceae bacterium (assembly GCA_902373635.1). GTDB lineage: Bacteria > Bacillota > Clostridia > Oscillospirales > Oscillospiraceae > Pelethomonas. Next base: position 14,066 of record CABKMV010000056.1, read on the forward strand.
CTGCAAGGCGCTGCGGGGCATTTGATCCTGTTCGAGGCGGGCTGTACCCCCTCGAGCTCCCCCTTTTATTCCTCTTCAGATAAGGGGAGGAGCATGTTGTACCAGACCACGCCGCCGTGGACAGAGGCAGACACGCCCTGATTCCGGAACCCAAAGCTCTCATAGTAGGCCACCTTGTGGGCCCGGCAGGTGAGCGTCACCGCCCGGCGGCGCTCCCGGCGGGCCTGGTCGATCAGCGCGTTCAGCAGCTGCCGCCCATAGCCCCGGCGCTGGCAGTCCGGGTGGACCGCCAGGCTGAACACGGACTGGTAGGGGCCATGGCTGTCGTGGCAGGCGGCGTCGGCGAACATCTCGTCCGCAATAACAGGCTGGTCGATGACGGGCCCCATGGCGTAGCCCACGATGGTCCCGTCCGCCTCACCCAGCAAAAAATAGCGGGGATAGGCGGCGATGCGGTCGCGGATGGCGGCCTCGTCGGCGGCCTGTTCCGGGGGGAAGCAGGCCGCCTCAATGGCGGCGCAGCGGGCAAGGTCCGCCATGCGGGCGGGACGGATGGTCAGTTCCAACGAACTTGTCATAGCAATACCAGCTCCGATACAAAGACTACCAGGCAGCAGACCACCGCCACCTGGAACAGGCTCCCCCCGAACCAGGCCAGAGCCGCCCCGGCCAGCAGCGCCAGCAGACCCGCCAGAGGGCTCTGGGTGGCCTCCACAATGGCGGGAAAGGTCATCACGGCCAGGGTGACATAGGGGACATAGTACAGAAAGGATCGCAGGGTGCGGTTTGTGATCTCCCTGCGGATCAGCACCAGAGGCGCCACCCGGATCAGATAGGCGACCAGGGCGGACACCAGGATGTACAGCCAGATATTCATGAGGCTTCCTCCTTTTCATCCTTTACCGGGAACAAGACCGCCGCCCCCAGGGCGATGACCACGGTGAGGAGGATGGTTTTGACCCCGGAGGAGATCCCGGCCAGCAGGCTCCAGCGGCTGGCCAGGAAGCTGGCGGCAAAGCTGATGAGGACCAGGGCCGCCACGACCTTGTTCTTCCGGGCGGGGGGAATGAACACGGCCAGGAACATGCCGTAGAGCCCCACGCTCAGGGCGCTGACCAGCCGCAGGGGCAGAACGTTGCCCATCACCACGCCCAGAAAGGTACCGGCGCTCCAGGCCGGGATCGCCACGGACATGGCGCCGTAGGTGTACCAGGGGTTGAGACGGCCGGGGCCGGCGATAGAGATGCCGAAGATCTCATCCGTCACGCTGAAGCCCACCAGGCACCGGTGGAGCAGGGGGGTGTCTGGGGCCAGCTTCTGGCTGAGAGAGGTGCTCATGAGCAGATAGCGGGCATTGGACACCAGGGCCATGACCGCCATTTCCCAGTAGCTTGCGCCCGCCGCTGCCAGGGAGATCACCGCGTATTCTCCGGCGGAGGCGTGGTTGAGCAGGCTGGATACCGCCGCCTGAAGGGCGGTGAAGCCCGCGTTCCTGGCGGCGATGCCCAGGGTGAAGGCCACGGCAAAGTAGCCCAGGGCGATGGGAAGACCGTCCCGCAGGCCCTTTTTAAAACAGGTATGATCATGTTCCATAGGGCGTTTCCCCCGTTTTGGAAGTCTGCGCCGCGCATCCCACGGGACTGGCGCGGCAGAAAAAAGAGAGCGCCATCTTGCGACAGCGCTCTCTTGAGAAGCAGGTGTGGAAAATCAGCGCTTGCTGAACTGGGGAGCGCGGCGGGCGGCCTTCAGACCGTACTTCTTGCGCTCCTTCATACGGGGATCGCGGGTGAGGAAGCCAGCCTTCTTCAGGATGGGACGGTTGTCCTCGCTGGCCAGCAGCAGGGCGCGGGCAATGCCGTGGCGCAGGGCGCCGGCCTGGCCGCTGACGCCGCCGCCCTTGACGGTGGCGACGATGTCCACCTTGCCCTCGGTAGCAGTGGCCACCAGGGGCTGACGAACGATCATCTTCAGGGTATCCAGACCAAAGTACTCCTCGATGTCACGACCGTTGATGGTGATGGAACCGGTGCCGTTGGGAAACACATGGACGCGGGCGACAGAGGACTTTCTGCGGCCGGTGCCGTACAGATAGGGCTTTTTAGACTGATACATATTCCTCTACCTCCTTATTCCTCGGTCCAGAGCTCGGGCTTCTGGGCCTGCTGCTCGTGGGTGTCGCCGGCATAGATGTGCAGGCGCTTGAGAGAGTCCTTGGTGACGGTGTTGCGGGGCATCATGCCGCGGACAGCCACACGCATGGCCAGCTCGGGCTTCTTCTCCATCATTTCCTTGTACTTGGTCTCCTTCAGGCCGCCGACCCAGCCGGAGTGGGTGCGGTACATCTTCTGCTCCAGCTTCTTGCCGGACAGGGTGGCCTTGGAGGCGTTGATTACGATCACGTTGTCGCCGCAGTCGGCGTGGGGGGTATAGGTGGGCTTACGCTTGCCGCGCAGCAGGTCGGCGACGATGACGGCGGTGTGGCCCAGGGGCTTGCCGGCGGCGTCCACGACGTACCACTTGCGGACAATGTTGCTCTTATTTGCCATAAAAGTGGACATGGTTGCATTCTCCTTACGTTTTCTGTTCCTTCGATTACGAAAGTACAGGAAAAACTCCTGCAGCTTCGTCATCGAAGGAAGCCTTGTATTTTTGCCCGAAATCAGTTACAATCCAATCGCAAGCAACGTTATTTATACCACAGGCGAGATTTTTTGTCAACCAGATTTTAATTTACGATATAAAATGCTCTCTGGATCTCTTGTTTTCTTTTGAAAACTCTTTTTTTCTCGATTCCAATTTTTTAAAATTTCCGCGCCCGCCGCAGTTCCCCTCCGAAAAAGCGGAGAGAGGGGCGATAAACCGGGCGCTTTTGGGGAGGAACAGCACCATGCAGCATATTTTATCCCTGGTCCGCCGGTGTGTGGAGGACTATGACATGATCGACAGCGGCGACACCGTGGCGGTGGGCGTCAGCGGAGGGAAGGACTCGGTGCTGACACTGGCGGCTCTGGCAAGGCTGCGGGAGTTTTACCCGAAAAAATTCCAGGTGGCGGCCGTCACCATCGACAGCGGCGCCCCGGGGATGGACTTTTCCCCCATCGCCAGGCTCTGTGAGCAGCTGGAGGTGCCCTACCACCTGGTACCAGTGCCCATCTATGAGATCGTGTTCGTCCACCGGCGGGAGAAAAATCCCTGCTCCCTGTGCGCCAAGCTCCGCCGGGGGGCGTTGAGCACGGAGCTCAACCGGCTGGGTATCAATAAGATCGCCCTGGGCCACCACTGCGACGACGCGGTGGAGACCATGCTGATGAGCCTTTTCCTGGAGGGCCGCATCGGCTGCTTCCAGCCGGTGACATACCTGGACCGCAGCGGCGTCACCCAGATCCGGCCCCTGCTGTATGTCCAGGAGCGGGAGGTGAGGGGCGCGGTGAAGCGGCTTGGACTGCCGGTGGTGCAGAATCCCTGCCCCGCCAACGGGTCCACCCAGCGGGAGGAGATGAAGGAGCTGATCCGGGAGCTGGACGGGAAGTACCCCAACCTCAAAAAGAAGATCTTTGGAGCCATCCAGCGGTATCCGCTGTATGGGTGGAGTTTGGAGGAGCGGCAGCGGTAGGGGGGTATACGGGCCTGGCCGGCCCGGACCTTGTTCTTTGCGGGGCTGCCCGCCCCGCGCCCTGGGGTACTTTTCAAACGATTGAAAAGTACCCAAAAGATCGCCAAAACCTGCGGTTTTGGAATCCCTTATCTGATCGGACTGGGTGGTATCCTGATAGCATCCAGCCACTGAATGCGAAATCCTACGGGTATCTAATCTCCGCCGGGTTTCTATTCCAACTTCGGCTGACGCCCTGTTAAAGGGGTAGATGTAGCTGTTTTTTATCAAGAAGTGCGGTGCATGGGTTGTGGGGCAGTTCGTCCATGAAGGGGGGTAGGCCCTCTGCCGAGGGGGCGAAGCC
>CABKMV010000057.1 GCA_902373635.1 uncultured Oscillospiraceae bacterium
AAGATCGCTTAAACCTACGGTTTAAGAATCCCTTTGTCTGATCGGACTGGGTGGTGGGCTTGATAGCATCCAGCCACCGAATAACAAATCCTTCGGGCATCTGATCTCAGCCGGGTTGCTCGTCCGGCTTCGGCTGTCGCCCTGTTAATGGGGTAGAGCCATCTGTTTTCCTTCCACAAGAACTGCGGCGGAGGAGAAGGGCCAGGGCGGATATCGCGCCCACATTTCATATGGATCAAGCGTAACGCATCCAAACCAAAGGAGTGGTAGGCCCAAAGGGCACGGCGGAGGGATAGACGCTTCTGACCGTCAGCGCCGCAGTCTGCACCATCAATAGACCAAACCAAGCCTTGCCGTTGCGCCCCCAAACAAAACATAAATAAGGCGCTCCAGCCGCAGGCTGGCGTGTTTTTGGGTACTTTTTGCACGGGCAAAAAGTACCCCGGGGTTCGGGGCCGGAGGCCCCGCCCAAAAACCGGGTGTGGGCCGGCCAGGCCCGCAAATGAGCGCCCCGCCCCGCAGGGGCGAAAAAGTCCCCCGGGGTCCGGGGCTGGAAGCCCCGCTAAAAACCGGGGCCTGGGGGAGCAGCCCCCGCAGGACAGGGAGGCGTCTCCTATTGCCCGGCGGCGCGCCGCCGCACCTCTTCTGCGCTCATGGCGGGGTTGATGGTTTCCTCGCTCTCCATGGCGATGGACGACGCCGCCATGCCCGCCCGGGCGGTGCCCTCCAGGTCCGTGCCCTCCAGGTAAGCCCAGGCAATGGCGGCCATAAAGGCGTCGCCGCAGCCGGTGGCGTTGACCATGTGGACCGGCCCGCAGGGGAGGTGGCACCGTCTGTTGTGGTCGGCGGCAAACACCCCGTCGCCTCCCAGACTAATAAACACACGTCTCAGGCCAGTGCCCAGCAGCACGTCGGCGGCCCGGTTCATGCTCTCCTCGTCGGTGATGGCCACGCCGGAGAGCAGTTCTGCCTCGATCCTGTTGGGCTTGAGGGTGTGGAGCTTGCCCAGCACGGGCCGCAGCTTCTCCGCCTTGACTGTGGACACCGGGTCGGCAAAGAGAGGGACTTTACAGTTGTCCGCCAGCCAGGCAATGGAATCGGCAGGTATGTTGGTGTCCAGCACGATGAGCTGGGCGCTGCCCAGCAGGGAGGAGCGGGAGGCCAGGAAAGCCGGGGTCACATGGCGGTAGATATCCATGTCGCTGACCGCCAGCTCCATGTCGCCGTCCGGCCCCGCAATAAAGAGGTACGTGGAGGTAGCCGCGCCGGGGATCTGCAGGGAGTGGCTGATGTCGATACCCAGCTCGCCGCAGGAGGCGGCCAGCTTCTGGGCGGAGATATCGTCGCCAAAGGCGGTCAGCAGCCGCACGTCCATGCCCATCAGACACATGTTGTGGGCAATGTTTCGGCCCACGCCGCCCAGGCTCATCCGTACCTGGCCGGGATTGGAATCCCGTGGGATCAGGGATCCCTGGGACCGGCCGCCGATATCCATATTCACGCCGCCGACCACAACGGCGTAGGGCGCTGTGTGGATGATATATCCCTTGCCCGCAATATGGCCCTTCTTCATCAGATTGGAGATGTGTACCGCCACGGAGGAGCGGGTGATCCCCGCCTTTTCCGCCAGCTCCTGCTGGCTGATCATGGGATTTTCCTCGATCCAGCGCAGAATCTGCCGTTCCCGCTGTGTCATGCCGTCACCGCCTAAATAAATGTTTAATTACTAATCTTGTGCTTAATTATAGGACGGCTGCAGCGACTTGTCAAGGGGAAGTTTGGACTCTGGCGGAAATTTTTGGCGGAAATGCCGGGGAAAGTTTCCCAAAGGAACAGGGAAAAGCACTTGTAAAAAGAAACGCAGGGAGGTATAATACACCTATTCTGAATAAATACACCAATTTTTAGAAAATGCAGGTGAAATCATATGGAAAAAATCAAAATTGCGGCCATTTACGCCGACAGCCAGCAGCTGGATGGTCAGACCGTCACCGTCTGCGGCTGGGCCAGGACCATCCGTGATATGAAGACCTTCGGGTTCATTGAGCTCAACGACGGCTCCTGCTTTAGGAACCTGCAGGTGGTCATGGACGCCAATGTGCTGGATAATTATAAGGAGATCGCGTCCCAGAACGTGGGCGCGGCCTTGATCGTAAAGGGAACTGTGGTGCTCACGCCGGAGGCCAAACAGCCTCTGGAGGTGAAGGCCAGCTCCGTTGTGGTGGAGGGCGTGTCCTCCCCGGACTACCCCCTGCAGAAAAAGCGCCACAGCGTGGAGTACCTGCGCACCATCGCCCATCTGCGGCCCCGTACCAACCTGTTCTCCGCCGTGTTCCGGGTCCGGTCCGTGGCGGCCCACGCCATACACACCTTCTTCCAGGACCGGGGCTTCGTCTATGTCCATACCCCCATCATCACCGCCAGCGACTGCGAGGGCGCGGGGGAGATGTTCCAGGTGACGACCCTGGATCTGGAGAACCCGCCCCGCACCCCGGACGGCCATATCGACTACAGCCAGGACTTCTTTGGCAAGCGGGCCAACCTGACCGTGTCCGGCCAGCTCAATGCCGAGAACTTCGCCATGGCCTTCGGCGACGTGTACACCTTCGGCCCCACCTTCCGGGCGGAGAACTCCAACACCCAGCGCCATGCCGCCGAGTTCTGGATGATCGAGCCGGAGATGGCCTTCTGCGACCTCCAGGGCGACATGGAGGTGGCGGAGGCGATGATTAAATTTGTCATCAACACCGTCATGGAGAAGTGCCCCCAGGAGATGGCCTTCTTCAACAGCTTTGTGGACAAGGGCCTCCTTTCGCGGCTGGAGCATGTGGCGTCCTCCGACTTCGGACGTGTCACTTACACCGAGGCGGTGGAGATCCTCAAGAAGAACAACGACAAGTTCGACTACAAGGTGGAGTGGGGCTGCGACCTGCAGACTGAGCACGAGCGCTATCTCACTGAGCAGGTGTTCAAGCGGCCCGTGTTCGTCACCGACTATCCCAAGGAGATCAAGGCTTTCTATATGCGCCTCAACGACGACGGCAGGACCGTGGCGGCCACCGACTGCCTGGTGCCCGGCATCGGCGAGATCATCGGCGGCTCCCAGCGTGAGGAGCGCATTGACATTCTGGAGGCCCGCATCAAGGAGCTTGGTATGAACCCGGAGGACTACTGGTGGTACTGCGACCTGCGCCGCTACGGCTCCTGCCGCCACGCCGGCTTCGGTCTGGGCTTTGAGCGCATGGTGATGTACCTCACCGGCGTCAGCAACATCCGGGACGTGCTGCCCCATCCCCGCACTGTGGGCACGGCGGAATTTTAAAGGCTTTTCCCGGGGCCTCCGGTCCGCGTCCAGTTTTTTCGCCCCTGCGGGGCGGGGCGTTCATTTGCGGGGCTACCCGGCCCATGTCCGATTTTTTGCGGGGCTACCCGCCCCGGGGGATGTTTTTCGCCGCCTGCGGCGGCGGGGACGATTGCAACTTTTCTCCCGTGAGAAAAGTTGCAAAAGCACGCATAAGGGGGCCAGCCCCCTTAGGAATCCCCCTGTTTTTTTGATGAGGACGCAACGGCACAGTCTGGTCTTGTCTACCGATAGTGCCAACTGCGGCGCCGACAGCAAGCTTCGTCTGTCCCTCCGCCGTGCCCTCTGGGCCTACCGCTCCTTGGGCCTTGGCGCGCTACGCTCGATCCATATGAAATGTGGTGCGATACCTGCCCTGGCCCTTCTCTTCCACCGCAGTTCTTCCTATGGAAAAACAGATGGCTCTACCCCATTAACAGGCCGACAGGCGAAGTTGGACCAGAAACCCGGCAGAGGTTAGAACCCCGAAGGATTTGAAATTCAGTGGCTGGATCAAACAGGATACCACTTAGTCCGATCAGACAAAGGATTCCAAAACCATTGGTTTTGGCGCATTTTTGGGTACTTTTTGTGCGCACAAAAAGTACCCCAGGGCGCGGGGCGGGCAGCCCCGCATGAAGGCCGGTCCGGGCCGGCCAGGCCCGGGAAAAACAGAGCGTGGGCCACGCGGCCCCACAAAACAAATGACAAGAAAAATACCCCTCGCCGCTGGCAGCGGCGAAGAAAGAGAGGCCCGCCAGGGCCGAAGCAAGCGAGGTCCTTATGAAAAAACCATTCGTAACAAAAGAACAATTGGAAAAGATCACCGCCCGGTATCCCACGCCCTTCCACCTCTATGACGAGAGGGGTATCCGCGAGAATGCGCGGAAGCTGACGAAAGCGTTTTCCTGGAACCCCGGCTTTAAGGAGTACTTCGCCGTCAAGGCCACTCCCACCCCCGCCCTGCTGAAGATCATGCGTCAGGAGGGCTGCGGCGCGGACTGCTCCAGCCTGACGGAACTGATGATGGCGGAGAAATGCGGCTTCCGGGGCCATGAGATCATGTTCTCCTCCAACAATACCCTGCCGGAGGAGTTCCGGCTGGCGGACAGGCTGGGGGCGATCATCAACCTGGACGATATCACCCATGTGGAGTTTTTGGAGCAGTCCATTGGACACATCCCTGATACGGTTTTCTGCCGGTACAATCCCGGGGGAGTCTTCACCCTGGGGGAGAGCAAGGAGGGGTTCCAGGTGATGGATACCCCCGGCGACGCCAAATACGGCATGACCCGGCCCCAGATCGCCGAGGCTTTCAAAATGCTGAAAGCCAAGGGGGCCAAGCACTTCGGCATCCACGCCTTCCTGGCCTCCAACACCATCTCCAACGACTACTACCCGGAGCTGGCGGGCATCCTCTTCCGGCTGGCGGCGGAGCTGAAGGCGGAGACCGGTTGTCACATCCAGTACATCAACCTCTCCGGCGGCATCGGCATCCCCTACCGCCCGGAGCAGGCGGAGAACGACATCGCCCTTATCGGCGAGGGCGTGCGGAAGAAATATCAGGAGATCCTGGTCCCCGCAGGGATGGGGGACGTGCAGCTGTGCAGCGAGCTGGGCCGCTTCATGATGGGACCCTATGGCTGCCTTGTGACCCGGGCTATCCACGAAAAGCACATCTACAAGGAGTATATCGGCGTGGACGCCTGCGCTGCCGACCTGATGCGCCCTGCCGTCTACGGGGCCTACCACCACATCACCGTCGCGGGCAAGGAGGACGCCCCCTGCGACCACAAGTACGACATCACCGGTTCCCTGTGTGAGAACTGTGACAAGTTCGCCGTGGACCGGATGCTGCCTAAGATCGATATAGGCGATCTGCTGGTGATCCACGACACCGGCGCCCACGGCCACTCCATGGGCTACAACTACAACGGGAAGCTGAGAAGCGCGGAACTGCTGCTGCGGGAGGACGGCTCTGTGGAACTGATCCGCCGGGCGGAGACCCCGGAGGACTACTTCGCCACCGTGGTGTGGTAACAGGCACTGTATGCAAAAGACCTGGCTCCCAGGAGAAGAAAAAATAAGGGGCTGCCGCAAAAGGTGATTTTAGAGCAAAATCTAAAAATTAATCCGTTTGAAAGGTTATGGAGAATTGCCAACGCGGCAACTCTCCATAATTTTTTCTAACAGAAGATTTTTAGTGTTTTATTTTGCAACAACCCCGTGCTCATTTTAATTTTAGCAGGTTGCTTCTGTGACTCCCATCTTACACAGGAAAGGATAGAAATTCGGTCCCAACTTCTGGCGAAAGTGTAATCATGTTCTCTTGAGACCCTTTCAGTTCAACATTTTCCTCACCCAATCTTCGAAGAAGCAGCCCCAGCATATCATGGTGTCCAGTCTGTTCGCGCAGGTTGTAAACCGCAGCGTATTGGGGATGATATTCCCAGACGGCGTTCATAAGAGCTTTGAAATTGATCTTGTCATCCTCAATCCATTCGCTATGTGTCAAAAGCATTTCAAAAATGGGGATACAGCTATCTTCCGGTGAGAAGAACAAATAGCCTCTGGTATTCTTAACGCCCTGATTCCTGTCATGCGCTGTTTGCTGGGAGATTTTCAGAGCATAATCTGAAAGTTCCGTGCTCCAAATGGGGTAGCATATAGCCAAATACTGCCTGCCTCCATTGGTTTCAAGTTGATAAACCCCATTCTCTATGGTCCAATGCCGCACCGTTTGCCCCATTGGCGTCGAAGGTGGAACGGGATGGGGGCCAAAGTATTCTGGATGGTAGCACATTCCGAATAGTTTAATATCCAGCAAGGATGTTGTATCCTGTAGGGGGATTCCATTTTCTACATGGTATCTGGCAATTTCATATTCAATGATTTTGTAACCGCCATGCTCCTCTTCAAAAGAATAGAGCAATAGATCCGCGTGGCCAGAAATCGCATGGCCATATGTTTTCGCAGCTTGAGAGACAGCAGGCGAATCCGTCGTCACAATATAATATTCCTGTGCAATGTGAGAGTCTACCTTCCCACGCGCAGCAATGTAGTAGACACCGGGCCCCTCCATCTCCTCCACTAAGATTTTCCCAAGCATATCCTCTATATCAAAGGGTATTTTGCTTTGCCAATTTGGCCCCACTTCTTCGTATGACATAGTAACCTCTTTCTCTCTGCTGATATGCCAATGAGATCGGTAGTGTTGTATCCTTAGCTTCAGCTATATGTTCACCGGATTATAGGGAGTGATGGTTATTCATTCCTCGTTAAAGGAATCTTCGAGATATGAGTCCATGAACTCTAAGCAATGGTCAGACTCGATGGTCACGGTTTTAAGAATATCTGTAATCTGCCTGCGAATTTCTATCTTATCGCTCTCTGACAAATTACTGGACCGGCGCCGTTTCTGCTTATTTCCAAAACGGACATCGTTAATGATCTCATCGAAAAGGATTTCCAGAAGATCGTCCGCAGATTCAATAATGGTCAGGTCTTCAGCATCTGGATCTTCAACATTCAAGCGGATATACCCAATCTTTTCAGAATATACAATGTCAAAAGACGGGTGCGTTTGTATGTAGCCCTGGAATGCTGCGAGAATATTGTCCATTCTGGATTTTTGACTTGTTGAGTAGATCATATGTCCTCCTTATTTTTCTGTATTAAAAGTATATATTCTTAAAATCAGTTAAATAGATAGATATACATGTAATCAACTGCAAAAAATAATGCTATCATTAAATTATTAAAGTGGGTGATAGCATGAATTTTGATGTAGGTGCCCGAATTAAAGAATTACGAACAGCTAAAGGTGTATCAACAAACAAACTATCAAATATGGCCGGATTATCACAGAGCTATGTTCGTAATTTAGAAGAGGGGAAATACGATAATCCAACAGTTGAGTCTTTGGAGCTTATATGCGACGCGCTGGGGATCGCCTTTGAGGATTTTATAAATTATAAAGACTTTTCACTTTCTCAATTGAAAGCCATGAGGGTTGTTAGATCATTGAGCGACGAGCAGTTAGAAGGATTCTGTCAATTGATGAATCCACCAAAAGACCAAGAATAAAAGGAGATTCAGGGCTCATGTCATGAGTCCTCTTTTATTATAACTCAAATGAGAAATAAAGTACAGCTTAAAATAGCTCTATTTTATCACTCATTGTAACTGTAAAATACAGTTATAAAGGGTGTGGTAAGTTGAATGTTATAGAGCGCATCGAAGAATTGATGCTGGCACGAGGATGGACAGAATACAGGTTAGTGAAAGAAACACGTCTGCCACAATCTACAATCTCAAATATTTTTCATCGGGGAACCACGCCAAGTATCGCTACTTTGGAAGTTATATGTGAAACATTTGGCATATCTCTGTGCCAGTTTTTCGCAGAAGGCAACTTCATATCTTTAACTCCAGAACAGGAAAAGCTGCTAAATATGTGGGCAACGTTGACACAGGACCAAAAGAATACACTTTTAGACCTTATGTCAAAAATGAATTAATTTGCAAGCCAATATTCCTATCTTATGAATTATATCAAAGCTTATAGGCATAATCAAGCGCCTGTGAAAATCCTGATAAGATATGAATAGTTTTATCTGTTTGGGTGAGTGCCTATGCCAAAGATATTGGGTAGCAGAATACTGGGGGAGAATATTAAAAGAATCCGAGTTCAATGTGGATTAACGCAAGAACAGACTGTGGCAAAACTCCAGATATTAGGTTCTCCGCTCAGCAGGAGCACATATTCGCTGATAGAAATCGGCAGGGGAAATCTTTTTGTAAATGATCTGGTTGGCTTGCAGGCTGTATTCGGCGTAGAGTATGAAGAGTTTTTTAGGGATATACCACCATCCCGTCCTTCAAAATTACAGGATTAAGTATTTTTGAAGGAGGCAGTGTCCAACTATAAGAAAATATGGTTCGCTGATAATTCGGCTGTATAGCTTGAAAATTCTGCTGATACGCCGCGAGGGAAAGCTGCCCCGCCGGCTCTGGGCCAGACTCATCAGGCAAATAACAGGGGCTGCTGCAAAATAAACTTTCAAAAATTTTCTTCAAGCAAAAGTTGTGGAGAATTGCCGTATTGGCAATTCTCCACAACTTTTTACGGCAGTCTCCTGCCAGAGGGTGCGGATGCTGAACAGGACGTTCAGTCGTGAATGGGCTCCGCCTCCCAGCTGCGGAAAGCGCCGCTGTAGGCGTCGATCTCAAATTCATACTCCATGCCGTTGTAAAGGATCTTGCCTTCATACTCAATGCGCCCGTCGTCATAGTCCGTCTCAAACTCCCGGATGTCGCTGGAAGCGGCCCCCGGTACCTGGGCCAGGGCCAGGGCCTTGGCCTCCTCGGCAGTGATGGCGGCACTGTTGCCTGAGGCGGGTGGCGTATAGTACTCCGCGTCGTAGTCATAACTGACGATCTTGCCGGTATAGGCGTCGATCTCATAGTCGTACTCCTGATAGTCCTGGGTGTAGAACTCCACCTCATAGACTTGGAGGCCGTCGTCATAGTCCAGCTTGCTCTTCACAAATGTCACCTGATCGCTGGTAAAGCCGGCGTGGGAGAGGGCGGCGGCCTTGGCGTCCTCGAGGGAGATCATGGCGGCGCCGCTGGCGCCGGTTGCTGCTGCGCTGTTGGAGGGAGCTGCGGAGGCGCCGCTGGCGCCGGCTGCTGCGGTACTGCTGGAGGGGGCGGCGGGAATAGATTGCCCCGACGCCGCGGGCTGCGTGACGGCGCCGGCCTGGCTCGCCGCCTGACCTGCCGTCAAGGGATCGACAGCGCCGGCGGCGCCGGTCTGGCCGGCCTCTGAGGGGGGATCGGTCTGCGCCTCAAGGACTGTGCCCGTCAGCGCGTCAATGGCGTAGGAATAGGAGACGCCTTCCGCGGTGAATCCCACCAGGTAGTAATCCATGCCGTTGCGGCTGCTCATATCCGTGGCGGTGAACTCCACGCCGGATGCTGGGAGGCCGGCCGCCTCCAGGGCCAGGCCCTTGGCTGTTTCGGCGCCGATATAGGACAGCTGGCTCTGCTCCTGGGCGCAGCCGGCAAGCAGCAGGGCGGACAGGGCCAGGGCGCATAAGAAAATTTTGTGTTTCATGGTAGTGTTCCCCTTTCTGGTTCTGTAGGAATCCTACCCGCCCAATATGAAATTTACATGAAATTCCAGAAAAAATTTTTTCAAACACACCGCAGGTTGTCAAAGAACCAGGTATCGATCAGGAAGGAGTGGAAGGATACGGGGGGAGCTCGAGGGGGCAGAGCCCACCTCGAATTGGACCAAATGCCCCGCAACGCCTTGCCGTGCAAGGCTTGCGGCGAGCGCAGCGAGGACTTTTGCGCCAGAAAAGGCGCAAAAGGTACGGCATTTTTCAGGCTGTCAAAAAAGTCCGCGGACTTTTTGACAGCCTGCGTCGGGCCTCCACGCGGCAGCGTGGAGGCCCGACGGGATTATGCTTTGGGACGGGGGAGATGGAGGGTGAAATTGCTGCCCACGCCGGGGACGCTCTCCAGCGTCATGTGCCCGCCGTGGGCCAGGGCGATCTGCCGCACCATGGCAAGGCCAAGTCCGGTCCCGCTGTCCTCTCCCCGGGACTGGTCCACACGGTAGAACCGCTGCCACACCTTGTCCTGCTCCTGGGCCGGTATGCCGACGCCGTCGTCCCGGACGGAGAGAAGGATCTCCTCCTCGCCCTGGGCCACCGATACCCACACATGCCCCCCAGCCCTGCCGTACTTGAAAGCGTTCTCCACCAGGTTCTGGATCAGCCGGGACAGCAGGGCCGGGTCCGCCTGGGCCGTCACGCCCTCCTCCAGCTCCAGACAGAGGCGCTGGGGGTCGTAGTTCTGCTCCCGGCACAGGGAGCGGACCAGCTCCCCCAGGTCCACGCGCTCCAGCCGGGCCAGCTCGGTGCCCTGCTCCAGCCGCGTCATGCGCAGCAGCTGGGAGATGAGGCTGGACATCCGGACGGCCTGACGGTGGATCATGGTCAGAGTCTCCCGCCGCTCCTCCGGGGTCTCGTCGTATTTCAGGCCGTACTCGCAGGCCCCCTGGATGATGGACACCGGGGTGCGCAGCTCATGGGAGGCGTCGGCGGTGAACTGCTTTTCCGCCTCAAAGGAGCGCTCCAGCCGCTCGAACATCTGGTCAAAGGTGGCTGCCAGGCGGGAGAACTCATCCCGGCCGGGGGGCAGGGCGATGCGCCCGGACAGATCCCTGGCCTCGTTGATGGCCGCCGCGGTGGCAGAGATGCTGTCCAGCGGACGGAAGGAGCGCCGGACGATCCACCAGCAGCCCAGCGCCGCCAGAAGGAGGAAGACCGGCAGGGCCGCCAGGCCAACGGTAAGCATCTCCCTGGTGATCTGCTCCCGGTCCGGGACCTCCAGCAGTCCCCGGACCCACACGCCGTCGTCCCAGCCGAAGGGCAGCCACAGGTCCAGCACCAGATACCGCCCCTGAGCGCAGGCCACCGTCCGGGTCGTCCCGTTCTGAAAGGGTTCCTGGGCGGTGAAGGACACAGGGAGCTGTCCCGCCAGCAGGGCCTCTCCGCTGCTGTAGATCAGGGTGGACACGCCGCTGTGATAAAACTGGAAGTCCTCACCCAGGCTCAGCCGCCCATCCTCTGTGGCGATATGGGACAGGTTGCCGCGCACAGTCCGGGCCAGCTGGTCCATGGCGGACTGGGTGGACACCGCGCTGCTGATGGACAGCATGAAAGCCAGCAGCAGACCGGCCAGCAGGGCCATGAGGAGGGTGATCCAGATGGTAAGGCGGCTTTTCACGGAGAGCTTTCTCACGGCGCATCCCCCGCTTCCTCCGTCCGGAGCACCCAGCCCACGCCCCGGACGGTGTGCAGCAGCTTGACAGGGGAATTGCCGTCGATCTTTTTCCGCAGGCGGCTGATGTACACGTCGATATTGTTGGAGCTGCCGGAGTACTCGTAGTTCCAGATCTGATTTTCCAGCTGCTCCCGGGACAGGACGATGCCCTGGTTGCGGACCATATACTCCAAGATGGTAAACTCCTTGGGCAGCAGGGGGATCTCTACACCTGCGCGGGTGACGGTGTGCCGCCCGATATCCACAGTGAGATCGCCGAGAGTAAGCTGATTGCTCCGGCTGCCCGCCCGCTTGCGGGTCATGGCCCGGATGCGGGCCAGCAGCTCCTCAAAATCAAAGGGCTTGACCAGATAGTCGTCCGCCCCCAGGTCCAGGCCCTTCACCCGATCCGCCACTGTGTCCCGGGCGGTGAGGAAGAGGACCGGGGTGTCGACGCCCCTGTCCCGTATCTGCCTGAGGACTTCATAGCCGTCCATCTTCGGCAGCATCACATCCAGCAATATGGCGTCATATGTTGCGCCCAGCAGGTGCAGCAGGGCCTCCTCGCCGTCGTAGCAGCCGTCCACGCTGTACCCGGCCTTTGTCAGCGCCTTGACGATCAGACGGTTCATATCCCGGGTATCCTCCACCACCAGAACCCTCAAAAAAACGCCCCCTTCCGCGTCCTTGCCAGCAGATCTTACTGCCATCATAGCGTCCATGCCTTTTTTTGTCAATCCCGCCGCCCCGCGGGAGGGGGAGAGGGCGTGCAAAAATTTTCAGCTTTCCCTGGGCAAAATAGCCTGCTAAACTGTCTAATGGATGAAACAGGGATTCCTCGATCAAAAAGACGGGAGGTGAGGGTGTGACAGAGGCGGAATATACCCGGCGGGCGGCGGCGCTGAAGGCCCGGCTCTACCGCACGGCGCTGCTGTATCTGGGCGGGGAGGCCCAGGCGGTGGACGCCGTGGACGAGGCGGTTTACAGGGGCTTCCTGGCTCTGAAGAAGCTGCGGCAGCCGGAGTATTGCGAGACCTGGCTCACCCGCATCCTCATCAACGTATGCAAGACAGAGCGGAAGCGCCGGAGCCGGTGGAAGAGCCTGGAGGACGCGCCGGAGGAGGCGTGGAGCGGGGATCTGGACGCGCTGCCCCTGCGGGAGGCCATCCGCCGCCTGCCGGGGGAGCTGCGGGAGGTGGTGATCCTGCGGTACTTCTCAGGGTACACCCTGGAGGAGACTGCACGGACCCTGGAGATTCCGCGGGGGACCGTGACCAGCCGGCAGAAGCGGGCGCTGGAGCTTTTGCGGCTTGCACTGACAGAGGAGGTTTGAAGCAATGGAACGAATGGAGGAATACAGGGCGCTCCTGGAGGATCTGGAGAAGGAGCCGGAGGATCTGGCGGGCTCGGTCCGGCGGGCCGGGGCGCGGGCAAGGCGGGAACGCTGGCGGCGGCGCTTCGGCGCGACCGCGGCCGGATTTTTGTCCCTGGCGGCCTGCTTTGTGCTGCTGGTGAATTTCTGCACGCCGGTGGCCCTGGCCTGTGGGAGGATCCCCTTCCTGCGGGAGCTGGCGGCGGCTGTGACCTTCAGCCAGTCCCTCTCCGCCGCGGTGGAGCACGACTATGTCCAGTTCATCGGTCAGGAGCGGACGGTAAACGGCTATACCATCCGTCTGGAGTACGTCATTGCGGATCAGAAGCAGGTGAACGTATTTTTCACCGTGGAGGGGGAACCGCCCCAGGGCGGATATTTCAGCGCTTCGGTGGATGTGACCACGGAGGACGCCCCGCCCCACACGATCATAGGAGGGCTGTCCCATCCGGGGGAATTGGAGTATGTATGCATCGACTTTGCGGAGGGGACCACGCCGGAGCACCTGGACCTGACGGTCATTGTGGAGGACACGGCGGGGGAGATGAAGAAGCTGGCCAGCTGTGACTTTTCACTGGATCTGGACCCCTATCTTCTCACTGTGGGCCGGACGGTGGAGGTCAATCAGGACTTTGTGATCGACGGCAACGCCATGACCCTCTCCACGGTGGAGATCTATCCCACCCACATGCGCCTGCATGTGGAGCAGGACGAGGACAACGCCGACTGGCTGAAGGGCCTGGAGCTCACTATCGACGGCGACGGCCGGGACGTGGATCGGCTGGACAGCAAGGGCCTGTCCTCCACCGGCGGCGGAGAATACGGGACCCTCTCCATCTACACCGCCAGCTCCTGGTACTATGACTGCCAGGAACTGACGCTGACCATCACCGGGGCCGCCTGGCTGAACAAGGAGCGGACGGAGACGGTGGTGGACCTGACCGCCGGCACGGCGCTGGGCCTTCCCGATGGAATCGAGCTGGCAGGGATCGTGAGCAAGGAAGACTTTTTTGACGAGACTGCCGGTACAGTTCTTACATTTGCGGTGGGGGACAGCCCCTACTCCTTCCCCTTTGACTGGGAGTTCCGGGACAAGGCGGGAAGGGTCTATGAGAATACCTGTATGGGCTTCTCCACCGGTGGGAGCGAAGCGGGAACCATGATGTACGGCATCGGCGATTTCCAGGGAGACGCGGTGATCCTGGGGAACCTGTACTCCCACACCACAACCTTGGCCGAGCCGCTGATCCTCACCGTGCCGGTGGGAGAGCCTTGACAGGATACCCGGGGAGAGGCTATCATGGCGGCAGAAAGATTCAGGAGGCACGCTATGAGCCAGCTCTTTGACAGGATATATGATCTGACCAGGCAGATCCCCTATGGCCGTGTGACCACCTATGGCCAGCTGGCCCGGCTGGCGGGGAATCCCCGCATGAGCCGCATCGTGGGCTGCGCCATGCACGCGGCGCCGGAGGACCTGCCCTGCCACCGGGTGGTGAACCGGCTGGGCGGCCTCAGCGGCGCTTTCCGTCCCATGGGGAAGGACACCCACCGGATGCTGCTGGAGATGGAGGGCGTGCGCTTCCGCCCGGACGGCGCCGTGGATCTGGAGCGGCACATGTGGTACGGGCCGGAGGAGCGGTGAGCGCCCCGCGAAATGGAAATAAATGAACACAACCACCAGCGGAGCTGGTGGTTGTCACCATGCGGGCATAGCCCTTTGTTCCTCGCGGACGCGTCCAACGCGTGAGTACGGTCTGCCAGCTGCGTAAGGACTGTTACCTGCTGCCCGTGAACGGGCTGCTGGATGGAATCCTCAGCTGTTCTCCCACCTCATCCTCTTTCAACTGGTTCCTGACGTACTCTGCAATTCGGCTCTCATTCTTTCCTACTGTGTCCACATAGTATCCTCTGCACCAGAACTCTCTGTTCCGATATTTGTATTTCAGTTCGCCGAATTGCTCATATAGCATTGTGCTACTCTTTCCTTTTAGATACCCCATGAAGTGTGACACGGAAATCTTCGGTGGTATCTCCACATACAGATGGATGTGGTCTGGGCATGCTTCTCCCTCGATAATCTTTACGCCTTTCCACTCACATAACTGTCGCAGGATTTTCCCCACTGCCCCTCGTTTTTCATTGTAAAATACTTTCCTCCGATACTTCGGCGCAAACACTATGTGATATTTGCAATTCCATCTTGTGTGTGATAAACTGTTTATGTCATTCATTCCCATTTATGAATGCCTCCCTGTTAGTCTATTTGTGCAGTTGGCAGACCGCACTTCTATTCTAACAGGGATTTTATTTATCGCCTTTGGCTCTTTTGAACCACTCGCCTAGCGAGTGGTTTTCTGCATACAAAGAGACGCCCGGACAGCCTGTCCGGGCGTCTTTAATACGGATCATCCCTTCGCGATCTCACCTATGGCCCGGAGGGCTGTGTCGATCTCATCCCCGGTGGTGAACCATCCGGGGGAGAAACGCACCGTGCCCTGGGGGAAGGTGCCCAGGGTCTTGTGGGCAGAGGGGGCGCAGTGGAGGCCGCAGCGGGTGAGGATGCCGTAGTCCTGCTCCAGCCGGAAGGCGGCCTCGGCGTTGTCCACCTCCTGAAAGTCCACGGAGATTACCGCGACCCGGTTCTCCAGGGACCAGGGGCCCGCCAGGCGGACGCCGGGAATATCCCGCAGGCCATCCAGAAAACGTTTGGCCATAGCTGTCTCATGGGAGCGGAAGGTCTCCACGCCGGTCTCCAGGATAAAGTCAATGGCCGCCTGGAAGCCGTAGATCCCCGGCAGATTGGCGGTGCCGGACTCAAACCGGTCCGGCATGTAATCCGGCTGGACCTCCTGATCCGAGGCGCTGCCGGTGCCGCCGGTGATGATAGGGGTCAACCCCTTGGCAAACTCCGCCGACAGCAGCAGCGCGCCGATGCCGGAGGGACCCATCAGCCCCTTGTGGCCCGGGACGGAGAGGGCGGAGAGGTGCATGGCCTCAAAGTCGATGGGCCAGTGGCCCGCAGTCTGGGCGGCGTCCAGGACAAAGGGGATGCCGTTGGCGCGGCAGACAGCGCCCACCGCCATGGCGTCCTGCACCGTGCCGCTGACGTTGGAGCCGTGGGCCATCACAAGCAGCCGGGTGTTGGGGCGGATGAGGCGGCCAATGGCCTCCATGTCCAGCCGCCCATCCCGGTCACAGGGGATCCGGTCAAAGGTGACGCCTTGGGAGAGCAGGTCGTGGAGGGGGCGCATGACGGCGTTGTGCTCCATGCTGCTGACCAGGCAGTGGTCCCCTGGCTTCAGCCAGCCGCGGATGACCAGATTCAGCCCCATGGTGTTGCCGGCGGTGAGGATGCAGTGGGTAGGATCGCCGTGGTGGAAAAGGCGGCACAGCCCCTCCCGCAGCAAAAGGGTGGTCATGCCGGCGTCCTGGGCGCTGGCGTATACGCCCCGGTTGATGGAGGCCCCCACTTCCGTCATGTAGTGCAGCATGGCCTGGGCCACCGCGGGGGGCTTGGGGAAGGAGGTGGCGCCGTTGTCCAGATAAATCGTGTTCATTGCATGCATCTCCTATTTAAAAAAACAATAGATAGAATTTGATTAATTAAAAAATAAAATACAAATTCGGCCAGAGAGGGAAAAAGGAACTGAGAAAAGGAAAAACAGAAAAGAAACCAAAATTCTACATGATTATACACCTGTTTTTGCCGTTTGACAATGCTGGACGCACAAAAACAGGATAAAAATCGGACTTGCTTTTTGGCAGATTCAGTTATATAGTTTGTGTATGGGTTTCATAGAAAAACCGGATAAAAATGTTCCGGGGCTATGAAAAAACTAACAGAATAGGGAGAAAGAATCATGGAGAAAGACAGCTTTATCAAAAAGTATGGTCTGCTCATCGTCACCGGCCTGGTGGTAGGCGCGGCGGCGGTGCTGCTGACCGCATTCGGCAATCCCAAGAACATGGGATTCTGCATCGCCTGCTTCCTGCGGGACATCTCCGGCGCGCTGAACTTCCAGCGGGCTGGGTTTGACGCCGAGGTAGGCACCGGCATTGTCCAGTACATCCGTCCCGAGATCATCGGCCTGGTGCTGGGGTCCACCATCATCGCCCTGGTCCGCAAGGAGTTCAAGCCCAAGGGCGGCTCCTCCCCCATGACCCGCTTCGTCGTGGCCGTGTTCGTCATGATCGGTGCCCTGGTGTTCCTGGGCTGCCCCCTGCGCATGGTCATCCGTATCGGCGGCGGCGATCTCAACGCCGTGGTGGGCCTGGTGGGCTTTGTCATCGGCATCCTCATCGGCATCGTGTTCCTGAAAAAGGGCTTCAGCCTGCGCCGCGCCTATCAGCAGTCCATGGTGGAGGGCATGGCCTTCCCCGTGCTGATGGTGGCCCTGCTGGTGCTGCTGCTGGTCCAGCCCGACTTCATTTTCTTCAGCAAGAGCGGCCCCGGCTCCATGGCGGCCCCCGTGGCGCTGGCCCTGGTGGTGGCCCTGATCGTCGGCGTGCTGGCCCAGCGCTCCCGCCTGTGCATGGTGGGCGGCATCCGTGACGCCGTCATGTTCAAGGACTTCCGGCTGATTTCCGCCTTCATCGCCATCATCGTGGCTGTGCTGGTGGGCAATTTGATCCTGGGCAACTTCAACCTGGGCTTCGCCGACCAGCCCATCGCCCACAGCGAGTGGCTGTGGAACCTGCTGGGCATGGTCCTGGTGGGCTGGGGTTCCGTGCTGCTGGGCGGCTGCCCCCTGCGCCAGCTGATCCTGGCCGGCGAGGGCAACACCGACTCCGCCGTCACCGTCACCGGCTTTATCGTGGGCGCCGCCGTGTCCCACAACTTCGGTCTGGCCTCCTCCGCCAGCGGCATCGGCGCCGGCCCGGTGGCCCTGACGGTCATCGTTGGATTCGTGGTGCTGGCGGTCGTTTCCGCCGTCAATATGCAGAAAGTGGAGGGTTAAGACAATGGTAGACGCTCGTGGATATTCCTGCCCCGTCCCCGTGGTGATGGTCCAGAAGGCATTGAAGGACGGCAATCCCGCCACGCTGGAGGTGGCTGTGGACAACCAGTGCTCTGTGGAGAATGTGACCCGCTTTGCAAAGAACGCGGGCTACAAGGTGTCTGTGGCCGACTTTGAGGGGGATTTCAAGCTGACCCTGACCAAGTAGTAATGGATCAGTTTGTCGCTACCTTTCACACACACCTGGCGGCACTGCGCACCTGCAACGCCCTGAAAAAGGCGGGGATCGCTGACGCGCGGCTGGCCCCGGTGCCCCGGAAGCTCAGTTCCTCCTGCGGGACCTGCGCCATGTATCAGGGCGAGGACCCCATGCTCGGCTGCATGGACGCCGATGTGGAGGCGGTCTACCGCCGGGAGGGCGAGGGCTTTACCCTGCTCCACAGGGGAGAAGAATAAAAAAAGCGGGGCTGTGCCGTACGGCACAGCCCC
>CABKMV010000058.1 GCA_902373635.1 uncultured Oscillospiraceae bacterium
AATCCCCTTCTGTTCTGCGCGCAGAACAGAACAAAAGGGTACCCTTTTGCCGCCGGGAAGCCCGGCTGATCTGGAAAAAATTGTAGCATCCAAGGGGCTAAAAATCAACTGTTTCCCGCAAAATTCCGAAAAAACTTTTTTCGGGGGCGGGTCCTGCTCCGCCCGGGCGGGAAAAAGGCCCCGCTGCCCATCCGATGATGGACAGCGGGACCCTTTTTTCCTAAGTTCGAGGATCAGCCCAGGCGCTTGGCGCCCTTGTAGTAGCTGTCGTAGTAAGTCTCGGTCAGGCTGCTGATGCGGACATACTTGCCGCTGGAGCCGGAGGAGGCGTGAACGAACTGGTTGTCCCCGATGTAGATGCCCACATGGGAGCAGGCCTTGCCGTTGCTCCGGGAGGGGTCGCAGAACAGCACCAGGTCACCGGGCTGCAGGTCGCTGCGCTCCACATACTCGCCGGAGTCGTTCCACTGGGAGGTGGCGGAGTGGGACAGGCTGTAGCCGAACTGGCTGAATATGTACATGGTAAAGCCCGAGCAGTCAAAGCCCTTGGAGGACGCGCCGCCGTAGACGTAGGGGGTGCCCAGGTAGCTCAGGGCCAGGGCCACCACCTCCTCGCCGATGGAGCTGGCGGTGCTGCCGGTGTACTCCCGGACGTAGTCGGCGCTCATGTAGCCGCTGACCCCGTTATAGGTGACGGCATACCAGCCGTCGGCCAGGGAGACCAGATCCACGATGTTGCCCGCGTAGACCTTTGTGAGGATGCTGCCGTCGGTGGAGGGGGCGCTGCGCACATTGACGCAGGAGCCGGTGACGATCCCCCTGGGGTTGGCCAGGGCCAGCCCGCCCACGGATACATAGTCGGCGCTGATATAGCCGGTCTGGCCATTGTAGACCGCCTGGCACCAGCCGGACTCCACACTCAGCACGGACACCTCGGCCCCCAGGTCCAGGCGCAGGAGCACCTCATGGTCCGTGGAGGGGCCTGTGCGGAAGTTGACGCTGCTGCCGTTGATCACGGCCGCCGTCCCCTCCCCGCCGGCGGCCTTCTCCGCCGCCTCCGGGGTGTAAGCGACATACTCCGCGGCCACGTAGCCGGTGTTCTCGCCGTAGCTCACCTTGTACCAGCCGTCCAGCTCCTCATGGACGCGCACCGTGGTGCCCTCGATGAGGTAGGTCAGCGTGGCGGCGCTGGTGCTGGGTTCGCTGCGCATCCGCAGGGAGTCCGCCTTTACGACGGCGGTACCGATCACCGCGGCGGCGGCGGTCACGGTCAATAAAACGACCGCCAGCGCGGCCAGGACTGTGGTCTTGATCAGCAGTTTTCTCATTCGTATATCCCTCTTTGTCGTGACGCCCCAAAGGAACGCGCTCTCTCTTCTGTGATCGCCCCCACGGGGCGGCTTCTCTCTTACTTGCCCGCCAGGGCGCGCTCCAGCCAAATGGCGGAGATGTCCATCGCCGCGTACAGGCTGTCCTTCTCGCTCTTTTTCACCACGCGGTCCCGGCTCTTCAGGTTCGGGGCGGTGCGCTGGAGCTCAACAGACACCTTGGTGGCCATCTCCAGCTCCTTCTCCTTCTTTGTCTCCTTGACCTGCATCAGGATGATATAGGGGTCGGCCATGGAGCCGTAGTAGATCATGCTGCCGATACGGCGCAGAGGATGGTTCTTGTATACCAGTCCTTCTGTATTCTGGGCCATTGATTCACTTCCTTGTTCTGTCATAATTGTAACCAAATTGTAACATATTGTCTCCCTCCTGTCAACCAATCCGGCGAAATTCCTTTTATGGAAAATCCTGGGGGCAATTTGGGCAGGGTGCACGAAAATTGTTAAATTTCTTGTCAATTTATTAAATTTTATCGGTGGTTTTCCCGCAAAAGCCGTGTCCGGGGTGTACAGCGGGCCGGAAATATGGTATAGTAAAAAAAATTATTTCGGCGGAAAGGGTGGCAGATCCGTGACAAACAGTAACAAATTGTTCCGCTGGCGGGACCCCTACGACCTGGTCGGGAGCGGCGGGACCTTTGCCGCCGCCATGGCGGAAAACGCCGCCTTCCAGCTCCGGCACTGTCCGGACTACGCCCGCATCCTCCGGGAGCGCGGCCTGGATGAGCGGGCGCTGGCCTCCCTGGACGCCGCAGCGCTCCCCCCTATCCCCACGCTGTATTTCAAACACCACCAGCTTCTCTCCCTTCCGGACAGGAAGCTGCTCATCAGGGCCACCTCCTCCGGCACCAGCGGAGCAAAGAGCCGCATCGGCTTCGACGCCGGGAGCCTGTGGCGGGGGCTCCACATGGTCCTGCGGATGACAAAGTACCACCATCTCCTCTCCCCCGTCCCCTGCCACTACTTCATCCTGGGCTACCAGCCCCGCCGTGGCAACGATACCGCCTTCTCCAAGACGGGCTTCGGCTTCACCTTCTTCGCCCCGGCTCTCAGCCGGACCTATGCCCTGGTGTGGCGGGACGGGGGCTACCGGCTGGATCTGGAGGGTATGAAGCAGAGGCTCCTGCGCCGGGCCAGGGGCCCCTTCCCGGTCCGCACCATCGGCTTTCCCGCCTATACCTACCTGCTGCTCAGCCAGATGGAGCGGGAGGGCGTCCATCTCCAGCTGCCCAAGGGGTCCAAGATCACCATGGGCGGCGGCTGGAAACAGTTTGAGGGCCAGAAGGTGGAAAAGGAGGAGCTGTACCGGCTGGCCAAGTCGGTGCTGGGGGTGGAGGAGGCCGACTGCGTAGAATTTTTCGGCGCAGTGGAGCACCCCATCCTCTATACTACCTGCCCCTGCCACCACTTCCACGTGCCCGTGTACAGCCGGGTGATCATCCGGGATGTGGACACCCTGGAGCCGGTCCCCAACGGCACGCCGGGGCTTGTGAACCTTCTCACACCCATGGCCAAGAGCATGCCCATCCTCAGCGTCATGACCGACGATCTGGGCGTCCTCCACGACGCCGGGACCTGCCCCTGCGGCATCCCCAGCCCCTGGCTGGAGATCCTGGGCCGGGTGGGCGTGCGGGACATCGTGACCTGCGCCGCCGGGGCGGCGGACTTTTTGAAGGGAGGCGCTGCGACATGATCCTGGCACACGGCCAATGCTATGAGGACAGCCGGCTCCCGGAGGTCCTTGCATCGCTGGAGGCGGACTGCCTAGGCGCCATTGCCTCCCAGTCCATCCAGGCGGAAACCGTCATCGCCGCCTGCGACCAGCTCGCCCGCCGGGTGGCCGAGGGGCGCTACGACCACGTGTTAAAGCCCTTCCTGGAGACCTTCCACATCGACCCGGAGCAGTTCCAGTCGGCCCTGCGCCTCTTCCGGCGGGAGGAGCTGGCGTACAAGGTATCCATGGAGCTGGGGCCGGACTTGGCAGACGCGCCGCTGCGCCACGAGGGCTGCGCCCCCATCCGGCGGATGCGGCGCCCCCTGGGCGTGCTGCTCCATATCGCCGCCGGCAATGTGGACGGCCTGCCCGCTTACAGCGTGGTGGAGGGCCTGCTGGCGGGCAACATCAACCTGCTGAAGCTGCCCTCCATGGACCACGGGGCTTCCATCCTGCTGCTCCATGAGCTGGTGGCGCTGGAACCCAGGCTCAGGGACTTCGTGTATGTCTTCGACGTACCCTCCACCGACCTGGAGACGCTGGCGGAGCTGGCCCGGATCGTCGACGGGGTGGTGGTCTGGGGCGGGGACGAGGCGGTAAAAGCCGCCCGGCAGCTGGCCGCGCCGGATACGCAGATCATCTCCTGGGGCCATAAGCTCTCCTTCGCCTACGCCACGCCGGACGCCTCTGAACATGACCTCCGGTCCCTGGCCCGACACATCTGCCTGACGAGACAGCTGCTCTGCTCCTCCTGCCAGGGGATCTTCCTGGATACCGGGGACATGGGGCAGGTCTCCGATTTTGGGGATCGGTTTTTCGCGATACTGCGGGAGGAGAACCGGAGGCATCCCCCAGCGGACGCGGGACTGCGGGCCAAGGCCACGCTGCACCTCTACAACGAGGAGCTGGAAGCCCACGCCACCGGGCGGCGGGTGCTGCGCGCTGAGGGCGTCAGCGTCACCATCGCCCCGGACAGCAGGCTGGAGCTCTCCTGCCTGGCGGGGAACTGCTGGGTGAAGCCCCTGCCCCGGAGGGAGATCGTCCCCGCCCTAAAGCCCATGAAGGGGTATCTCCAGACGGCGGGGCTGCTCTGCGCCCAGCCGGAGCGGGAGGAGCTGGGGCTGCTGCTGGCCCGGGCGGGCCTGGTGCGGATCACCGAGCCGGGGGAGATGAGCCGCACCATCCCCGGCGAGGCCCACGACGGCGCCTATCCCCTGCAGGCGTACAGCCGGGTGGTGGAGATGGTATAGACAAAAGCAAAAGGCGCGGATGGAAAAACCATCCGCGCCTCTTCTCTTTTTGCGCAATATATATCACGAGGCGGACAGGCCATAGTAGGTGATCTCGCTCTCATGCGCCCGCAGCAGCTCCTGGCGGTGCTGCTCATAGGCGGCCTTGGCCTCCTCCTGTCCCGCGCCTGGGTGGCCTGCCAGATAGGCGTCCAGGAAATTGTTTTCATATTTCATCCGCAGCAGGGTGTCATACATCTGCTCCTCCAGCCGCGCCCAGTACTCCTCCTCCGTGATGCCAGCCCCGTCGCAGAAATCCTGGATCACCGCGGCCGCCTGGGCATTTTCCGCCGCAGCCTCCTTTGACGCCGCTATCGTGCTTTGGACCTCTTCTCTCCCCACCGACAGCCCGGCCTCCCTGGCCTCGTCCAAGATGATATATCCCAGCAGCAGGTTGTTGATCACATCACTCCGGGTGTAATTCATCCTGGTTTCCTCCGGCCTGGACGCGTCAATGTAGAGCTGATACTCCACCATCTCCTCCGTGACCTTCTGCCCGCTGTACTCCGCGGCCACCTCGGACGGCAGAGCGGAGTCGGAAGCGGCCTGTGGATATTTCGTCCCAATGGAAAACATGTCGGAATGCGTCGCCGCCCATATGGTCAGTGCGCCTATCAAAACAAGCCCGAGTGCGACGGGGGCGATCACCGCTTTACGCTTCATAACATCCTCCACAAACGCGAAATCGCTTCTGGTTCCGGCCCCGGGCTGGTCGGCCCGGGGCTTGCTGCTCTCCGCTCGTCCCTACGCCGCCGGCGTCGGGCTGGGGAACCCTCCCAAATATGTGCTTATGTCTACAAAGAAATCGCCGATCATGCCATACTGCCTTTCGCCCAGCTCCTCCCGGAAGAACTCCTTGGTCTCATAGCTGATCCCGTAGAGGGTCTCGCCGATCCTGACCTCTATGTCGTATGTGGCGTCAGCGCTGCCTTCCTTCAGCTCAGACCGGGCCAGCGTTCGATCCAGGATCCTCTTTGCGAGGGCGCTGCCTCTTCTGGTGGCGGAGGATTCATAGCCCAGGCTCTCAACCGTGACCACGGCGCAGTAGTCCTGATCCTCCGTATCCGTACAAATATCTTCCTCCAGTTGATGCAGATCCATGTACGCAAAAGCGTCCATGGGTCCTTTTTTGACGATCACATCATTGACGTGCTCAAGGTAGAACCCGGGGTCCTCATCCAGAACGGGAATAAAGGACCTATTGATACGGAGATACTGCACGTCCTCGCCGCCATCCGTCCGGAGCGCGCTTTTGCCGGACATGATCTCAACAGAGTAATCCCCCTCGTCCGTCCGGAGGACCAGAGACGTCTGTACCATTGTGCTGTCAGGGCTCTCTACATCCGCAAACTCACTGATATCGACGCCGAAGATCCTATCCAGGATCTCGTCCCGCTCCGCCGCGGTCGTGCCCACATAGGCGTCGCCAAACGTGCTCGTGAGGCAAAAAAACACTTCCTTGACAGCGTCCCGCTCAAAAAGGAGGTCGCTCAGGTCGCGGATCTCCCCGCTGTCCTGGGGATCGCCCGTGTCCGCTGCATCTGTTTGGTGATCGCTCGGGGGTGCGGCGTCGCCGCCATTGCCGCCCGCGTCTGGTTGGTTTGCACCGCAGGCGCTGAGAAGAAAACAGAAAAGAACACACAAAAGGATTGATTTTTTCAAAATACAGCTCCTATTCACCCTCGCACACCACAGCAGGGAGGGATTTTACATTCGAGGAAGGTCCGCATCAAATTCCCTCGTATTTTTAACGGAATCATTACAGAAATCATATCATTTGTGCTTGTATTTGTCAACAAAACACGCAGGAATACAAGCTTTATTTTTATATATTTTTCATAAATCATTGAGAACAAGGGCGGACGGCATCCTGACGGATGCCGTCCGCCCTTTCCCTTTTCACCTCGCCCGTCCTACCCTCCGATCCAGTACACCGGGTAGGGTTCGCCCCGGTGGTAGCCCAGCTTCTCCGCCAGGGCCACGCTTTGGAGGTTTGCCGCGTCCCAGCTGGGGTACAGGCCCCGGTCCAGGCACTCTAAAATCAGCCGCGCGCCGCAGGCTGTGGCCAGGCCCCGGCGGCGGTGGTCCGGGCGGGTGTCGATCTCGATCTCAATACCGCCGCGGTAGACACAGTAGGAGGAGGCCCCCGCCACGGGGACGCCGCCGTAGAGCGCCGCCACTCCCAGGCCCCGGCGCTGAAAGTCAGCAGGGCCTTCAAAGGCGGAGCAGAAGTCCCTGGACCAAGCCTCCTTCAGCAGCACCGGCGCCAATTCCCCGTCGATGAGCCGCAGGGTGTATCCCTCCGGAAGCGCTGCGGCGAACCCCTCCAGCCTCCCCCGGTCGAACACGCCCGGCTCCTTTTTGATGGCGTAGCGGGTCTCCCGCACCGCCTGTTCTCCCCAGACCTTCTCAATCAGTGCGCACCAGTCCTCTGTGCGGGGCACCAGGATGGGGGCGGAACAAGTTTCCACCAGCCCACTGTCCGGTTTGCCCGCCAGGAAGCAGAAATCCCCGCTGGTGACGCGCCCGGCCGTGCCGTCCGCATTGGCGTCCAGACGGCCCATGATACCCTGGAGGCAGGACCAGATCATGGTTTCCTGCCAGTTGTCGAAAAGTTTTTCTATTTGTTCCATAACGGGCCTTTCTTTTTGCTTGCGCCCTCCGGACGCAGGGGGAATGTTATTTTTTGCCTGTCTTAAAGGTTCCGCCTCCGGGCGGAAGGCTCCCGGAGCTGGCCGGAAATATACTACATTCCGCCTAGGTTGTCAAGGGGGTGATACCGCCTTACCAGGATCCCCAATACGATCAAAGGGACGGCGCCATGGAAGATCGGATCTATCCGCATCAGCGCCGCAGACCAGAACGCAGCCCGCTGGGAGGCGCTGATGCAGGAACCGGGCGTTGACCTCGTTTTCATAGGCCGCAGGAGCGGCAGGAGCCCGGACCCTCGCGTTGCTGTCGCAATGATCCGCCGAAAGATTCGTCAATTTGCACAATTTATTTGACAAAATAAGCATAAAAATGATTGATATTTTGCAATAGAAGTGGTATTTTGCTTGCAGGATGATACATACCGGGAGGAGAAAGGCGGATGGAACAGGAGCAATACTTTGCCCGCTCTGCAAATGAGCAGGGGAAATGGGAGACTTTGCCGCATCATCTGGAGAGAGCCTGTATTTTGTGCAGCGAGTTCCTCTCAACGTTCGGCTACGGGAGCTGGGGAGCTGTACTGGGCCTTTTTCATGACTTTGGAAAATATGGCGCGCTGTTTCAGCAGGTGCTCCGTCGTGAGCGGACAGGCGTTGACCACGCCAGCCCCGGCGCGGCACTGGTCTACAGCACCTATCTGAAAAGCGCTGGTGTTATGCTGGCGGCGTCGGTCATTGCCTCTCATCACAGCACACTTTCCCTGTGTGATCCGCAGACCATGCGGCGAATTTGCCAGGGGAAGGGCAGCCGCCAAAACAGCGAGGGATACCAGTTTTCTCTGTTTGGACCGTCGGAAATACAGCGAGCGGTCGCCTGTTGGCTAAATCATTTCTCTGTACCCGCTATGAAACCAGGACCGCCGGACTTTTCCTCCCAGGAGGACAGCTGCCTTGCCAGAATGCTTTTCCTGCGCTTCCTGTATTCCGCTCTGGTGGATGCGGATTACAGCAGCTCCGCCGAACACTTTGAGCCGGACTATCTGGCCAAATACAGCGGCCCGCCGCTGGATATTTACGACGCACAGACTCGTCTCCAGCAACTGCAGCAGCATAAGCGTGCCGGCTCCACGGCCTCAGAGTCCCTAAACCACCTCCGCAATCAGCTCTTCGATGATTGCCTTGCGGCCGCAAAGCAGCCGCCCGGACTGTTCACCCTGACTGCGCCCACGGGTCTGGGCAAAACGCTGAGTCTGCTCGCCTTTGCCCTGGAGCATTGCAGGCAGCACGGCATGCGGCGAATTATTATTGTGGTGCCGTTTCTGTCCGTTATTGAGCAGAATGTGAAGGATTACAAACAGATCATTCCCGCTCTGCTGGAAATCCACAGCAACGCAGATGGAAATGCCCGGGAGCTCAGCCAGCGGTGGGACGCGCCGTGCATCATAACCACCAATGTGGGCCTGCTGCAGCCGCTGTTTTCAGACCTTCCCGGCGACTGCCGTCATCTGCACCAGCTGGCGAACAGCGTGATCGTGTTTGACGAGGCCCAGTCTCTCCCGCCCCACTTGCTGGACGCCACGCTGCGCACCATTAAGCTGCTGTGTACACAGTACGGCTGCTCCGTCGTCTTCTCTACTGCGACCCAGCCCGCTTTTGACAAGCGCCCTGGCCTCTCCTGGAACCCCCGGGAGATCGTCAAAGACCCGGAAGCCATGTTTTTGGCAACACGCCGGGTCTGCTACGACTGGCGCATCGAATCCCCTACGCCGCTGGAGCAAATCGCGCAGGAAACGGCGGACGTGCCCCAGGCCTGCGTGATCGTCAATCTCCGGGCCCACGCCAGAAAACTCTATCAGCTGGTCCGGGAGCGCTGCGGGGAAGAGGATGTTTTTTTCATGACAACGGATCTGTGCCCTGCACACCGGCTGGCAGTGCTGGAGGAAGTGCGCCGGCGCCTTGATGATAAAAAGCCGTGCAGGCTGATCGCGACTCAGTGCATAGAGGCCGGTGTGGATCTGGATTTCCCGCTGCTGTACCGGGCCCTTGCGCCCCTGGAGTCGATCATCCAGGCGGCAGGGCGGTGCAACCGCAACGGCGATACCCCCAGCGGCAGGGTGGTGGTCTTCGTCCCGGATGAAGATCGGCTGTACCCGCCGGGGCCTTACTACAAGAGCGCCGCGCTCAAGGTCAAGGCCCTGTCCTGCCGGCACCCCATTGATTGCAGCAGCCTGGCCCATATGAGAGAGTACTATGAGTTGATTTACTCCTATGCCGACGGAGACGACCGGAAGCTCCGCGACGCTATTGCCCAGGAGAACTTTGCCGCGACAGCGGCAGCATACCGCCTGATCCAGAGCGGAGGCATCCCGGTGATTGTTCCCTACGAGGGGAGGAAAGCGCTTTACGATGAAATCTGCGCAGAACTGGACAGAGGCGTAACGCCGCAGCTTATGCAAAAGGCCCGCCCCATTACCGTATCCAACTTTGACAGGGAGGCGGTCGAGCGGTATTGCATACCGCTTTCCTGCCGCTCTTATGAGCCTGACGTTCCGCCGCAGCCCGCGGGGATTTACCGATTGTCAATCCAGAAATTCTATACGGCGAAGCAGGGCCTTCTCTGGGAGGAAAACAATTTTGACGGAATGATATAGAAAGCTGAGGTGAACTACTTGAACCGACCGCAAGCAACCATTACCGTGTGGGGAGAATTTGCGCTCTTCTCAAGGCCTGAGAGCAAAGTGGAGAGAATGACCTATCCCGTCCCCACCCCCAGCGCAGCCCGCGGGATTCTGGCCTCCATTTATTCAAAACCCGCGGAATTTTATTGGCAGGTCCAGCGCATTGAGGTGCTCAAGCCAATTCGCTATGTCACGTTCAAGCGCAACGAGCTCAAGAGCAAAATGCCGCGTATCCCCACGGCAAATCCGATGGCGTCCTGCCTCATAATTGAGGATGAGCGCACACAGCGCCAGTCCGTCGTGCTGCAGGATGTGCGCTACCGTATTACGGCGGAGATCGTGCCGCGCCCGGAGTTTCACGCTCCAGCGGCGCAGCTGTACAATCAGTTTGAGCGGCGGGCCAAGCGGGGGCAGATGTTTGTCCAGCCCGTTATGGGCACAAGGGAGTTCCCGGCCTATTTCGAGTGGGGCTCCAGCGGAGAAGAACCTATCGCGGAAGATATGGATTTGGGGTTGATGCTCTACGATGTGTTCGATTTGAAGGAATGGAAAGTCGGCAAGCAGGCTGAGCCCAGCGTATCCCTGTTCCGTGCCGTGATGAAGCAGGGCGTCATTGAGGTCCCGCCCTTTGACACAAGCAGTGTGCTCAAGCCTGGGAGGGGGGATACAAAATGCTGACGGAACTGTACGAATATGCCCTGCGAAAAAACCTGGCAGCCCGCCCCGGCTTCAAGCCCAAACGGGTCAGGGCCTACGTAGAGCTGGGCAGGCAGGGCGAGTTCCTGGGCGTTACGGTCCGTGAGAAAAACGCCCCCTCAGTCTATGCGCCTGATATCGGCGCGGCGGCGAACGGTACGCGCTATTGTAACCCTCTGATCGAAAAGGCCAAAATACCCCTTGGGATTTTGGAAGATCCGGAGAAAGACCGGAATATCCCCACAAAGCAGGAATTTTTCCTCTCCATGCTGGAGGACGGCGCCCCCTGCGAGCCGCGCTTTGCGATCCTTGCAAAGACGCTTCGCGACCCGGACGCGGTGCAGGCCATCCGCGGGGCCCTTACATCAGAGAAGTGTAAACCGGCCGACCCCATTGGCTTTGCGGTGGACGGCGTACCGCTGGAACAGAGCGGCGCCTGCTGCCCGTGGTGGGCGGAGTATCGCACAAAATTTGGTTCCGCTGAGAAGGATGTGCTGCCGCGCTGCCTGATCACCGGCGATTTAGCCCCCGCTATGGAGACGGTGCCGAAGGTGTCCGGTTTGATCGGCGTGGGCGGGCACACAGCGGGCGACGCCTTCCTCTGCTATGACAAAACAGCGTTTCAATCCTTTGGGCTCAGGAAAAGTGAAAATGCCCCTGTGTCTGAGGAGGCCATGACCGCCGTGAACGCCGCGCTGCAGGATCTGATCGCCAAAGCGGCGGTTTTGGGGGGAGCCAAGCTGGTGCATTGGTACTCAGCCGACATCTCCGGGGAGGATGACCTCATTGCGTTTTTGCAGGATCCAGGCGGCGAGGGGGCGGAAGCCGCGTCCCGGGACGGGGCGGAAGCGGAAACGTCCGCGCTGCGGACTTCCCGCAAGCTCCACGGCGCCTTGGCCGAGGGCCTGCGCCCTGAGCAGCTCAGCGCCCGGTATTATATCATGCCCCTGTCCGGCGCCAACGGCCGCATGATGGTGCGCGG
Source organism: uncultured Oscillospiraceae bacterium (assembly GCA_902373635.1). GTDB lineage: Bacteria > Bacillota > Clostridia > Oscillospirales > Oscillospiraceae > Pelethomonas. The sequence goes on from CABKMV010000058.1 coordinate 11,395, forward strand.
CTGGATGGAGGGAAGCTATGAATCGCTGTACCAAAACGTGACGCAGTGGTTCGACGACCTCCAGCTGGTGAATTGGAACGGCGAGGGTCTGACCAAGCCGCCGAAGCTCAAGGCCGTATGTACCCGTCTGCTTAAGCCCGGCGGAGACCCCAAGGATGTTTGGACCAACGTTGACAAGGAGCTGCCCAACCTGTCCAACCGCCTTCTCAACGCCATCATCACCAACACACCCCTGCCGGACGACATTCCGGTGCGGACGCTCCGGTGGATCCGCTCGTCCATCTTAACTTCTGATGACAAAAAGAACGCGGTGCCCTTTGAACAGGAGAGCCTTGCTTTTCAGCTTTTGAAAGCATGGCTGTGCCGAAAACAACGCTTGAGAGGAGATGTACCAATCATGCCAGTGGAAAACACGGAAACGTCCCGGGATATCAGCTACTACTGCGGACAGCTGATGGCTGTCTACGCGGCCATTCAGCGCAGGGCCATGCCGGATGTGGGGACCAGCGTTGCCGAACGCTATTATACCGCCGCCAGCACCAGCCCGGCCTTTGTGATTGGCAGGCTGTCCCAGCTCTCCCAGCACCATCTGGACAAGCTCGATCCAAAAATCGCCGGGTTTTATGAGAATAATCTGTCCGAAATCTACAGCAGGATCGGCAGCAGGAACATTCCGGCCATGATGACCATGGAGCAGCAGACTGAATTTGCCCTGGGGTATTACCAGCAGCGCGCCGCCATGCGCCATACATCCGGCGCCCAACCAAGCAATACGCAAATTGAAGGAGGAAATCACAATGGCAATTGACAATCGCTACGAATTTATGTTCTACATCCAGTGCTGCAACGGAAACCCCAACGGCGACCCCGACCTGGGCAACATGCCCCGTACCGATCCGTTGGATATGCACGGTTACATCACCGACGTGGCCATCAAACGCCGTATTCGGAATTATGTACAGGCAGCCTACGCTGATCATCCCGGCATGGAAATGCTGGTACGCAGCGCCAGCAATATCAATACCGGCATTGCCCGGGCGAAAGAGTTGGCCGGCGTGGAGCTTTCCGCCAAGGGCAGGAACGAGGTCTATGCCGGGCGGAGGGCGGCCTGCGAGATGTTCTATGATGTGCGCACCTTCGGCGCGGTCATGTCCACCGGCCCCAACGCAGGACAGGTGCGCGGCCCTGTGCAGCTGACCTTTGCGCGCTCCCTCAGCCCCATCCAGCCCCAGGATATTTCCATCACCCGCATGGCCAAGGCGGAGGATGTCAGCGGAGCAAAGTCGGCGGCGGATTATGAAGCCTGGGAAACGCAGCAGCCGGAGGACAAGCTGCGCACCATGGGCCGCAAACAGTTCATCCCCTACGGCCTTTACGAAGCGCGGGGCTTCATCAGCGCGAACCTCGCCATGGAGACCGGTTTTGACGACCAGGATCTCAGGATTCTGTTTGAGTCCATTTTGAATATGTATGAGCACGACCGCTCTGCCAGCAAGGGTGAAATGGCAGTGCTGTCACCCCTGATTATTTTCCGCCACACGGGGACGGACAGCGACCTGGAGCAGCGCAAGCGGCAGGCCCGGCTGGGCTGCGCGCCGTCTCACCGCCTGTTTGACCTGGTCCGTGTGGAGCCGAAGGCAGAGTATCCGCGTTCCTTCCACGACTATGAGGCCCGCATCCGTCTGGAAAGCCGGCCCGCCGGTGTAGACATTGGGTTCCTCTGCTCGCCCTATGGGCAGATCGTGTGGAATCAGGTGCCGGAAGATGCTGAATTGTTCCAATGAATCGGAGCGGGAGCTTTTTCCGCTCTCCTGGCTCAGTCAATACGGATACTGCCCCCGCCGCTGCGGGCTGATGGCCATTGAGCAGGTGTGGGAGGATAGCGCAGATACCGCCAGTGGCCGTGCCCAGCATGATCGCGTCCACACCGCGCGGATCGAACGGCGGGGCGCGCATATCAGTCTGTTTGAGCTTCCGGTGTTCTCCCGCAGCCTGGGCGTTTCCGGGAAATGTGACTGCGTGGAAGTGGAACTCTCAGACAGCGGCGTTCCGCTTCCCTATGGGCCTGGGAAGTATACGCTATATCCTGTGGAGTATAAACACGGTGTTGTCCGGGACGAGACAGAGTACCATGTGCAGCTATGCGCCCAGGCCATTTGCATGGAAGAGCAATTTGGCGCAGTGATACCTGCCGGCGCAATCTTCTACATCAGCGCACATCGCCGGGATGAAGTCCTTTTTACCCCCGAACTGCGGGCATTGACCTGTCGGATGGCCGCCGGGGTGATGGATTTGCTGGCGTCCACAACCGTTCCGCCTGCAGTTTACAGCGCAAAATGCCGCAAGTGCTCCTTGCTTGATTCCTGCAGCCCAAAGCTGAAAAGCTCTGCCCGGTCTTACTGTCAGTCTGTCTGGAGCACAGCTGTGGAGGATAATGGGATATGAAGCATTTACTGAACACACTCTATATCCTTACACCGGAAAGCTATTTGTTCCTGCAGAATGAAACCATCGGTGTAAAGGTTGGCGGGGCCGAAAAGATCCGTGTTCCGGCGCACACAATCGACTCCATCTATTGTTTTGGAAATGTGACTGTTTCCACGCCGATGATCGGGTTTTGCGGTGCACGCGGGATCCATCTGGTGTTTTTATCCGAGCATGGTAAGTTTTACGGCCGTGTGGAGGGACCGGTTTCCGGGAATATCCTTCTTCGCCGCCAGCAGTTTGCCGCGTTGGAGGATCCCGCCCAGCGGACAAGGCTATCCAAGAGCATCCTGCTGGGAAAGCTGGTCAACAGCAAATTGTTCCTCCAACGGCAAAAACGTGAACGAGAGGATTCAAACGGCAGGATCGCCCATGCAATTGCGGCGCTGACAGATGCTGCAAGGGATCTGCGTGAAGCGCCGACCATCGAATCCATGCGAGGCATTGAAGGCGCGGCGGCAGCAGCTTACTTCTCTGCCCTTCCTGATATGCTGCAAGGAACTACGCTCCTTTTTTCAGGGAGAACACGCCGTCCGCCGGAAGACCCGGTCAATGCTGTTCTTTCATTTTTGTATACTCTATTGAAGAATGATGTACAGTCAGCATTGGAGGGCACTGGATTGGACCCGGCCGCCGGCTTTTTGCACACACTGCGGCCCGGCCGCCCGGCTCTGGCCCTGGATATGATGGAAGAGCTGCGTGCCCCCATCTGTGACAGGCTGGCGATTGCTTTGCTGAATCGTAGGCAGATCACAGAAGCCTCCTTTGAGCAGCTGAATGCTCCTGTTTTACTCAATGCAGACGGGAGAAAAACCGTTCTTTCCGCATGGCAGAAGCGTAAACAGGAGACGATCCGCCATCCGTTCCTGGAAGAAACCGTTCCAGTCGGACTGATCCCGCATGTGCAGGCAAAGCTACTTGCCCGTGTGCTTTGGGGAGAGTTGGATGAGTATCCGCCGATGGTTTGGAGGTGAGTGCGTTGATGGTAGTTGTTTCATATGATGTAGATACCACGACGCCTGCTGGCGCAAAGCGCCTTCGGAAGGTGGCAAGGGTCTGTGAATCCCGCGGGTGCCGTGTGCAGGATTCTGTGTTTGAGGTGATTGTGGATCCTGCCCAGTTGGTCGAGCTGCAGGCGCGGCTGGACAGTGTGATCGACTCAGACAAGGACTCCATCTGCATTTACCGCCTGGGGAGTAATTGGAAGCCGAAGATAACGCGCATGGGCAGGCTCTTACGATTCGAGCAGGAAGATGTGCTGATCCTTTAGCAATGCGCGGACCTGCTCCAATCAATAATTTCCAGCAGGTTCGCGCATGTTTTTGAAGAGGTTAAGTCTTTTATTGCGTGTTAGAGCAACTTGGTGGTAAACTTTCTGCAAACCATTTGGAATTTATCTGCGATTTATACAAGTTTGTTTATCTGTTTTTGTATAGATTTGCAGATGCCCCCTTACGGGGGCATGACTTGAAACCTCCGCATCCCGCCATTGGGCCGCCTCGTAGTAAGATGCCCCCTTACGGGGGCATGACTTGAAACTCCGTAGATTGGTTGTACGGAGATGAAGAAAGGGGATGCCCCCTTACGGGGGCATGACTTGAAACTCAGACGGCGTACATTACGCCCACTGCGACAGGGATGCCCCCTTACGGGGGCATGACTTGAAACGCGTCTATGCTGCCAGATATCGCGACAGCGGCTATGATGCCCCCTTACGGGGGCATGACTTGAAACTTTTTTCTTGACAAAGCGGCTGGATTTGCTATAAGATGCCCCCTTACGGGGGCATGACTTGAAACCGTCAGCTCCGGCAACTTGATCCCGCTCTGCACCGATGCCCCCTTACGGGGGCATGACTTGAAACTCTTTACGCGGACGGAATCCTGACCCCTATCAAAGGATGCCCCCTTACGGGGGCATGACTTGAAACAATCCCGAAGGAACAAAAGGCGGCGGCCATTTCCGATGCCCCCTTACGGGGGCATGACTTGAAACCCAAAAAGAGGATCTGCTGGACAGCCTGGGCGTCGATGCCCCCTTACGGGGGCATGACTTGAAACATCAACTTCATGTCCGACGTGGCCTTCGAGGAGTGATGCCCCCTTACGGGGGCATGACTTGAAACTTCATCCAGTCCGAAGACCATGGCGAGGCCGGCAGATGCCCCCTTACGGGGGCATGACTTGAAACTGGGGTGACTGCGATGTCTATGAATACTCCTATGCCGGATGTTCCCTCACGGGGCACGACTTGAAACTTGAATATCCACTTGAAAAACATCCAGGTATCCAGACGCTCCCTACGTGGGTCCCGTCAAGTGGGATGATAAGGCAGGATCCAGCCCATATTTTCGTGATAGACATCATCAAACACAAGCGCAAAGCGCCCCCGCTCTCCATAGAGCGGGGGCGCTCTGTTTTCTTTTTACCTCGCCGCGGGGACCACCCTGTGATACCACTTCCGCATATGCAGGCCCACCGTCGCCCCCATCTCCCGGGAGGCCACCATTTTGTCCGCCAGGGTGAGGACCCACGCCTCGGAGTTTCTGGGAACAGGGGCCAATGGGAACATGTGGCTGGTGATGGCGGCACGCTGCCGGTCGTCCAGGCCGAAGGTCCGGTTTGCCCGGCGGGCCGCCAGCGCCCCGTGGATAAAGGCGTGCATATGGGTCAGCCGCCTGACGCCCGAGTACTTCCGGGTAAAGCGCCGGTGGGACTCGTCGTGCCAGTCATAGCCAAAAAAATCGTGGAGCAGGGCCGCCCGCGTCACTGCGCGGACCCGGTCCTCCCTCATGTGCAGCCGCCGGGCCAGCCGGTAGGCACACTTGGCGGTATCCAGGGAGTGGTCATACACGGAGTTCTGCGGCCCGTGGTGGGGATACCCCTTCAGCGCCTGGAACAGCGGGTGGGCCAAAATGTCCTCCACCATGGGAAAAAAGTTTTGATCGGTCATACCTGGCTCCTTCCTGCGCTCCCGCGGCCACAGGGCCGGGACCCGCGCGCTTCCTTACGTCCCCCCTATTATACATGCCGGCTCTGGGGCAAAGCAAGGGATAATTTGTTGGGAAATTTTTAAGAATCCTTTGCGCAGGTCAAAATAAGGTGGTAGAATAGGGAAAAAGGCGGGAGGCGGAAGATCTATGACAGCAGAACTGCGGCGAGAGGCTGTGCTGGAGGCCCTGCGCAGCGCGGCGCGGCCGGTCAGCGCCACGGCCCTGGCGGAGCGCTTCGGCGTCAGCCGGCAGATCATTGTGGGCGACGTCGCCCTTCTGCGGGCGGGCGGCACCCGCATCGCCGCCACGCCCCGGGGGTATATCATGGAGCCGGAGGACCGGGGGACCCTCCGCCAGGTGGCCTGCCGCCACACCGCCCAGGAGATGGAGGAGGAGCTGAACATCATGGTGGACAATGGCTGCACCGTGCTGGACGTGGTGGTGGAGCATCCGGTGTACGGCCAGCTTACCGGCGCGCTGCAGCTGAAAAGCCGGTTCGATGTGCAGCAGTTCATCTCCCGCTCCGCCAGGGCCCAGCCCCTGTCCCTGCTGACGGAGGGAATCCACCTCCACACCCTCTCCTGCCCGGACGAGGCCGCCTATCAGCGGGTACGCTCGGCCCTGGCTGCGGCGGGTTTCCTGCTGGAATAGCCCGGCAGATACGCAAAAGCCCCGGGATGCGTTGGCTGAAGTGCCCGCCAAAAGTTAGACAATATTTAAAAAGAAAAATCGTTCAAGCAGC
>CABKMV010000059.1 GCA_902373635.1 uncultured Oscillospiraceae bacterium
CCTGTGCCTGATCGTGGGACTATTCCCCGCCATGGCCCTGGCGGATGGGGTCGAGAGCGATAAGAACGGCACCTGCGGCGCAGCGGGCAGCGAGAGCAGCGTCACATGGGCGCTGACGGAGAACGAGGATAATCCTGCAACCTACACCCTCACCATCTCCGGCACTGGGGACATGGCGGACTATACAAGTAAAAATTCGACCCCGTGGAAAACCTATAACACCCAAATTACATCCGCCTCTGTTAGTGATGGCGTCACCTATATTGGTAATTCTGCATTCAATGGGTTATCTAATCTAACAGAAGTCCACATTGGCAAAGATGTTTCGTCGATAGGCGACGATGTGTTCTCAGAGGCGAGTTCTATGGAGAAGATTGACCTGGATGAGGGCAACGCCTACTTAACGCTTCAGGATGGTATTCTGTTTAATATAGAGAAAACCGTCCTGATGTACTCGCCGGCGGCATCCACGCCAGCGGACTACGCGATCCCCAGCACCGTCACAACGATTGGCGACAGTGCGTTTATCGAGAGCAAAAGGCTTACCTCCGTCGTGATCCCGTCCTCTGTGACGAAAATCGACCGCGCCGCCTTTGCCCGCTCCGGCCTGACCAGCGTTGACATTCCCGATAGCGTAACAGAAATCGGGCGGTATGCGTTCTTCAATACAGCCGCAGCGACAATCAAAATCGGGAATGGGATTAAAACATGGGAAACAAACGTGTTTGCGGGCAATCAAAATCTGACGAGTGTGACCTTCGCTGACAATTTTGTTACAAGCGGGCGGAGCGATACAGCAGACAATCAAGATCACTATTGCTCCCTCGCTAACATGATTACCACTGGGAACGGTGTATTTGCCTGTTCGAATGTAACATCCATAACATTCGGTGAAAATTCTAAAATAGACGAAATTGCCGATTTCACAGCTTTGCCAAATATCCAAACGGTAACTTTTGGCGCAAACACACAGATTCAGAAAATCTCTGCCGGCGCCTTTAAAGGCGGTTCTCAATCGAGCCCTAATGAGAAATTAACAACCGTTACCTTTGGCGCGGATTGCACGATTGGTGAAATTGAAGAAACCGCATTTGTGGATTGCATAGCACTTGCGAACTTTGGCGGAGAAAATCTAAGCATTGGCAAGATAGGTTCTTCGGCATTTGCCAGGACAAAATTGACTGAGATCAAGCTGATTGGAACAACGTCTGTTTCGGTATATGCATTTTTAGATTGTACGAGCGTAGTTGCCGTTGATCTAACGCAAGCGCAGCTAACAGAGGTTGGAGACTCTGCCTTTGGCGGGCCAAATGGGCACTTTGCTGAAGGCGCTGTGATTTATTTTGGCAATAGTGATACCAGGAATAAGATCACCGACCAAAATTACAAGGAGAATATTAAACCAATTTACGCAGTTACCGACGGCGGCACGTTTACCTCCGATGCCCCATTCTCTGCCGGTACTTTGGCCAAGCCTGACAAGGCGGGCTACATCTTCGGCGGCTGGTTTGACAACGCTTCCTTTACCGGCGACGCCGTGACCACTCCCCCCACCGCCGGCCAGACCTACTACGCCAAGTGGACGGAATGCACGGAGCACGAGGAAGAATCGCAGGTGACAACGCCCGCCACCTGTGACACCGATGGAGTGAAGACCTACACCTGCAAAAAGTGCGGCGCAACCAGGACAGAGACGATCCCCGCCCTGGGCCACAGCTACGGGAACTGGGCTGTCACCGTGACGCCCACGACCACCGCAGCCGGCCAGCTGACCCGGACCTGCGCCAACGGCGCCAGCCACACTGACACCTATACCCTGCCCGCGCTGAATACCACGGAGTATACCTATACCGTGACAAAGCAGGCCGGCGTCTACGAGGCCGGCGAGGCGGAATATATCATTACGGTGGACGGGCAGGTCATTACGATCACCGTGATGCTCCCCGCGCTGCCCCTGTTCCCGCCGGTCAACCCCACCACGCCCAGCAAGCCTGTGGAGCCCGACGAGCCGGACACCCCGGTCATCCCCGGCACTCTGCCCTTCGTGGACGTATCCGCCAACGACTGGTACTATGAGGACGTGGCCTACGTCTACGCCCAGGGCATCATGACCGGTTCCACCGCCAGCACCTTTGCCCCCAATAACGCTATGACCCGGGCCATGGTCTGGACGGTGCTGGGCCGCATGAGCGGCGAGAATGTGGAGGGCGGCAGCCCCTGGTACGCCCTGGCCCAGTCCTGGGCGGTGTCCGCCGGTGTGTCCGACGGCACCGGCCCCAACGACAGCATCACCCGTGAGCAGCTGGTGACGATGCTGTACCGCCAAGCGGGGAGCCCCGCGGTTGGCGTATCCGAGCTGGCCCTGCTGGGGCGGTTCACCGACGGGGAGAGCGTCAGCGCCTGGGCGGAGGAGGCCATGGCCTGGGCGGTGTTCCAGGGCATCCTCACCGGCGATGGCGATCTGCTGAATCCCCAGGCTGCCGCCACCCGCGCCCAGGTGGCCGCCATCCTGGCCCGATACTGCGAGAATACCCAAAAGTAAACAGCAAACCCCCAAAAGTAAGAGGAGCGGCCCAAAAAGCCGCTCCTCGTTTTTATAAGCTTTCTTTTTCCGCCGGGCGCTGTTTCACCCTCCCGGCGCTCAGATCACATGGTACTCCCTCAAGAGCTTTTCGATGTCGGTCCCCTCGATCTTTTTCAGGGCCTCCTTCAGCGCCATCTTTTCTATCAGGCCCAGATCCATATCGGTGATCTTCCTGCCGTCCCGGAGTTGGACAGTTGCGTTGAGCAGGTCCCGGATATCATAGGTGCTGCCCCACACCTCGGGCACGCCCCGGTCGATGTCCAGCAGCGTGTAGACCGCCTCCATGCCAGTGCGCATGGAATACTCGGTGGTGAAGATCGTGTCCCGCCTGGTTTCTGCGAACTGGCCCAGGAAGGCAAAGTTGACGGCGCCCTCGGGCACCACGCTGGGCCTGTCACCGGCGGAGCGGGGCATGAAGAAGGCGGTGATATAGGGCATCATGCAGGGCACAGTGTTTGCGGAGTTGGCGGCCATGTCCTCGATCTGGTCCTCAGGCACGCCGATGTGGTACAGCCACTCCATGCAGATCTCCTTGCCGGTGCAGTCCCGCATGGCTTTTTTCACATAGTCGCCGGGCTTGTCGGAGAACAGGCCGTACACCCAAACCAGGCAGTGGCCCTCGGGCTGGGCGCGGAACTGGGGCTGCCGGTTGATGGTCCAGGACAGGAGCCAGGAGGAGTCCTTGACGGTGACGATGCCGCCAGTGACCACCTTGCCGGTGAAGGGATCCCGCTTGCAGATGTCCTTGATATAGGGGATGATGCGCTGGTCGAGAGTCTCCACCGTGGCGCTCATCCAGTTGGACTGCTCCGGGTCAGAGCAGAACTTGTCCGGATGGCCAAAGGATGGATCCTGCGCCGCGATCTTCCGCCACATGTCCCAGCCGCCGCCCGGCTTGATCTCAGGATGGAAGGGGGCGGGGGCGTTCTGGGAGCCCAGAGTGGAGTTCTCCACACAGCCGCCGTTGGTGATGAACACCAGGTCGTTTTCGGTCAGATCCACGTTCTCCGTCTTCCCATCCACAAGCAGCTCGATGCGCTTGGCCTGCTTCCTTCCGGGCTGGATGTCAAACTCCACGTTGACCACCTTGGTGTTGTAGTGGAACTGGACGCCGAATCCCTCCAGGTATTTGACCATGGGCAGAATCATGGACTCGTACTGGTTATACCGGGTGAAGCGCAGGGCCCTGAAGTCGGGCAGGCCGCCCACATGGTGGATGAACCGCTTGATGTACAGCTTCATCTCCAGGGCGGAATGCCAGTTCTCAAAGGCGAACATGGTGCGCCAGTAGAGCCAGAAGTTGGAGTTCAGCACCTCGTCGTCGAAGAAGTCGGTGATGCGCTTGTCATAGAGCTGCTCGTCCGGGGTGAAAAACAGCTTCATGATCTCCATAGCGCCCTTGTCGCTCAGGCCGAACTTGCCGTCCGTGTGGGCGTCCCGGCCCCGGTCCACGGTGGCCCGCATCAGGGAGTAGTTGGGGTCCTTTTTGTTCAGCCAGTAATACTCGTCCAGGACGCTGACGCCCTCCGTCTCAATGGACGGGATGGAGCGGAACAGGTCCCACATGACCTCAAAGTGATTGTCCATCTCCCGGCCGCCGCGCATCACATAGCCGACGCCGGGGTATTCATAGCCGTCGCAGGCGCCGCCGGGGACGGGGTCCTTCTCAAAGATGTGGACGCGCTCGCCCTTCATCTGGCCGTCCCGGACCAGATAGCAGGCGGCAGTCAAGGCCGCCAGGCCGGTGCCAATGATATAAGCCGACTTGTGGTCAACGCCCTCGGGCTTTTGGGGACGGGCAAAGGACTCGTAGTTGCCGCTGGAATAATACATGTTCGTTACCTCCAAAGCTTCTATATTTTCTTCCCGATGGCCGTATCTTAGCCCCAGAGCCGGCCTTTCGCAACGGACAGCGCGGCCCCCGTGGTAAATTTTTTATCACAGGGGCCGCGCTGTCTAAAGTTTTATCATTCAGGAGGATTTGATGGGGAGTTGTCTGTACGGAAGCTGTTCAGCGCTTTTGTAATATCCCCATGGACCAGGATCGACAGCCGCTCCACAAGGGCCTCGGGATCCTCCTTCATCCCTTTTTTGATCCAGTCAAGCATCAGGCCCACCAGGGCATATTTATAGAAGTCCGCGATAAACTCTTTGTCCTCCGGCCTCACCGGCATTCCCGCGGCTCTCTCCTCCACCACGCCGATCACCAGGTCATAGGTCAGCCGGTAGAGATAGGTCTCCACACGCTCCCTGCTCAGGGAGTGGTAAGCGTTCATAATAAACGGCTTGTTCTCCTCCACTGCCCCAAAAATCTGCAGGAGGCCCTCGTGCCATGTGTCATAGGTCTTCTTCCCCTCCAGGGCCTTTGCGGCGTCCTCCACGCAGGACCACCCCGCCAGGTCGTAGATATCCTTAAAGTGGTAGTAAAAGGTCATGCGGTTGATGCCGCAGTCGTCTGTCAGGTCCTTAACGGTGATCTTGTCCAGCGGCTTTTTCAGCAGCAGATTCTTCAGCGACGCCTCCAGCGCCCGCTTGGTGGTCTGTGACATGCCCTTGCTCCTTTAGCGTTTTTTCATTATAGCATTATAGCACAGAGGGGAAGATCTTTCCAAGCCCGCTCCTCCGTTTTCTTCTCTCCGGCGGCAATTCCTCCGCCCTCTGCGGTTTTGCTCTCCCGCCCTTCTCTGAATATTTAATAAAATCTTTATATAATGACATCTGCTATTTGTATATTCCGACTATTTTTGGGTTGACAAATCCAAAAATTTTTAGTAGTATGGTATCATGGAGAGGATGAGTTTTTTGCTGCAGAAGAAAACAAACCTCTATATCTCTGCAAAATAACTCAATGAGAGAAAGGCGGTTCTATGCAACTTATTATCATTCTCGTCATCTTTGCTGCCGGATTGGCGCTCGCCTTTGCGGCCTTTAATTTCATGGGCGTCAAGAGGATGCCCGAGGGCACGCAGCAGATGAGCGAAATCGCCTCCGCGATCCGCGTGGGTGCCGGCGCGTTCATCGACTATGAGTACAAGGTTCTGTATACGGTGATCGCCATTGTGGCGGTGATTCTGGCAATCGTCACCACCTGGCACGCTGCCGTCGCGCTGCTGATCGGCTCGGTCATGTCCGGCTGCGCCGGGTTTATCGGCATGAAGATCGCGACGTATGCCAACGTCCGCGTGTCCAACAAGGCCCGCGAGACCAAGGACATCGGCCAGACCGTCAAGGTCGCCTTCCGGGGCGGCTCCGTCATGGGCCTGTGTGTGGGCGGCTTTGCGCTGCTGGGCCTGTTCCTGGTGTACATCATCTTTGGCCTGGGCATGGGCCAGCTGGCTGAGACCGAGGCGTCCTATACCAACTTGCTGGGTCTGCGCTTCATCCCCTTCACCATGACCCTCTCCGGCTACGCCCTGGGCTGCTCCATCGTGGCTATGTTCAACCGCGTGGGCGGCGGTATCTACACCAAGGCCGCCGACATGGGCGCCGACCTGGTGGGCAAGACCGAGGCCCACATCCCCGAGGACGACCCCCGCAACCCCGCCACCATCGCCGACAACGTGGGCGACAACGTAGGCGACGTAGCCGGCCTGGGCTCCGACCTGCTGGAGAGCTTTGTGGGCGCTATCTCCTCCGGTATCATCCTGGCCTACCATATGTTCCTCCAGTCCCAGGCTCTGGGGACCGGCATGACACAGCAGATGCTGGCAAAATGCATCCTGTTCCCCCTCATTTTCGTTTCCATCGGTATGATCGCCTGCTGTATCGGCATTGCGAATCTGCTGTTCAAGAAGAATATGTCCCAGGACCCCCATAAGGATCTGAACGGCGCAACCTATGTGGCCGCCGGCCTGACCATCGTGCTGGGCTTTGTGGTGTCCTATTTCCTGTTCCGGGGCGAGGACTCCGCGGTTTTGAACGCCGCCCTGGGCTTCTCTCTGGGCAGCCTGTCCCCGTGGGTCGCGGCCGCGGTTGGCATCATTGCGGGCGTGGTCATCGGCATGCTGGCCGAGTACTACACCTCCGCCGATTATACCCCCACCAGGCTGCTGGCCCACGCCTCCACCGAGGGCCCCGCCCTGACCATCACCCAGGGGCTGGCCCTAGGCATGAAGAGCTGCATGGCCCCCTGCGTCATCCTGGCCGCGGGTATCATCATCAGCTACCAGGTTTCCGGTATGTATGGTGTCTCCATGGCCGCCATGGGCATGCTGTCCTTCGTCACCGCCACCGTCTCCGTGGACACCTACGGCCCTATCTCCGACAATGCCGGCGGCATCGCCGAGATGAGCGGCCTGGACCCGGAGGTCCGCCGCATCACGGACACACTGGACTCTGTGGGCAACACCACCGCCGCCATTGGCAAGGGCTTTGCCATTGGCTCCGGCGCGCTGGCCGCCCTGGCTCTGATGATCTCCTATCTGTACTCCTTCAACGAGGCGGGCACCGACCTGATCCTCAACATGATGGCCCCCATGATCCTGGCAGGCGCCATCATCGGCGCGGCGCTGCCCTTCCTGTTCTCCGGCATGCTGATCGAGGCTGTGGCCAAAGCCGCCCGGAAGATGGTGGAGGAGGTCCGCCGCCAGTTCCGGGAGTATCCCGGCATCCTGGACGGCAGCCAGAAGCCCGACTACAAGACCTGCATCAGTATCTCCTCCAGGGGCGCCATTGGCGAGATGAAGGTCCCCTCCCTGCTGGCGATCGTTGTGCCGGTGGCCTGCGGCTTCCTGTTCGGGCCTGACTTCGTGGGCGGCCTGATCATTGGCTCCACCCTCAGCGCCATCATGATCGCCATCTTCACCGGCAACGCCGGCGGCGCCTGGGACAACGGCAAGAAGTACATTGAGGCCGGCGGCATCGAGGGCGCCGGCAAGGGCAGCCCAGCCCATGACGCGGCTGTGGTCGGCGATACTGTCGGCGACCCCCTGAAGGACACTGTGGGGCCCTGCCTGGATATCTTTATCAAAATCATGTCCACCGTCTCTCTGGTGGCTGTGCCGGTATTCGCCCACTTCAACGTGGCCTCCTGGCTGGCTGGGCTATTTTGATCCCTCCCTCCCCTTTCTCGCGGGGAAAGCGTTATAAGCGTTGATGCAAAGTATACAGGGGCCCGGCTGAGGATCTTCAGCCGGGCCCTTTGCCACCATTGGGTCCTTTTGATCTTCTTCCCCCTGAGCAGGTCCTTAAGGAAAGAATACGCGCCGCGGAAATCCGCGGCGCATACCCTTTTGGTTGGAGGATCAGATGAAAAAGAAGTTCTTGTCTCTTGCAAGTATAAGGATACACAACCTTTATTAACAAAACCAGCAAGTATTGTTACAAAAGTCTAAAATCTATCCCCCGGCCAACAGACTCTTTTTTCTCCGGCCCATCAGGCGTCGATGGTGGAGATCCGGCTGGTAATGGCCTCCAGCACGTCCAGCAGAGCCCGGACGGTATCCAGGGAGGTGAATGCCGTCACATTGTTCTCAATGGCCAGACGGCGCATCTCAAAGCCCGCGTTCACATGGGCGGAGGAACTGGGATCCCGGGTGTTGATGAGATAGGCCACCCTGCCGCTGCGCATGGCGGCGGTGATCTCCACCGGATCCTCGGTGTAGTCCTTCCGCACCCGGGTGCGGATGCCGTGTTCCTTCAAAAATTCCGCCGTGCCTGTGGTGGCCTCGATGTTGAAGCCCATCTGATAGAACCGGCGCACCAGGGGCAGCGCCTCCTCCAGATCCTCCTGGCAGATGGAGAGGAGCACCGTCCCGTGGTCTAAAAGCTTCATCCCCGCGGCCTGCATGGCCTTGTACAGGGCGTAGGGCAGGCGTTCGTCGTAACCAATCGCCTCGCCGGTGGACTTCATCTCCGGAGACAGATAGGTGTCCAGACCGCTGAGCTTGCTGAAGGAGAATACCGGCACCTTGCAGTACCACCGCTTCTTTTCCGGTGGGTACAGCTCGGTAATACCCTGCTGACGCAGGCTCTCCCCCATGATGACCTTGGTGGCGATATCCGCCAGGGACCAGCCGGTGGCCTTGGACAGGAAGGGCACCGTCCGGGAGGAGCGGGGGTTGACCTCGATGATGTACACCTTTTCCTGCCGATCCACGATGAACTGGATGTTGTAGAGGCCCACGATGCCGATGCCCAGGCCCAGTTTTTTGGTGTAGTCCAGGATGGTGTCCTTCACCGCCTGGGAGATGGAGAAGGTGGGATATACGCTGACGGAGTCGCCGGAGTGGACGCCGGTACGCTCCACCAGCTCCATGACGCCGGGGACGAACACATCCCTGCCATCGCAGATAGCGTCCACCTCCACCTCCTTGCCGATGATATACTTGTCCACCAGCACGGGCTTGTCCGCGTCCACCTCCACGGCGGTCTTCAGATAGTGGCGCAGCATCTCCTCGTTGGCCACGATCTCCATGGCCCGGCCACCCAGCACGAAGCTGGGCCGCACCAGGACGGGGTAGCCGATCTCGCTGGCCGCCCGAACGCCCTCGGCCACGCTGGTGACAGCCTCGCCCCGGGGCTGGGGGATGTCCAGATCGTGGAGGACCTGCTCAAAGACCTTCCGGTCCTCCGCCCGCTCGATGGCGGCGCAGTCGGTGCCGATGATCTTCACGCCGTGATCCATGAGGGGCTGCGCCAGGTTGATGGCGGTCTGCCCACCCAGGGATGCGATGACGCCCTCCGGCTTCTCCAGCTCGATGATGTTCATCACGTCCTCCACCGTCAGGGGCTCAAAGTACAGCTTGTCGCTGCAGGTGTAGTCGGTGGAGACGGTTTCGGGGTTATTGTTGATGATGATGGCGTCATAGCCGCTCTTTTTGATGGTCTGGACGGCGTGGACCGTGGAGTAGTCGAACTCCACACCCTGGCCGATGCGGATGGGACCGGAGCCCAGGACAATGATCTTCTTGTGCTGGGAGACGACGGACTCGTTCTCCTCCTCGTAGGTGGAGTAGAAGTAGGGGATATAGCTTTCAAACTCACTGGCGCAGGTGTCGATCATCTTATAGACCGGGAAGATGCCCAGCTCCCTGCGTTTGTCGAACACCTCCCGCTCCGTACACTTCCACAGCCAGGCCAGGGCCTTGTCGGAGAAGCCCTTCCGCTTGGCCTTGCGCAGTATCACGGGGTCCCAGGGCCGGGCCTTGATCTCCTCCTCGTAGCGGACGATGTTGCTGATCTTGTCCAGGAACAGCATGTCGATCTTGGTCGCCTCCCAGATGACGCCCAGGTCGGTGCCCCGGCTCATCAGCTCCGCAATGGCGAAGATGCGGTCGTCGGTGCCCAGCTTGATGTACTCGGTCAGCCCCTTCTCCGTATAGGTGTCGAACTTGCTCATGTAGATGTGGCCCACGCCGATCTCCAGGGAGCGCACCGCCTTGAGGATGCTCTCCTGGAGCGTCCGGCCCACGGCCATGACCTCGCCGGTGGCTTTCATCTGGGTGGACAGGCGGTTGCTGGCATTGGCGAACTTATCAAAGGGGAAACGGGGCATCTTCGTCACCACATAGTCCAGCGTGGGCTCGAAGCTGGCGGGGGTGTTGGCGATGCGGATCTCGTCCAGGCGCATGCCCACGGATATTTTGGCGGATACCCGGGCAATGGGATAGCCGCTGGCCTTGCTGGCCAGGGCGGAGGAGCGGGACACACGGGGGTTGACCTCAATGACATAGTACTGGAAGGACTGGGGGTCCAGGGCGAACTGGACGTTGCAGCCGCCCTCGATCTTCAATGCCCGGATCAGCCGCAGGGCGCTGTCCCGCAGCAGGTGGTACTCCTTGTTGGTCAGGGTCTGGCTGGGGGCCACCACGATGGAGTCGCCGGTGTGGATGCCCACAGGGTCGATGTTCTCCATATTGCAGATGGTAATGGCGGTGTCGTTGGCGTCCCGCATCACCTCGTATTCGATCTCCTTGTAGCCCTTGATGCTCTTTTCAATGAGCACCTGGTGGACCGGGGACAGGGCCAGGGCGTTTTTCATCATCAGGCGCAGCTCCGCCTCGTTCTCCGCGAAGCCGCCGCCGGTGCCGCCCAGGGTGAAGGCCGGGCGGAGGATCACCGGGTAGCCGATCTCCCCCGCCGCCTGGACCGCCTCCTCAATGGAGTGGGTGATCTGGGAGGGCACCACCGGCTCCCCCAGCTGCAGGCACAGCTCTTTAAACAGCTCCCGGTCCTCGGCCTGCTGGATGCTCTCATAGCTGGTGCCCAGCAGCTCCACGCCGCACTCGTCCAGAATGCCCTGGCGCTGGAGCTCCATAGCCAGGTTCAGGCCCGTCTGGCCGCCGATTCCGGGGACGATGGCGTCCGGCCGCTCGAAGCGCAAAATCTTCGCCAGATACTCCACCGTCAGCGGTTCCATGTACACCTTGTCCGCGATGGTGGTGTCCGTCATGATCGTGGCGGGGTTGGAGTTGGCCAGGACCACCTCATAGCCCTCCTCCCGGAGGGCCAGACAGGCCTGGGTGCCGGCGTAGTCAAACTCAGCGGCCTGGCCGATGACGATAGGGCCGGAGCCGATGACTAAAATCTTATGCAGATCTGTTCTCTTAGGCATTGCCCTTCCCCTCCTCCATCATGGCGATAAACTGGTCGAAGAGATACCCGCTGTCCTGGGGGCCGGGGGCGCTCTCCGGGTGGTACTGGACGGAGAACACCCTGTCCGCCTGGCAGCGAAGGCCCTCCACCGTGTCATCCAGCAGGTTCACGTGGGTCACTTCCAGACCCGTCCCGGCCAGGGAGGCCTCGTCCACGGCGTAGCTGTGGTTCTGGCTGGTGATCTCCAGCTTGCCGGTAGCCAGGTCCTTCACCGGATGGTTGCCGCCCCGGTGGCCGAATTTCAGCTTATAGGTCTTCCCGCCGTAGGCCAGGGCAATCATCTGGTGGCCCAGGCAGATGCCGAAGATGGGGACCTTTCCCCGCAGCCGCCGCACCAGCTCGATCACCGGGGCCACATCCTCCGGGTCGCCGGGGCCGTTGGAGAGGAACACCCCGTCCGGCCCCATGCCCATGATCGCCTCCGCGGGCGTATCGTAGGGCACCACGGTGACGTTGCACCCCCTGGCGTTGAGGGAGCGGACAATGTTCAGCTTGATGCCGCAGTCCACCGCCACCACATTGTATTTATGGTTGGAGGTCCGGGCATACCAGCGTTTTTTGCAGCTGACACGGGACACCTGGTCATGGGGCAGGTCCGTGGCGGCCAGGGTCGCCAGCGCCTCCTCCCTGCCGGTGGCAATATCCGTGATCAGGACCTTCCGGCTGCCCAGGTCCCGGATGCTGCGGGTCAGCTTCCGGGTGTCCACCCCCTCAATGGCGGGGATGCCGTAATCCTCCAGGATCTCCGAGAGGGTCTTCGTGTAGCGGAAATTGCTGGGAATGTCGTTGTACTCCCGGACCACCAGGCCGCCGATGGTGGGGATCTTCGTCTCAAAGTCCTCGTCGGTGATGCCGTAGTTGCCGATGATGGGATAGGTCATCACCACCATCTGGTCGGTGTAGGAAGGGTCGGACACGATCTCCTGGTACCCCACCATGGAGGTGTTGAACACGATCTCGCACACCCGCTCTGCCTTCGCGCCGAAACGGTAGCCCTGGTACTCGCTGCCGTCCTCCAATACGATTTTGCAGTCATAACTCCTGATCATCTGCTCTCTCCTCTCCAAGGGTAATCAAAAAAAGAAAAACCCGGCCTCACACAGACTGGAATACCTGTCTGCGAAGCCGGGGAAAACAACAATAGCGCCGTCGGAGGAGGTATCCGCCGCCCCGCCGAAGGCAGAAGCGCCCTCCATCCGGCAGGTGGGAAAAACGCCGCGCAAAAATCCTCTTGTCACTGCCGGGCAGCCCCCTTCCCATTCAAACATTTTAGCAGACGCGCTAAAACCTTTTCAGCCATAACCTGTCCCGTTTCATCCGAAACGTCACACTTTTAACATACTTTCCACAGATTTACTTGAAAAACTATCTCACAGATTCTCGAAGAAGTCAAGGCAAAAAAGCAAAAATTTTCAGAATTTATGGAACTTTCATAGATGCGGCTCGAAAACGGGAGAAGCAATTCATACACTATTTCGTCTTGCGTTTTTTTGCTGAAAATGTTAGTTTATTGGTGAAGTAAAAAGTCCGCTTGTAACTGACGGAACCGTGGAGCACCACATGGGAGCAGGCGGACCGTTTTTTGTCGACCGTCTGGGCAGCCTATCCTCTTGTGGGACGGGTCTGCCTAATTTTTTGTTTCGTGCTAAGGAGGAACCTGTATGAAGAAAGTCGCCGTCATCATGGGCAGCGCCAGCGACCTGCCCGTGGTCCGGAAGGCTGTGGACACGCTGGAGTCCTTCGGCGTGCCCTGCGAGGTCCACGTCTATTCCGCCCACCGCACCCCGGCCCAGGCCAAGGAGTTTGCGCAGAGCGCCCGTGAAAACGGATTTGGCGTCATCATAGCCGCCGCCGGCATGGCCGCCCACCTTGCGGGGGCCATAGCAGCCAACACCACCCTGCCGGTCATCGGCATCCCCATCAAATCCAATACTCTGGACGGCGTTGACGCCCTTTTGTCCACGGTACAGATGCCCTCCGGCATGCCGGTCGCCACTGTAGCCATCGACGGAAGTGTCAATGCCGCTTTGCTTTCCATCCAGATCCTCGCCGTGGAGGACGCCTCCCTGGCGAAAAAGCTGGAGGAGAAGCGGGCAAGGGATACGGAAAAGGTCCTGGCGGCCAACGCGGAGGCCGAGGCCGAGTTCAACCGCTGACCGGACCGTTCCCACCAGCCCCCTGTCAGAATCAATCAAACAATTTCAATTGGGAGGATACATCACTATGGAAAAAACTGTTCAGCTGTATGAGGGCAAGGCCAAGAAGGTCTACGCCACCGAGGACCCCAATTACGTTATCGTCTCCTACAAGGACGACGCCACCGCCTTTGACGGCGCGAAAAAGGGCACCATCCTGGGCAAGGGCGCGGTGAACAACCGCATGAGCAACTTCCTGATGAGGAAGCTGGAGCAGGAGGGCATCCCCACCCACTTCGTGGAGGAGCTCAACGACCGGGAGACTGTGGTCAAGAAGGTGGAGATCGTTCCCCTGGAGGTCATCGTCCGCAACGTGTCCGCCGGCCACTTTGCCAGCCGCTACGGCGTGGAGGAGGGCATCGTCTTTGACGAGCCCGTGCTGGAGTTCTCCTATAAGAACGACGATCTTCACGATCCCCTGCTGAACACCTCCCACGCCCTGGCCCTGAAGCTGGCCACCCGGGAGGAGATCGACACCATCAAGTCCATGGCTCTGAAGGTCAACGAGGTGCTCAAGACCTTCTTCCTGGGCTGCGGCGTGCGCCTCATCGACTTCAAGCTGGAGTTCGGTCGCCTGGCCGACGGGAGCATCGTCCTGGCCGACGAGATCAGCCCCGACACCTGCCGTTTCTGGGACGTGAAGACCAACGAGAAGCTGGACAAGGACCGCTTCCGCCGGGATCTGGGCAACGTGGAGGACGCCTACCAGGAGATGATGCGCCGGGTATTCGGCGAGTAAGGGAGCGGGAATGGAAACAAGCAGCATGACCCTTACCCCCTTTGACTGCGTCCATGAGGAGTGCGGCGTCTTTGGCATCTGGACGCCGGAGGGTTCCTCCTTCAGCCCCGCCCACGAAGCCTATGCCGCCCTCTTCGCTTTGCAGCACCGGGGCCAGGAGGCCTGCGGCATCGCGGTCAACAACCGCGGCGTCATCCGCTGCCACAGGGATGTGGGGCTGGTAGGCGAGGTGTTTGACCAGCAGCGGCTGGACGCCATGGCCGGTTCCATGGCCATCGGCCATGTCCGCTACTCCACCACCGGCGACCCGCGCCGGGAGAACGCCCAGCCCCTGGCCATCACCCATGTGAAGGGCAACCTGGCCCTGGCCCACAACGGCAACCTGGTCAACGCCAGCCAGCTGCGCCGGAAGCTGGAGCTGAATGGCGCCATTTTCCGCTCCTCCTCCGACACGGAGGTCCTGGTCTACACTCTGGTCCAGGAGCGGCTGAAGGCGAACTCCATCGAGGAGGCCGTGGTCAACGCCATGGCTGTGGTGGAGGGGGCCTACTCCCTGTGCATCATGTCCTCCCGGAAGCTGATCGCCGCCCGGGACCCCCGGGGCATGCGCCCGCTGTGCATGGGCCGCATGGGGGATGCGGTGGTCTTCGCCTCGGAGTCCTGTGCTCTGGACGCGCTGGGCGCCCAGTTCGTCCGGGACGTGGAGCCCGGGGAGGTTATCGTGGTGGACCGGAGCGGGGAGATCCGGTCACTGCACGCCAGCGTGAAAGAGAAATCCGCTATCTGCGTATTTGAATACATCTACTTTGCCCGGCCCGACTCCGTCATCGACGGGGCCTCCGTGGAGCTGGCCCGCCAGGAAGCGGGGAAATACCTCTCCCTGGAGCACCCTGTGGGGGCGGATCTGGTCATGGGCGTGCCGGATTCCGGCATTCCCGCCGCCATCGGCTACGCCCGGTGCTCCGGCATCCCCTACGGCGTTGGCCTCATCAAAAACCGCTACATCGGGCGCACCTTCATCCAGCCCGGCCAGGACAACCGGGAGCGCTCCGTGCGCCTGAAGCTGAACGCCCTGCGGGAGGCTGTCCAGGGTAAGCGGGTCATCATGGTGGACGACTCCATCGTCCGGGGCACCACCTGCGCCCGCCTCATCAAACTGGTGCGGGACGCCGGGGCCAAGGAGGTCCACCTGCGTATCTCCGCGCCTCCCTTCCGCTACCCCTGCTTCTTCGGTACCGACATCCCCGATCAGGGGCAGCTTCTGGCACACAACCGGACGGTGGAGGAGATGCGGCAGAGTATCGGCGCGGACACCCTGGGCTTTCTCTCCGTGGACGCGGTACGGAAGATCGCCAGGGATTGCCATCTGGGCTTCTGCGACGCCTGCTTCACCGGGGAGTACCCCATGGAGGTCCCCACCGAGACTGACAAGAACATCTTTGAAAGTGAGATAGAGACATGAGCGAGAGTTACTCCGCCTCCTACGCCGCCGCCGGTGTGGATATCACCGCAGGCTACCGGGCTGTGGAGCTGATGAAGCGACATGTGGCCCGGACCATGACAAGCGGCGTGGTGGGCGGCATTGGCGGCTTCGGCGGCCTGTTTGAGCTGGATGTGGCGAACATGAAGCGCCCTGTGCTGGTCTCCGGCACAGACGGCGTGGGCACCAAGCTGCGCCTCGCCCAGCTGCTGGACAGGCACGACACCATCGGTATCGACTGTGTGGCCATGTGTGTCAACGACGTGGTCTGCTGCGGCGCAAAACCCCTTTTCTTCCTGGACTACATCGCCTGCGGCAAAAACATCCCCGAGAAGATCGCCTCTATCGTCTCCGGCGTGGCGGAGGGCTGTGTCCAGGCGGGCTGCGCCCTCATCGGCGGGGAGACCGCTGAGCATCCCGGCATGATGGCCGACGACGACTACGACCTGGCGGGCTTCACCGTTGGCGTTGTGGATCGGGAGAAGATCATCGACAACAGCCGCATGGTTCCCGGCGACGTGATCCTGGCCCTGCCCTCCTCCGGCGTCCACTCCAACGGGTTTTCCCTGGTGCGCCGGGTGTTCAACGTGGAGCAAGCCGACCTGCGCTCCCCCATCGGGGCGCTGGGCGGCAAGGCTCTGGGCGAGACGCTGCTGACCCCCACCAGGATCTATGTCAAGCCAGTGCTGGCCCTGCTGGAGGAGGTTCCCGTCAAGGGCATCTCCCACATCACCGGCGGCGGCTTCTATGAGAACATCCCCCGCAGCATCCCCGACGGCCTGGGGGCGAAAATCGAGAAGGGCGCCGTGAAGGTCCTGCCCATTTTTGATCTCATCGCCGGAACGGGGAATATCCCGGAGCGGGATATGTTCAACACATTCAATATGGGCGTAGGCATGAGCATCGTTGTGGCCAGGGAGGATGTGGACAAGGCGCTCTCCCTCCTCCGCGCCAGCGGCGAGGACGCCTACGTGATGGGCGAGATCGTCTCCGGCGGGGAGCGGGTGACGCTATGCTGACCGCCCGGATCGCCGTGCTGGTTTCCGGCGGCGGCACCAACCTCCAGGCCCTGATCGACGCCCAGGGAAGGGGGGAGCTGCCCCACGGCGTATTGAGCCTGGTCATCGCGGACAAGCCCGGTATCCGGGCTATTGAGCGGGCCCAGCTCTCCGAGATCGCCTGCGCTGTCATTCCGCGAAAAGAGCCGGGCTTTGAGGGCCGGGTCCTCCAGGCCCTGTCCAACTACCAGATCGACATGGTGGTGCTGGCAGGCTTTCTGGGCATCCTGTCCGCTGATTTTATCGCCCGGTTCGGGAAGCCCATCATCAACATCCATCCCTCCCTGATCCCGGCTTTCTGCGGCAAGGGCTTTTACGGGCTCAAGGTCCACCAGGCTGCCCTGGACTACGGCGTCAAGGTCACGGGAGCCACTGTCCACTATGTCAACGAGGTCCCTGACGGCGGGAAAATTATCCTGCAAAAAGCGGTGGACATCCTCCCCGGCGACACGGCGGAGAGCTTGCAGCGCCGCGTGATGGAACAGGCGGAGTGGAAGCTGCTGCCCGCCGCCGCCGAGCTGGTGGCCCGGGAGATCTGCTGCTGATC
This sequence comes from uncultured Oscillospiraceae bacterium, assembly GCA_902373635.1. Classification (GTDB taxonomy): domain Bacteria; phylum Bacillota; class Clostridia; order Oscillospirales; family Oscillospiraceae; genus Pelethomonas. The sequence continues at coordinate 17,199 of CABKMV010000059.1, forward strand.
GCGGGGCTATGCGCAACACACCTGCCCGGGCCTCCCAGGCCCGGACCCGGTTTTTTGGCGGGCCTCCCCGGCCCGCGCCCGGTTTTTTCGCCGCCTGCGGCGGCGGGACGCTCTCAACTTTTCTCCCGTGAGAAAAGTTGCAACACTCGGCCTAAGAGCCGCCGCAATGCGGCGGTTGGCCTCGTA
>CABKMV010000060.1 GCA_902373635.1 uncultured Oscillospiraceae bacterium
CACACCCGGCCTACTTTCCCCACGGCGGGAAAGTAGGCAAAGGGCCGCCAAAACCAATGGTTTTGGAATCCTTTGTTTCATTGGTCTGGGTGGTATCCTGTTTGCATCCAGCCGCCGAATGACAGATCCTACGGGGATCTGATCTGTGGCGGGCTGCTTGTCTCACTTCGGCTGTCGCCCTGTTAATGGGGTAGATGCATCTCTTTTTCTATAGGAAGAACTGCGGTGGAAAAGGAAGAACAGGGCGGATATCGCACCACATTTCATATGGATCGAGCGTTACGCTTCCAAACCCAAGGAGCGGTAGGACTGGAGGGCCCGGCGGAAGGGTAGACGCTTCTGACTGTCGGCGCCGCAGGATGCACTATCGGCAGACAAAACTAGACCTTGCCGTCGCGCCCTCATCAAAACATTATCATGCGCTCCAGCCGCAGGCTGGCGGCTTTTTGGGCACTTTTTATCCGGATAAAAAGTGCCTCGCGCCGGGGCGCGAAACACCCCCTGAAAATAGGGAGATTCCTAAGGGGGCTGGCCCCCTTATGCGTGCTTCACCCGCCCGCAGGCGGGCGCTTACGAGGCCAACCGCCGCATTGCGGCGGCTCTTAGGCCGAGTGTTGCAACTTTTCTCACGGGAGAAAAGTTGAGAGCCTCCCGCCCCGCAGGGGCGAAAAAACCGGGCGCGGGCCGGGGAGGCCCGCATAAGGCCGTGTCCTGGGCCCCAGGCCCCTACAGCAGCAGCCCCCGCAGCGCCGCAATATCCTCAACAATGTACTCCGCCCCTGCCGCCTGGTGCTCGGCCCGGTCGCCATAGCCGTACAGGACGCCGACAGCCTCCAGGCCCACCTCATGGGCCCCGGCGATATCATGGCGGCGGTCACCCACCATCACCGCGTCACGCAGGTCTGTCACCCCGGCGCGGCCCAGGGCGTCCCGGATCACAGCGGCCTTTTTCGCCCCCTCCTGGTTGTCCAGAGGTGCGCCGCAGATGTGATCAAAATACGCCGCCATACCGAAGTGCTCCAAGATCCGCAGGGCGAACACCTCCGGCTTGGAGGTGGCGATGATGAGCCGTTTCCCGGCTGCCTGCAGATCCCGCAGCAGCTCCGCCATACCGGGGTAGGGGACGTTCTCGATCCAGCCCTGGCGGGCAAAGTACTCCCGGAATTTCTCGGTTGCCACCTGCGTCTGTTCCCTGTCAAAGCCGTAGAACTCCGGGAAGGACTCGTCCAGGGGCGGGCCGATAAACTTCGTCAGATTGTCCGGCTCCTCATGGATACCGAAATGGGCCAGGGCGGTGACAACGGCTTTGGTGATGCCCTCCTTGGGGTCCGTCACCGTGCCGTCCAAATCAAACAGTATGGTACTCCAAGACATTTTCTATCCTCACAAAAGCAAAGCGCATGCTTTGCGCAAAAGTTCTTTTAGGTGCCCTGTGGGTAAGGTGCCCTGTGGGCATGATCCTTTTCTTTCAAGAAAAGGATGGATACCAAAAAGGTATCACCCCACAAATTCCGCCACACAGCGGCGGTAGGCGGCCACGGGGTCGGCGCTCTGGGTGATGGGGCGGCCCACCACGATGTAGTCGGAACCGATCTCCTTTGCCCTGGCGGGGGTGGTGACACGGACCTGGTCCCCAGCGTCCCCGTCGGCAAAGCGGACGCCAGGGGTGACGGTAACAAAGTCCCTGCCGCAGGTCTCATGGACCTTATCCGCCTCCAGCGGGGAGCAGACCACCCCGTCCAGCCCCGCGTCGGCGGCGCACCTGGCATAGTGCATGACCACCTGCTCCAGAGGCTTTTCGATGAGGAGATCGCTCTCCATCCGCTCCTGGCTGGTGGAGGTGAGCTGGGTGACGGCAATGAGCAGGGGACGGGTGCCGTCTGGGCGGCGCAGGCCCTCCAATGCGGCCTCCATCATGGCTCTGGTGCCGGCTGCGTGGAGGTTCACCATATCCACGTCCAGGCCGGAGAGCACCGCCATGGCCTTCTTCACCGTGTTGGGGATGTCATGGAGCTTCAGATCCAGGAAGATCCTGTGGCCCCGGGCCTTGATGTCCCGGACAATGGCGGGACCCTCGGCGTAATAGAGCTCCATGCCGATCTTCACGAAGGGCTTCTCCTCAGTAAACCGGTCCAGAAAGGCCAGGGTCTTCCCTTTGCTGTCAAAATCCAGTGCGACGATCACGTCCTTACCCATGGTGCGCTCCTCCTATGATATCTTTTAATTTGTTGATCCCGTATTTCTCCATGGCCCGCGGCAGGTCCGCGATGATATCCCGGCAGGCGAAGGGGTCCACCAGATTGGCCGCCCCCACCTCCACTGCAGCGGCCCCGGCCAGCATCATCTCAATGACATCCTCAGCAGAGCTGACCCCGCCCATGCCGATCACAGGGATGGATACCGCCTCGTACACCTGGTACACCATCCGGAGGGCCACCGGCAGAATAGCGCTGCCGGAGAAGCCGCCCATGGTGTTGGCGATCACCGGCTTTTTCGTCTTCAGGTCGATGCGCATGCCCAGCAGGGTGTTGATCAGGCTGATGCCATCGGCCCCCGCCTCCTCGCAGGCCCTGGCAATGGCGGCGATATCCGTCACGTTGGGGCTGAGCTTCATATAGACCGGCTTTTTCGTCACAGCCTTCACTGCCCGCGTCACCTCCGCCGCGGCCTGGGGGCTGACGCCGAAGCTCATACCGCCGTTGTGGACGTTGGGGCAGGAGATATTCACCTCCAGCCAGCCCACCTGGGGTTCCCTGTCCAGCAGGGAGCAGGTGTAGGCGTAGTCCTCCACGGAGAAGCCGCTGACATTGGCCATGACGGGCTTGTGGAAGCACTCCTTCAGCCGGGGCAGTTCCTCTGAGATCACCATCTCCACGCCGGGGTTCTGCAATCCCACGGCGTTGATCATCCCGGCGGTACACTCGGCGATGCGGGGCGTGGGGTTGCCGAACCGGGGCTCTCTTGTGGTGCCCTTGAAGGAGAAGGTCCCCAGGCAGTTGATATCGTACAGCTGGGCGAACTCGCAGCCGTAGCCAAAGGTGCCGGAGGCCGGGATGACGGGGTTAGCAAGCTCAATGCCGGAGAGCGTAACTCTTGTATCTACCATATAATCTCCTCCTTCTCCAGCACCGGGCCGTCCTTACAGATGCGCTTATTGCCGTACTTGGTCTGGCAGGAGCAGCCCATGCAGGCCCCGAAGCCGCAGCCCATCCGCTCCTCAAAGCTGAGAAGGCCGCTGGTGGTACTGGCGCTGTACACCGCCTTCAGCATGGGCATGGGGCCGCAGGCGCAGAAATAGTCGTAAACAGGGGGGAGGGCGTCGGTGACGAAGCCCTGCTGTCCATAGCTGCCGTCCACGGTGGTGACGATGGTCTCCACCCCCAGCGCCTTGAACTGGTCTTCGTAAAAAATTTCTTCCTTTTTATTGAAGCCCAGAATGGCTGCCGGGGTTTTCCCCGCCGCCAGCAGGGCCTTGGCCAGGCCGTACATAGGGGGGACCCCCACGCCGCCGCCAATGACCAGGGTGCGCTCGCCGCACTTTTCCACGTCGAAGCCGTTGCCCAGGCCGCACAGCACGTCCAGCTTCTGCCCGGCGGTCATGGCGCTCATGGCCTGCGTCCCCCTGCCCACCACCTTGTAGAGGATGGTCAGCCCCTCCCCGTCCCAGTCGCAGACGGAGATGGGGCGGCGGAGGAACAGGCCCTCCAGCTTGATGTTGATAAACTGCCCCGGGGCGGTAAGAGAGGCGGTGTCGCCGGTGAGGCGCATCTCCCACACATCCGCCGTCAGGGGGCGGTTGGACGCGATAGTGTAGATCTCCTGCCTCATTTGCTCTCCTCCTGCCAGACGGTTTTTCCGCCGATCATAGTCATCTTGCACACCCCGTACAGCTCCATGCCGGCGAAGGGGGAGGCTTTCCCCATGGACAGGAACCGGGCGGGGTCCACGGTGCAGCGCCCGTCCAGATCGTATACGGTCAGATCCGCCGGCTCTCCCGCCCGCAGGGGCGTCCCATAGCCGAAGCGCCGGGCGGGGGCGTCGTGCATCAGCTCCACCAATCGCTCCAGGGAAATCACCCCGGGCTTTACCAGGTGGGTATACAGCGCGGAGAAGGCCGTCTCCAGGCCCACCACGCCCATGGCGCTCTTCTCCAGGCCCCGGCCCTTCTCTTCGGCGCTGTGGGGAGCGTGGTCGGTGATGACCATATCGATGGTGCCGTCCTTGACGCCCTCCAGCAGGGCCTGCCGGTCCTCCTCGGAGCGGATGGGGGGATTCATCTTGAACCGCCCGTCCTCCTGGAGGTCCATGTCGTTGAAAATCAGGTAGTGGGGCCCTACCTCGCATGTGACATCCACGCCCCGGGCCTTGGCCTCCCGGATGAGCCGGACGCTCTCCTTGGCGGAGACATGGCAGACGTGGTACTTGCAGCCCGTCTCCTCCGCCAGACGCAGGTCCCGGGCGATCTGGCCCCACTCGCTCTCCGAACAGATGCCCCGGTGGCCGTGGAGCCGGGCGTACGCGCCGTCGTGGATGTAGCCGCCGCGGAGAAGGCTGTTGTCCTCGCAGTGGGCGGCGATGATCTTATCCAGCGACCTGGCCCTGGTCATGGCCGCGCGCATCATCTCCCCGCTCTGGACGCCCCGTCCGTCGTCAGAGAACCCCGCCACGTCGGGGGCCATGGCCTCCAGATCGGCCAGGACTTCTCCCTTTTCCCCGGCGGTGATGGTCCCGTAGGGGTGGACATGGACCACGGCATCCCGCCCTATCAGCTCCAGCTGCACGTCTAGGACCTCCCGGCTGTCGGGCACCGGGTCCAGGTTTGGCATGGAGCACACGTGGGCGTACCCGCCGTGGGCGGCGGCCAGCGTCCCGGTGCGGATCGTCTCCTTATAAGAAAATCCCGGCTCTCGAAGATGGACATGCACATCAACGAAACCGGGAAAAACAGCGGCGTTATGAAGATCAACGGAAACAGAACCGGCACGGGTTTCCAGCCCCTCGGCAATGGAAACAATACGGCCGTCCGAGACGGCAATGTCGGAATGGCGGAACCGGCCGTCCGTGAAAACCATGGCGTTTTTCAGGACAATCTCCACGATCCATGCTCCTCTCTTCCGGCAGGGCGCCGGCAGTGTACGCTGAAATTTCTATCCTGACTATTATACAGGAGCCCGGCGGGCGGTGTCAACCTGGAAAAACTGCTAAATTTTCCCACGCCGGCCGTCAAAAAATCGTCCCCGGCATAGGCCGGGGACGACGTTCCGCATATCATCAGCCGCCCAGGAAGGGATCCTCCATGCCCGCATATATCGGCACGTCGGAGGTGCGGGGAAACAGAACCGCCCGCCCCTCCATATCCACCCGGTACAGCCCGTCCGCCCGGAGAAAGATCTGTCCCAGCAGCTCCCCGCCGGTCTCGCGCAGCAGCAGGTATTGGCCCAGCTCCGGCTCGCCCCGCTCATACACGCCCAGTTCAAGGACCCCATCCGGCTGCCGGTAGAAGCAGTAATTCCCGTCCCGCGTCAAAACGATATAGTTGTCATAGGCCAGGTAGGTCCCCACCGGATCGGGGGACCGCTGCTGGTCCGACCCACGGGCAACAAGGAACTGCACGCAGTTCAGCACCAGGGATGCCGCCAAAAGCAGCCCTAAGATAGCGGTGCCCCGTTTCTTTGAAGTCTCCATTTCACTTACTCCTGTATTCCAACAGATTGACATCGTCTCTGTCTGCGTATTACGGATCGCTGGCCGCCTGCGGATCAAAGGGTCTCTTTTCTTGTGCTTATTGTAGGATATTTCTTTGCAGCAGTCAACTATATGTTGCAAAAATGCCCAAATAAAACAGCCCCCGCGCTGCCGCGGGGGCTGTTGACGGACTTCATCAGTTCAGATAGTTGGAGGGGTTCTGGCGCTCGCCGTTGTAGCGGATCTCAAAGTGGCAGTGGTTGCCGGTGCTGCGGCCGGTGGAGCCCATCTCCGCGATGTGCTGGCCCTTGAACACCTTGTCGCCCACGCTGACCAGCAGCTCGGAGTTGTGGCCGTAGTAGGTGACATAGCCGTTGCCGTGGTCGATCTGGATCAGATAGCCGTAGCCGCTCATCCAGCCGGCGTAGACGACCTCGCCGCCGTCCGCCGCCACGATGTCGGTGCCCTTCTTGTTGGCGATGTCGATGCCGCCATGGAAGGAGGTGCCGCCGAAGATACTGCGGTAGCCGTACTTGGAGGTGATGGTTCCGCTGGTGGGCCACATAAAGGTGCCGGTGGGCGCCCAGCTGGGCCGCTCCAGGGTGCCCCGGGCCTGGATCTCGGTGACAGGCTCGGTGAGCATGGTCTGCTCCTCGATGATCCGCTCGACCATCTCCGTACCCTGGTAGGTGACACGGGCCAGGGTGTCGGCGGTACCAAACACGCCCTTGCTGATGACCTTGGTGTCGCCCTCCCACATGGTGTTGTCGTCCACGTACTCCACCTCGTAGGGGATCAGGTCCACCGTCCGCTCCATCTGAACGGAGACTACCGTCAGGTAGGGCACCGCGTTGCTGATGAGCAGCACGTCGCCTGGCCACACCTTGTCGATGTCATAGCCGGGGTTCAGCGCCAGCAGTTCGCTGTTGGTCATGTTGTGGTCCTGGGCGATGACGGACCAAACGTCGCCCGCCTGTACAGTATAAGTGACCTCGCCGGCCTTGGTGCTGTTGAGCAGCAGCGCCGCGTCCGCCAGGTTGGTGAAGTCCTCCACCGGCAGGTCGCACTCCTTGATCTCCACCTTCTCCACAAAGTCGATGGAGACGGTGTTCTCGTTGCGGTAGGGGGCGGCCACCTGCTCCAGCAGCTCCTCAAAGGCGCCCTCGGTCTGGGTGGCGCCGATGAACACGCCGTCCACATACAGGGCGTAGCCGTGCTCCACCACCCGCAGGCTGTCGCTGAGGGCCTCCTCCAGGCTGCTCTCGTCCACTACCTCACTGCGGAAGGTCAGCCCCGTGGTGTAGGACACCCTGCTGTCCTCCAGGGTGTAGTCATACCCCAGCACATTGGAGATGGAGCGCTCCACCGAGAGCTGAGCGGCCTTGGCCTCCTCCTCGGTGGCCACCGTCCCCAGCTCCACGCCGTCGAAGCTCACCGTGGTGGCGGTGGTGTACAGCACGTTGAAAACGGCGAACACGGCCACAGCCACGCTGCCGGCCAAAAACAGGGCCACATGGAACCGCCTGGGTTCTGTCGCCCGGCGCAGGGCCGCCACCACCGCGTCCAGCAGGGAGCGCAGCCGGTAGGCGCCGCAGCGCAGCTTCTGCCGCAGCAGCGGCATGGAGCCGGACACAAGCAGCCGCAGCTGCCGGTATGGGCTGGCGCTCTCCGGGAACCGCTGCCGGTCCCGGAAGCTGGGCGTCCTTCTGCGTTCTTTATCTTTTGAGGGCATAAAGGATTCCTCCGGAATAATTACAATTCAATAAAAAGGGTTACAAAAAGTTACAAACGCATTTTACCGTATTTTGCCCCTCCCGTCAAGCCCCTATATCTTGTGTGCAGCGGAAAAATCGCCGCTGATTTTGTAGGATCTTACCAAAAACGAGAGAAATAGGCCCCTGTTCCCAGGCCCCTTTGCCGGAAAGGAATTTTTTACAAAAAAGTTTATTTACCCGTTGAGGACGCCAACGCCCTGGTGTATAATGGAGGCGCAAAATTGCGGCGCTGCCCCGCCGGGGGCCGCCTGATCCTTATCATGAATCACGAAAAACGGAGGAAAGAGACATGTTTACCGCTCTTTTGAACAATCTGAAAGCCAACCGCCGCACCATTGTGTTCACCGAGGGCCCCGACGCCCGCATCCAGGAGGCCGCCGCCCGCCTCATGGCCGAGGATCTGATGGACGTGATCCTGGTGGGCAATGTGGACGAGGTAAAGGCCGCAGCGGAGAAGAACGGCTTCGACATCGCCAAGGCCGAGATCATCGACCCCGCCAACTACGCCGGTATGGACGAGATGGTGGCCAAGATGGTGGAGCTGCGCCGCGGCAAGATGAGCGAGGAGGACTGCCGCAAGGCCCTGAGCAAGGGCAACTACTTCGGCACCATGCTGGTGAAGATGGGCAAGGCCGACGCACTGCTGGGCGGCGCCACCTACTCCACCGCCGACACCGTCCGTCCCGCCCTGCAGCTGATCAAGACCAAGCCCGGCGCCCATCTGGTCTCCTCCTGCTTCATCCTGAAGCGGGAGACCGGCGACGAGGCCCTGCGGATGCTGTGCATGGGCGACTGCGCCATCAACATCTCCTATGAGGACAGCGTGGACAAGGAGGGCAACGTGACTGTCTCCGCTGCCCAGAAGCTGGCCGAGGTGGCCGTGGAGTCCGCCAAGACCGCCCAGTTCTTTGGCATCGAGCCCAAGGTGGCCATGCTCAGCTTCTCCACCAAGGGCTCCGGCAAGGGGGCCACCGTGGGCCTGAGCGCCGAGGCCACCAGGATCGCCCAGGAGCTGGCTCCCCAGTACGCCATTGACGGCGAGATGCAGTTCGACGCCGCCGTCAGCCCCACTGTCGGCCAGCTGAAGTTCCCCGGCAGCAAGGTGGCGGGCTACGCCAACACCTTTGTTTTCCCCTGCATCGAGGCGGGCAACATCGGCTACAAGATCGCCCAGCGCCTGGGCGGCTATGAGGCCTACGGCCCCATCCTCCAGGGTCTGAACGCCCCCATCAACGACCTCAGCCGCGGCTGCAACGCCGAGGAGGTCTACAAGATGGCTATCATCACCGCAGGCATGAAGTAAATCCTTTTTGGGGGCGCGGTTCCGTCCGCGCCCCCTTTTTATTCCCGCCATGCCCTCCGGGGCTGGAAACTGCCCCGGATACGGCCTCTATCCGAATGGCGCTATTGAAATAATTGAAATAAGAGAGGTTCTTGAGATGAGTAATGACTCCAAAATTAAGCTGTACGCAGTTACGATTGACTGCGTGGACCAGTGCGCCCTGGCAAAATTCTATGCGGATCTTCTCCACTGGGAAATTTTCTACCAGGACGAGGACTGGGCCTGCGTTGGCGCGCCGGGGTCCCACCAGGGGGCCTATCCCAGCATTACCTTCCAGCGGAACCCCGGCTACCAGCCGCCCGTATGGCCGGACGAGCCCGAGAAACAGCAGCAGATGACCCATCTGGACTTTGCCGTCAACCAGCTTGAGGAGGCGGTGCAGTACGCAGTATCCTGTGGGGCAACCGTGGCAGAGCAGCAGTTTTCCGAGCACTGGCGGGTCATGATCGACCCCGCCGGGCACCCCTTCTGCCTGTGCAGGATGGCGTCCCTTTTCCAGAGCGAACACTTCGCTCTCTTATAGAGAAGGGCTTTTGGAGGGAGAGAACTCTCCCTCCTTTCTTATTTTTCTTGCTATTTCTTTTTTCCTGGGGGAGGTACTTTTCCCTTGCCGGAAAAGTACCCAAAAGGGCACAAAGGAGGGGGACCCTTTCGATGGGGTCCCCCTCCTTTGATCCTCCCCTCCCGATGACAAAAGAGGGGGACACCCCCTCTTTTGATGCTCCCCCGGTGCAGGCCGGGGGGATAGCGTCTCTATCGCCGGTCCGCTGCACGATCTTCTTCCAAATTGTCCAGCGCTACGCGAACCGCCTCTATGACAAAGGCGGAAAAGGTACATCCTGTCCCCCGGATCGCTTCCTCTACCTGCTCTATCACTTCTTCGGAAAACCGTATGCTCTTTGTCACAGTTCCCGTTACCCCGCTCGGGATCTTAAACTTTCGCATACGCCCACCTCAGCACCGATTTTAGAAAATTATATCAACAATCAGGAGGAAAGTGCGGATACAGTCTATAGCAGACTTTTTTCACTCCCTATAATTCGTTTTATTAAAAATCTTTAATATACCGCTATGTTCACACATGCTGTGGAGGTAAAGCGTATGACGGATTATAGACGTAGGATGCGGGATTTACGAGAAGATTCAGACAAAACGCAGGAAGAAATTGCGAACATCCTCGGTACATCTCAGACCATGTATGTTCACTACGAACGAGGTGAAAGTGAACTGCCCATCCGACATCTGCTGACGCTTTGCGAGTACTATCATGTATCGGCAGACTATCTGCTAGGACGCAACAACGAAAAGTGAAAGGCTCCCCTTCACCGCGGGGAGTATCCAAAGAGGGGGCATGCGGCCCCCTCTTTGGTCGTTTCAAGGAGTGGGGGGTTCTCAGGGGGCGGGGGAAATCGAAATCCCCCGCCCCCTGAGCGTGCTTTTGGTTACTTTTCCCACGAGGGAAAAGTATCAAGCGCAGACTATGGGGCGGTCAGCACCGGCCGGTCAGACCCCCAGATCGTCCAGCGCCTCTATCGCTGCGTTGGACAAAACGGAGATAATAAACATACGCTCATAACTTGTCAGACTCTTGACCAGCGCATGCGTCTCCCTGACCTTACTGATGACGTTTATGTCCACATCGCTGTCTCTCTCCATATCCGCCAACAGCTTCTCCTCCGGCGTGTTGATGTATTCGTCCTCCGCTGCCTGCAGCCCCTCTATCAGAAGCTCCCGCGCCTTGATATGGTTGAACTCATCCAACGCCGCTATCGCCTTGTCTACCCGGTCGACCAGTATGGTGTAATATCTGGGCAAAGACATATAAAAATCCTCCCTTTTGCTGATATATGCCATTATATCGGACAAAAGGGAAACAAAATGTAGTACACTTTGTCACGCAAATGTAATACATTAAAATGTCAAAATTTGTAATACACTTTGTCCTAGGATACTATGACGAGGTGTATTATGCGTAGGTTTCAGGTTCCCAGGACACCTGCTACAGCGACAAAAAGCATTCGTTTTCCTGTTGATACTATTGAGCAGGTCGAAGAAGCAATCCGTGGGAAAGACTGTACCTTTTCTGCGTTTGTGGTGGAAGCGGTGCGGGTAGCTCTGGAGAATCTGCGTGAGGAAACGGACAGTGAAGGAAAAGAGCCGCACCATAATTGACTTGCCGGACATTCTGCTCCCGCGGGGAGCATCCAAAGAGGGGGCTGTGCCCCCTCTTTGGTCGTTTCAAGGGGTGGAGGTTCTCAGGGGGCGGGGGAAATCGAAATCCCCCGCCCCCTGAGCGTGCTTTTCACCCGCCCGCAGGCGGGCGCTTACGAGGCCAACCGCCGCACAGCGGCGGCTCTTAGGCCGAGTGGGTTACTTTTCCCACGAGGGAAAAGTAACATAAAAAACCAGGGGTAAAAAGGAGGTGCCGCCCCTGACGGGGCGGCACTGTCATCGGCACTGTCTGAGCTGCGTCTGGTTTTCCTCGCTGAGCAGGTGGCTCACCGCCATCTTGCGGATGATGTTCTTCACTGTGATCTCCAGGCCAGTCCCCTCCCGGTAGTCGGCGGGGTAGATGAAGTCCACCCGCCCCTGGCGCAGCAGCTCCTCCACGCCGGGCCGGTTCGCCGCCTGGTACACGGCAATGGCCTGGCCGCCGTAGGCCCGCATCATCTTCATGCAGGGCACGTCGCTGAGCCCGTCGCCCAGGTAGATCATGTTGGTGAAGGGGATCCGCTTGCTGTCGTCCGGCATGGAGGCGTTGAGGGTCTTGTCGTCGGATACGTCCAAAACCCCCTTGTTGATGCGGTAGACGAACTGGGTCTTGGCGGTGAAGTTCACCGCCAGCTTGGGCCAGACGGGTTCTCCGGCCTCGTTATAATAGAACTCGCTGGCGTAGATCTCCTTGAAGGCCCCGGCGATAGCGCTGCCGTCGATGATCTCCCGCAGGCCCGAGGAAATCACATAGTGCTCCACCTGGACGCCCAGCAGGGAGCCAAAGAGGTCGATCCGTTCAAACCAGTCCGTGACGCCTGGGAAAAAGGAGATGCTGCGGCCGCAGTGGACGAGGTCCTCCCTGGTCAACGGGATGTTTTTCTCCCGGCACTTGCGGATCATGGTGTACATATAGGCCAGGATGCCGTCCATATGCTGCTCCCAGCCAAAGGAATTGGCCTCGTTCCAGAAATCTCCGGGGGCCATGCCCAGGCGGGGGATGAAGGCGTAGTTCTGCATGTCCTGGGTACACAAGGTTCTGTCAAAGTCGTACAGCAGGGCAACGATGGTCTTTCCTTCCATAGGTGGTTCTCCTTTCCAGGGACGGAAAAAGAGCGGCCATCAGGCCGCTCTTTTTACTCCCGTGTATAGTTGCGGCCGAATTGCAGGTCGTCCAGATTCAGCACGCGGGTAGCGGAGGAGTCCTCGTCGCCGTCCGGCCCGGCAAAGGGGTCGGCCTCCTCCTGGGGCTCGGCGTCCTTGGCGTCCTCGCCGCTCTGTGAGAAGGCGGCGAACACATCCTCCAGATCCTTCTCCAGGGCAGAGTCGATCTCCCCGGCTACCTCCTCCTGGCGGTCGGCCTGGGCGTCGGAAGCGGCGGCCGGCTGCTCGGCCGGCGGGGCCTTGGCGGGGGCGGGCTCCTCTGCGGGGGCCGCGGGCAGGTCGGGCAGCCGGTCCAACAGCTGGAGCTGGCCCTGGCAGACGTTCTGCACGGACTGGATGAAGCTGCGCAGCTCCTCCTGGGCCACCGCCAGCCGCTTCTGCTCCGCGGCGATCTGAGCGTCCACGTCGTTATGTACCTGGACCAGGCGCTGCTCCTCCTGGGCCACTTCCTGCTCGATCTCGGCAAGGCGGGCCTTGGCGGCGCCGGCGGAATCGGCAATGAGGGCGTCCCGCTTGGCCTCCGCCTCCGCCACCATGTTGTTGGCCATCTTCTGGGCGGTCAGCAGGGTGGAGCGCATGGCGTCCTCCAGCTCCCGGTACTCCTCCATCTTGTCCACCAGGACCTTCATTTTGGACTTTAAGGCGGCGTTTTCCTTGTAGAGGGCGGAGTAGTCCTCTGTCAGCTTGTCCAAAAAGTCGTCCACCGCGGCCATATTGTAGCCGCCCATCACAGCTTTGGCAAAGGTGCAGTTTGCCACCTCCTGCGGAGTCATCATGGTGCAGGTACCTCCCTATTCTGCTTCTCTCTTAAAAATACAGGCCGTTGTTTTCCAGCTCGTCGATCAGATCCCCCTGGATGTCCACGGAATAGGGGGTGATGATGTAGGTGTTGGCGGCAACCTTTTTGATCTTCCCCTCGCCGGCGTAGGCCACCCCGGACAGGAAGTCCACCAGGCGGCGGGCGATGTCCTTGTGGGTGGACTCCAGGTTGATGACTACCGTGCGCTTCTCCTTCAGGTGGTCCGCGATCTCGCTGGCGTTCTCAAAGCGCTCGGGCTTGACCAGGACCACCTTCAGCTGGGTGGTGGCGTGGATGTTCACCACCTTGCCCCGGCGGCTGTCCACGCTGGGCCGCTCCCGCACCTCCCGGGGCCGCTCGTCCAGAAAGGGAGACTCCTGCTCGTCAAAGTCAACATCATAGTCGTCGTCTTCGTCGCTGATCGGGTGGATCATCCGCTTAATATCGTCAAGAAAGCTCATTTGGAAACCCTCCTCTTATCATTGGTAATGCCGCTGGCCAAAGATGGACGAGCCGACCCGGACCATCGTGGCCCCGGCGGCAATGGCGTCTTCAAAATCGCCGCTCATACCCATTGATAGATATACAAAACTATTATGATACAATTTCTGGTTTATGTCAACATAAAGACGAGAAACTTCCTCAAAGTAGGGCAAATTTCCGTGGGGGACCGTCTCCACAGGGGGGATGGCCATCAGCCCCAGCACCCGAACATGGGGAAGGGACAGGGCGTGCTCCGCCCCTTCGTACAGCTGCTCCGGGGAAAAACCGCTCTTGCTCTCCTCCCCGCCGATGTTGACCTCCAGGAGCACGTCCTGGACCAGTCCTCGCTTCCCGGCCTGGCGCTCGATCTCGCTGAGCAGCTCCAGGGAGCCTGCCGAGTGGATCAGGGAGACCACGCCCACGACCTGGCGCACCTTGTTGCGCTGGAGATGTCCGATAAAGTGGAGGGGCGCTCCGTCGTAAGCGTGCTGGGCCAGCTTCTCCGCCATCTCCTGCACCCGGTTTTCCCCCAGCGCGTCGATCCCCGCGGCAATGGCGGCCTGGCAGGCTTCGGCGCCGTTCATCTTGCTGGCCCCCACCAGGAGGATCTCCCCCGGGTCCCGGCCGGCCCTCTCCGCTGCGGCCGCCATGCGGCCCCGGATCATCTGGATATTTTCCGCGATACTGCTCATGATCTGATCACCTTCCCATCGTATAGATCCGCCGCGGCGGTTATGACCTCGTCCCCGGCTCGCAGCCTTCGGCCCTCCCGGGTGCTCTCCGACATATAGCCCGCCAGGGCCGTCTCCGAGGGCACCACCAGCAGGTACTCGTCCTCCTGCCAGACCACGTCCACCGGCTTGAACCGGGCGGTGTTGCCCCACACACAGTAGACGCCCATGACCTGCCGCTGCTCCTGGGTGCCGTCGCTCTTGAGGACGGGGGCTCCATCCTCGTCCGTCACCGGCTCCCACAGGATGCGCACCGCGCTGCGGGGCACCCGGATGCCGGTGTAGCTGTCAAAGATCACCTGGGCGTTCTGGTGGCGCAGCAGGGTGGTCAGATTCAGGTACTGCTCGGAGGCGAACACCACCAGCCGCTGGCCGCCGTCCTCGTCGCTGATGCGGTCCACCTGCATGGTCAGGTCCCGGTCCAGCCCGGTCTGGAAGCGCAGGGTGATGGTGTCGCCCTCCGCCAGCTTCCCCAGATCGGACTCCCGCATCAGGGTGGCAAAGTACCAGCGGTAGCCGCTGATCAGCCGGCCCACCCCCGCGGCTTCCTCCGGCTGGATGGAGCGGTAGTCCTTGGGCGTCATCTCCTCCAGGGCCTGGGGGGTCAGCACGGTTTCGTAGCCGTCCACCAGGGAACTGAAGAGGCCCCCCTCGGGGGCGGTGATGCGGGTGGTGCCGGAGCTCGTGGCGGCGCTGAGGGAGCTGATCTGGGACTCCAGGGCGGCAATGGCGGCGTCCAGCTCGTCGGTGCCGGAGTAGGCGTAGCTGCGCTTGAGGACGGAGGCCCGCAGGCTGCTGCCGGCGTCCTCCGCGGCGGAGAGGCTTCCGGAGGCCAGGGCGCTCTGGAAGGAGATCAGGGAGGAGGACACCTCCTCGTCCAGCCGCGCGGTGGACTGGCTGCCGGATACCAGGGACCGGGCGTAGGTGAGCTGCTCCAGCTGCTCATTCAGGCTGCGCAGGGTGTTGGCCGCGGAGAGGGCCTCGGCGGAGTCATAGATCTGCGCCACGGTGCCGCCCTTGGCCACCTTCTCCCCCTCGTCCCGGGAGAAATAGACCAGTTCCCCGCCGCTGCCCTCCAGGACCGTCTCCTCCCGCACCACATAGCCGGAGACTGTCACCGCGTTTTCGCTGGTGAAGTCATAGGCGACTGTGGTGGTGAAGGGGTCCATGAAGTAGGCGGCCAGGTTGATGCCGAAGTAGACCAGCACGGCCAGGAGGATGGCGGCCAGCATCAGTTTTGTGGAGAGGGTCCCGTTTTTCATATGTATCACTCTTTCTGTGGGACACCGCGGCGGCCGCTGTCAGGCGCGTCCGGAGGCTACAGATCCTCCTCCCAGGAGGAGAGGTCCACGGGCCTGGCGGGGCTCACGGTGGAAATGGCGTGTTTATAGATCAGGTTCTGTTTCCCGTCAGCGGTGAGCACCACGGTAAAGGCGTCAAAGCCGGTGATGGTGCCCCGCATCTGGAATCCGTTCATCAGGAACACTGTGACGGGGGTTTCGTTGCGCCGGGCGGCGGACAGGAATACGTCCTGCAGGTTGGGGGTCTTTGTCATGTCGTCTACCTCTCTTTTTCAGTGTGAGAGGCGGACGACGCATCGTGGAGCACAGCCTGTCCGCCTCAGGGACATTGTAGCCCCAGGGCAGAGAGGGTTTCTGTCGCAATTTGGAGAGCGGAGGCAAAATCACGCTCTTTTTCCCAGTAGATCCAGTGGATATCCGGATTCCGACGCAGCCAGGTGAGCTGGCGCTTGGCGTACTGCTGGGAGCGGAGCTTTACCTCCGCTACGGCCTCCTCCAGAGAGGTCTTCCCCTCCATGGCGGAGAGAACCTCCTTATAGCCAATGGCCTGGAGGGCGGTGGCCCGGCGGGGCACGCCCCGGCTGAGCAGGGCCTGGTTCTCCTCCACAAGCCCCGATGCCACCATATCGTCCACCCGGCGGTCAATCAGGGCCTTCATGTCCTCCCGGTCCCGGAAAGCCAGGCCGATGTAGAGGGGGGCGTATTTGTTCGGGACTGCCTGTGTCTCCCGGTTGTGCTCCGAGATGGTCTTCCCCGTCTCCCGGTAGACCTCCAGCGCCCGGAGGACGCGCTTTTCATCCGAGGGGTGGAGCCGCGCCGCGCTCTCCGGATCCACCTGCTCCAGCTCCTCCAACAGAGGGGCGATCCCCTCCGCCGCCAGCCGGGCCTCCAGCTGGCGACGGATCTCGCCGCCCGCCTCGCCGGGGGCGAAGGTGCGTCCGGCCACCACGGCGTCTAAATAGAGCCCGGTACCGCCCACCAGGATGGGCAGCTTGCCCCGGGAGAGGATGTCCTGGATGCTTTTGTCCGCCTCCTGGGCAAACCGGGCCACGGACCAGCTCTCCGCCGGATCCGCTACCGCCACCATGTGGTGGGGCACGCCGTCCATCTCCTCCGCTGTGGGGGCGGCGGTGCCGATGGTCATGCCCCGGTAGATCTGCATGGAGTCCACGCTGACCACCTCCCCGTTGTACCGCTTGGCCAGCAGCACGCCCATTTTTGTCTTTCCGCAGGCGGTGGGGCCCACCACGCAGAGGATTTTTGGTTGTTCCATGGCGGGCCTCCTTTTCTTTTGCGGGCCTGGCCGGCCCGTGCCCGGTTTTTGGGCGGGGGCTCCGCCCCCGGACCCCGGGTTTTTCGCCGCCTGCGGCGGCGGGAACGCTCTCAACTTTTCTCCCGTGAGAAAAGTTGCAACACTCGGCCTAAGAGCCGCCGCAATGCGGCGGTTGGCCTCGTAAGCGCCCGCCTGCGGGCGGGTGAAGCACGCATAAGGGGGCTGCACCCCCTTGGAAATCCCCCCTCGCTTTCAGGGGGTGTTTCGCGCCCCGGCGCGAGGCACTTTTTATCCGGATAAAAAGT
>CABKMV010000061.1 GCA_902373635.1 uncultured Oscillospiraceae bacterium
GCGCCTCAAAGACGGCGGGATCATGCGATGGCTCTGCGGCGCGGGGACGAGGCTTGTCCACAAAAAGGAACCGGAGATGCACAGCGCGGCGCTCTGTTTGGTCTGCGCGGGCGCTGCCGCCTTCCGCCGATCAGAGGTATGCAAATACCTCTTGACAGAGAGGGGCGGACATGCTATAGTGTCCCCAAGAGGTGAAACGGATGGATGTGGCGCTCAGGCCCTATTGGGCGGACCTGCAAAAAAACTTCCTCACGGAGGAGGAGAGCCGCCGGCTGCTGTTCTATGTGGCCTTTGTCTACGGCTTCTGCCAGAAGCAGGGCGTCTCCCGGAAGGGAGGGGAGGGTCTGCCCGGGCAGCTCCAGCGGCTGTTCCTGACTTTGCCGGATTATGAGCTCAGGGACGCGGCTGTGGCCTTTGAACAGGAAATGCCATGGGATGTCTGGTACCGGAATGCCAAGGTGCCGCGGATTTTGGAAGATCTGATGAGCCGGTTGGAGGAGAGCCGGTGCTGGTCGCCTCACTGGCTGAAACAGCAGGCGGATGCGCTGCTCGCAGACGAGAGAGGACAGGAATTTTCCGTTACCCCCGAGAGCCTGCGCCTGCTGATCGGGCGGCTGGCGGCGCAGCGGCCGGCGGAGCGGATCGTGGATCTATGCAGCGGGAGCGCTTTGCTTGCCTTGGAGACGTGGTGGGAGATGGGCTGCCGGCCCGGGGTGGCCTGCCGGGGGGAGGAGCGCAGCCCGTATCTGTGCAGCCTGTCCCGGCTGCTGCTGTACCTGTGCGGCGTGGCGGATCTTTCCGTGTGGACGGGGGATGTGACACAGTGGCAGAGCGTGGCCCCGGAGGAGCCGGCCTGTGTGTATGTGGCGGATTTTCCCCTGACAGGCAGCAGTACGGTGCCGGCCAGGGAGCTGCCCTGGATGAAGACGGAACGGACGGGGGTCTATATGGACTGGGTGCTGATCCAGACCGTCCTGAACCGGATGCGGCCAGGAGAGCGGGGGTTCATGGTGGTGGCCAGAGGGGCCCTGGTGCGGCGGAACGAGGCGTCCCTGCGGAAGGAGCTGCTGGAGCGGGACTGGCTGTCCGGCGTGGTAACGCTGCCCGGCGGGCTCTGCCCCGGACACACCCTGCCGGCGGAGCTCCTGATCTGCGAGAAGGACCGCCCCCGGGAGCAGCGGGGGAAGATCCTGTTCGCCGACCTCGGCGCCTTTTCAGAGGTGGTCGACCGCCGCGCCCGGCGGCTGACGGAGGAAGGGATAGCCCGGTTTTGCAGGGCCTTTGCCCGCTTCGGCGGAGATGATAATTTTGTCCGGGTTGCGACCAGAGAGGAAGTACTGGAGCAGCAGGCGTCTTTCAACCCCCAGCTCTACCTGGCCCGGACAGAACAGAAACCGGATCAGATCGCCCTGGAACAGGCGGCCCACATTACCCGGGGGATCCAGTCCTCCCGCCCCGCCGTCAAGGGGCTGACGCTGAACCGCTACTTGCTCAATGTCCGGGACATCCAGGACGGGCGCATCCACTATGAAAGCGCAGAGCGGATCGATTGGGGGGATCCGGCCCTTGAGGAGAAATTCCGGATCCGCGAGGACGACATCATCCTCACGTCAAAGGGGACGGCCCTGAAAATGGCCATCGTCCCGCCCAACCCGCCTCCCGCGTACATCAGCGGCAACCTGACCCTGATCCGCGCTATCCCCGAGCGCTGTCCCCCCTATGTGCTGTATGAGTACCTGGATTCCCCCGAAGGGCGCCAGGCGCTGAGCCTCATCCAGAGCGGCAGCACCATCCGTGTGCTCAACAGCGGGAATCTGGGCCGCCTCAGCATCCCGAAGTTCGGGGGACCTGCCGCGGCCGAGGTCGGCCGGGAGCTGAAGGAGGCCGCCCTACGCTATCGGGAAGAACGGGAGAAGTTGGATCAAACATATCAGCGATGCAGGCAGGAGCTGCTGGAGCGGCTGAAAGAGAGAAAGGAGAAGGAACCGTGAGTTATCTGTTTATCAGCCACAGCTCCGCTGACCGGGAGCAGGTGGAGCGGTTTTTGGACTTCCTGGTGCTGGGAATGGGGATCGCCCGGGAGGAAATTTTTTGCACCTCCCAGAATGGGGCCTTGAGGCCGGGCACCCCCTTCATCCAGGAGATCCGGAAGGAAATGGCGGACTGCCGGCAGGTCCTGTGCCTGATCTCTCCCCACTATCTCAGAAGCAAGTTCTGTCTGGCGGAGATGGGGGCGGCCTGGTTCCAGCAGGATAAGCTGCTGCCTATCCTGATCCCGCCAGCCAGATATCAGGATCTGGAGGACACCCCGCTGAAGGGCCTGCAGACCCTTCAGCAGAATAACAAGGATGATTTGATGGCCCTTTACGACCAGCTGTGCGCCTGCGGAATAGCCCAGACAGGGCGGACCGCCCAGTTCAGCCGCCAGCTTGCCCAGTACATGGACTGGCTGCGGTCCCGGCAGCAGGAGCGGATCATCCCGGATCAAAACGGCTTTTACTGCGCCCAGGTGGAGCAGATCCGAAACACACCGCCCAGCTTTCGCTGCTATAAGCTCAGGGGCCTGCTCCAGCTGCCTGAGCAGACGGCGCCGGGGGAGACGCACTGGCTGTTTTACCGCACGGGGGTGCATGAGGATCTGGCTGTGGGCGACACGGTGCGGTTTTCCGTGGCCTCCTCGGAGCTTCGCCAGTTCCCAGATCTGAAAAACGCAAGGAACCTGTACCCTGCTGAGCTCTATAAGCTGTAGCGGGCGCCGATACGCCCCGGCTGGCCAGCCGGGGCGTATCCTTTTATTTATATGGGAGCGAAGAGAACAGGCGGCACACCTGCCCGGCCTCCCGCATAAACTTGGCATAGGGAAGGAGCGGGTGAACGATGACAGAGCCATGCGTACTCAGCAATGTGACGAAGCAGTACTTATGCCGCTTTTATGAGATCCTGGACGAGATGATCGCGGGGATGGAAGCGGCAAAACTGACAGACAGCATTTCCCACAACTTTATCGTACAGATGATCCCTCACCATCGGGCCGCCATTGAGATGTCTCACAATCTGCTGCAATATACCACATTTGTACCGCTGCAGAATATTGCGGAGCACATCATTTCGTCCCAGACCAAGAGCATTGAGGACATGGAGGCGGCGCTGGATTGCTGCGGCAGGCTGGAAAACACCAGGCAGGAGCGGGAGCTCTATGAGCGGTGCTTCCGGCAAATCACACAGACCATGTTTTCCGCCATGGGCAGCGCACGGGCCGGCAACAATATCAACGCCGACTTTATGCGGGAGATGATCCCCCACCACAAAGGCGCCATCCGAATGTCAAGGAATGCGCTGCGGTTTCCCGTCTGCCCGGAGCTCAAGCCGATCCTGGAGGCGATTATCCGGTCCCAGCAGGAGGGCGTGCGGCAGATGGAGGCGCTGCTTCGCTGCCTGTGAGAAGCGCCGCCCGCGCCGGCCTGGGGAGGGCAGGAATGAATTTTTATTAGGATCACAGCGAATAAGCAGCCCGCTCCTGCCAGAACAGCAGGAGCAGGCTGCTTGTTCAAAAGCACGGATTTTCTTAGCTATTCAAATTTTCAATAAGGAAAACGGGATGTATAGATATTTAGAATTTTGAGTTATTTGGTTGACATTGGGACTGCCGCTCTATACAATATTATTGTTTGAAAAGAAAAAACAGGGGACCAGGGCGGCTGCTGCCTTGGCCGCTTTTTGGAGACGATAGAAAGATGAAGTACTTTACAGGGATCGATATTGGCTCCACCGCCTCCAAGGTGGTGGTACTGGATGAGACGGAGATGGTGGATCATTTTGTCCTGCCCACCGGCTGGAGCAGCAAGGAGACGGCGGCGGAGGTGGCCCGCCGCTTGACGGAGTCCGGATATCCGGTGGATGAGGACATGCGGGTTGTCGCCACCGGCTATGGCCGCGTGTCCGTGGAGTACGCGGCTAAGACCGTGACGGAGATCACCTGCCACGGAAGGGGCGGCTATGCGCTGCTGGGCCGGGACTGCACCATCGTGGACATCGGCGGACAGGATACGAAGGTCATCACGGTGGAGGGCGGCATGCCCACCAGCTTCCTTATGAACGACAAGTGCTCTGCCGGTACAGGGAAGTTTCTGGAGATCATGGCCAACCGCCTGAACGTGGACATGGGCGAGTTGTTTGCCCTGGCCGCGGAGGGCACGCCCCTGGCCATCAGCTCCATGTGCACGGTTTTTGCTGAGAGTGAGGTCATCAGCCACATCGGCGCCGGGGAGCGGCGGGAGGATATCGCCGCCGGCGTAGTGGATTCCGTGGTGAACAAAGTGGCGGGGCTGTGCGCACGGCACACCCTGAAGGGGGATCTGCTGCTGACGGGAGGGCTGTGCGAGTGCGGCTACCTGATGGACAGGCTGTCGAAGAAACTTGGCGTCAAGGTCTATTCCGACCCTCTGGGACGGTACGCGGGCGCACTGGGTGCGGCTCTGATCGCCAGAGGCGGAAAGGGCAGGAAGGCATAAACCGCCCTGCCCATGCGGAAAAAACCAGGAGATACCGGCGGGGGCCGCCCCTATGGGGCGGCCCCCGCTCTCTGTTTTTTGTGGGTAAAAGCGCTGCTATGCCAAACCCCGCTGTATGGATGGGATGCCCGGCGGCTCGCGGGATTGTCCCTGTAGGAAAGACAAGTTTTGGAGAGTTTGTACAGAAGGGGATTGAAGTTCCCGACAGGCTCCGCTATAATACAAGGCGGAATGACAGGGGCATGGCAGGAACATGGGGAAGCTCTCCAGCGCCGTGACCGCTGTTTCTTTTGAAAAGGAAAGGGGAGAAGGGATGACCATGCATCCGATCAAGATTGAAACGTTGACGCAGTTTCAGTTTGTCAGCAATCCGTCCTTTGCTCCGGATGGAAGCGGCATAGCATTTGTGGTGCAGCACGCGGACCTGAAGGACAACGACTACAAGGGGGATCTCTACTTCTACCGCCTGGGCGGCGGCCAGGTGACAAGGCTGACCACGGCGGGCGACGGGAAGAGTTATACCTGGACCGCCAGGGGAACGCTCCTGTTTCCCTCTGCCAGGGACGGGAAAAAGGAGGGGGAAACCAGCTACTATGAGATTTCCCCCAAAGGCGGCGAGGCTGTCAAGGCATTTACTGTGCCGCTGCGGGCAGGGAGCATCTATCCCGTGGATGAGGACCGCTATCTGATCCTGGCATCCAGCCAGCTGGAGAAGGCGGAGGAGAAGAACCCGGCCTATGAGGTGATCGACGAGCTCCCGTTCTGGTCCAACGGCAGGGGGTTCACCAACGGGCAGCGCAGCCGCCTGTACCTGTACCATGCCGCTGCGGGAGAGCTGCGGCCCGTATCGGAGGAGACGGCGGACGTGACCGGTTTTTCCGTAAGAGGGAACCGGGTCCTCTACAAGGCCTTCCCGTGGACGGACGTGCGGGGCCAGTATCCCGGCGTCTATCTGTACGATCTGGATACCGGGGAAACCAGGTGCCTGCTGCAAAAGGGCCGCCGCCGGGTGGGGATGATCGGACTGTGGGCCGACGACGAGGCCGTTGTGGCGGCCAGCGAGGAGGATCCCCAGGGCGCCTGGCGGTACATGGACTTCTACACGCTGAGCTTGACTGACGGGGGGCTGAAGCTGCTGACCCAGTATGACTACAGCAGCGACTCCGGCAGCGTGGGCAGCGACGCCCGCCTGGGCGGCGGCCGGACCATGAAGGTGGAGGACGGGGTCTGCTACTTTGTCACCACAAGAGGGGACAGCGCCCATCTGTACGCCCTCCGGAGGGACGGCACGCTGGAGGGGGTCGTCACACAGGAGGGCTCCTGCGACAGCTTCAACGTACAAAACGGCCATGTGGTGGTGTGCGGCCTCTACGGCGACCAGCTGGCAGAGCTGTATTTGGACGGAGAGCAGATCACCCGTTTCAACGATATGAGCCAGTGGCAGATCTCCACCCCCAGATCTTACACATTCAGCGCCAGTGCCGGCAGCGAGCTGACCGGCTGGGTCATGGAGCCGGCCGGCTATGAGCCGGGCAGGAAGTATCCGGCCATCCTCCACATCCACGGCGGCCCCCGCACCGTGTTCGGCACGGTCTTCCACCACGAGATGCAGGTGTGGGCCAACGCGGGCTATTTTGTGTTCTATACCAACCCCAGAGGGTCCGACGGTTTCGGCACGGAGTTTGGCGACATCAGCGGGAAATTCGGCACCGTGGACTATGACGACCTGATGGAATTTACGGACTATGTCCTCGCCCATGAGAAGGACATCGATCCCGGGCGGGTGGGCGTCACCGGCGGCTCCTACGGCGGCTTTATGACCAACTGGATCATCGGCCACACGGACCGCTTCCGGGCGGCGGCCTCCCAGCGCTCCATTGCCAACTGGATCGCTTTTGAGCATATGTCCGACATCGGGGAGAACTTTACCAAGGGGTATCAGACGGCGCTGACGCACGAGGATGTGGACAAGCTGTGGCTCCACTCCCCCATCCGGTACGTGGCTGACTGCAAGACGCCCACCCTCTTTGTCCACTCCGACGCGGACTACCGCTGCAATGTGGCGGAGGCCATGGAGATGTTCACGGCGCTGAAGGTCCTGGGCGTGGAGACCAGGATGTGCGTGCTCCGGGGGGAGAACCACGACCTCTCCCGCACCGGCAGACCCCGCAGCCGGATCGTGCGCATGCGGGAGATCCTCAGCTGGATGGACAGACATCTGAAATCGGAAGAGACAGGGATGGAGGCGAAATGAACAATATGGAGCAGAGAAAAAAGACGCCGGTGACGCGGGAGGACCTGTTTCAGTTCCGCTTTGTATCGGAGGCGGCCCTCTCCCCGGACGGCCAGTGGGCGGCCTATGTGGTGAACCAGGCGGACCGGGAGGAGAACCGCTATCACAGCAGCATCTGGACGGTAAACCTGTCTACAAAGGAAAACCGGCTGCTGGCCGCCCGGGGAGAGGCGAAGAGCCCCCTGTGGCTGGACGGGGAGACGCTGCTGTTCGCCTCCGGGCGGGATCAAAGCGGCGACAACGCCAAAAAGGAGACGGCGTACTACAAAATTGCCCTGAGCGGCGGTGAGGCGCAGCCCGCTATGACCATCCCCACCAAGGTGGAGAAGCTGGTCAGGATGGCCGGGGACACCTGGCTGGTGGCCGCCACGGCGAATGAGAAGGAAACCGCTGAGAAGGGCGAGTACGAGGCGGAGGAGGGGAAGGACTACTACATCTACGAGGAGATCCCCTTCTGGTTTAACGGAAAGGGCGTCCGCAGCAGGAAGCGCACGGCGTTGTTCCTCTTTGACGGGAAGACCTCCGATTTGAAGCGGATCACGCCGCCCTTCCTGGAGACCATCTCCTTTGATGTGTCCGCAGACGGCAAAAAGGTATCTTACTGCGGTCCTGTCTACGACAGCGTCCGGCCGCGCACCTGCGCTCTCTACCTTTACGATCTGGAGTCCGGGGAGACCAGGCAGCTGGTGGATGACACGCTCTACGGCGTCAACCAGGTGTGCTTCCTGGGCAATGGGCGGATCTTCTACACGGGGGCCACTTATGAGCGGGTGGGCAAGCACCCCAGATATTATGTGTACGACCTGGCAGCGGACACCGCGCGTCAGCTCCCCTTCTGCGACGCCTCCATTGGAAATGCAGTGGGCAGCGACGCCAAATTCGGCGCCGGCAAGGCGCTGGCTTACTGCGCTGAGAGGGATCGCCTGTATCTTTTGCAGACGGCCTGGGGCGAGAGCAAGCTGATGGCCATGGATGGGGACGGCGCCCTGACGGTGATCAGCAGGACCCCCGGCGCGATCACCGGCTTTGACGTGAAAGGGGACGCCGTTGTGATCACTGCCATGCGGGGCCAGCACCTGGCTGAGGTGTATAGCCTGTGCCCGAACAGCGGTGCGGAGGAGAAGCTGACAGGGCACAACGACGCCTATCTGGACTCCCACGCGGTGTCGGCGCCGGAGAGCTTCCGCTACCAGAGTAAAAACGGGTATGAGATGGAGGGCTATGTCATTAAGCCGGCGGACTATGCGCCGGGGAAGAAGTACCCGGCGGTGCTGGAGATCCACGGCGGGCCGAAGACGGCCTCCGGGGCAGTGTTCTTCCACGAGTACCAGTGCCTGGCAAACGACGGCTACTTTGTCGTGTACACCAATCCCAGAGGCTCTGATGGAAGAAGCGAGGCCTTTGCGGACATCACTGAGGCCCTGGGGAGGGAGGACTTTGCGGATCTGATGGAGTTTACCGACCAGGTGCTGGCGCGGTACCCGGATATTGACGGGGACAAGGTGGGGATCTGCGGGGGCTCCTACGGCGGGTTTATGTGCAACTGGATGGTGGGCCACACCGACCGATACGCGGCGGCCGTGTCCCAGCGCTCCATCTCCAACTATCTGACCAAGTGCCTGTACACAGACAATGGCTATTTTGGGAACCGGCTGCAGATGGGGGCCTTCCCCTGGGAGAACTTCCATAAGGTGTGGTCCATGTCGCCCCTCTCCGGCGCGGCAAACGCGAAGACGCCGCTGCTGCTGCTGCAGTCGGACGAGGACTACCGCTGCTGGATGGGCGAGGCGGTCCAGATGTTCTCGGCGGTAAAGCGCACTGGTACGGATGCCAGAATGGTCCTCTTCCATGGTGAGAACCACGAGCTGTCCCGGAGCGGGAAGCCCGAAAACCGGATCACACGGCTGAAGGAGCTGGAGCAGTGGTTTGAGACCTATCTGAAAAAATAAACGGACAAAGCAAGGCGCGGCACGGAGTTTTCCGTGCCGCGCCTTGCACGGGGCTGGAGGAACAGAAGACAGGAGAAAGTCAATATTGGCCGAATTTTCCTTGACATGGTTCAATATTTTTTCTATAATACAAGCGGAATGATAATTATTTATCAGTTGTTTTCAACGCGGGGGGATTGCATGGCAGTAAGCCCCCGCAAAATTTTGCGGAAAGAACGATTTGAGGTGGAATATGCAGGGGAAAGATAATGCGGCGAGCAACCGCGAGCAGGTGGAGGCGTATATCCCCATGGTCCGATTTATCGCGGCGATCTGCGGCCCGCGCTGCGAGGTGGCGCTCCACTATCTGGATGATATCGATCACTCCATTATTGCGATAGAGAACGGGTATATCACCGGGCGCAAGGTGGGGGACGGGCTGGTGGATTTCGCGCTGGGCTCTGTTTTTGACAAGGAGAACAACGACAAGGCCTATATCGCGAATATCTATGGGAAAACGACCACGGACAACAAGCGCCTGCGCCTGTCGGGCTACTATATACGCAACGAAGAGAAGGAGATCATCGGCCTTCTGAATGTGACGATCGATGTGTCGGATTTCGTATGGATGAAGAACATCATTGAGAGCGAGCTGCTGATGACCCAGGGCAACGGGACGGCCCTGTCCCTGGAGAGCAGCGAAAACGCGCAGCACGCGCTGTCCGCGGCGGAGATGGTGGAGCTGATCTGTAACCAGGCCATGGGGCAGCTGGGCTTTACAGACCCCCACATGATGCGCAAGGACGACAAGATGAAGGTCATCGCCATGCTCAATGACCGCAACCTCTTCGCCATGAAGGGGATCGTCAAGCTGACGGCGAAGAAGCTGGGTATTTCAGAGCCGTCTGTTTATCGCTATGTGCGGGAACACAGAAATGGGAACGGGGAAGGAAACGACAAGAAATGAACGCACTGGAGTACGCGAGGGAACAACTTGAGTATGTCATAGCCATGCGCCGGCTGTTCCATAGGAATCCGGAGCTTGCCTTTCAGGAGGCCGCCACGACGGACAGGATCATGGATGAGCTGGCGGACATGGGGATCCCCGCGGCCCGCCTGGATCCGACGGGGGCTGTGGGCGAGATCGTCGGGGCGTATCCGGGGAAAACCCTGGTGATCCGGGCGGAGATCGACGCACTGTCCATCCAGGAGGAGACGGACGTGCCCTTCCGCTCCAGGAATCCCGGGATCATGCACGCCTGCGGCCACGACGCCAACACGGCCATGCTGCTGGGGACGGCCAGGATCCTGAACAAAATGCGCGATAGGCTCCACGGACGGGTCCGCCTCCTGTTCCAGCCGGCGGAGGAGATGGGCAACGGCGCCGCGGCTGTGATCGGGCAGGGCGTGCTGGAGGGCGCCGGCGGCGTGCTGGCCCTGCATGTATCTTCCCAGGTGGCGTGCGGCGCTATCTGCATCGGCGAAGGGGCCATGCTGCCCCAGGCCACCAAGTATACCATCCGGGTAACGGGGAAATCCACCCACGGGGCTCTGCCCCAGGAGGGGGCCAACGCGGCCCTGGCGGGGGCCGCTGTCGCGACGCACCTGCAGTCCATTGTCCCTCTGGAGTTCAGCGCGTATGAGAATGTGCTGATCTCCCTGGGCACCTTCCACTCCGGAAGCGCCGCCAATGCCGTCCCGGAGCACGCGGAGCTGCAGGGGACCATCCGGGCGTACAGCCACGAGGTGACGGAAAAGGTGAAGAGCAGCATCCGCCGGGTGGCGGAGAGCGGCGCGGCCCTCTACCGCTGCACGGCAGAGGCCGGATTTGAAACCGTGTGCGAGGCGCTGGTCAACGATTCCGGGCTGTACGAGCTGTCCCGGCAGGCCGCCGCCGATGTGGCGGGGCAGGTGCTGCCCTTTATCCGGACCATGGCCAGCGACAACTTCTCTGAGTACTCCTCCCGCTGTCCCAGTATGTATGTCTGCCTGGGCGTTGGTGGCGAGTTCCCCCAGCACAGCAGCAGATATGAGATGGATGAGCAGGCCCTGGCAGTGGGCGTCGCTTTTGAGGTCGATTTCGTGCGCAGATATTTCAATGAGCAGTCATAAAAGGAGAGGCATTTTATGGTACAGAAAAAACAGATTCAGACAGATTCTTTCCTGCAGTTCAAGTATGTCAGCAGCCCCCTGTTTTCCCCGGATGGAAAACTGATTTCCTTTGTGGTGATGAGCCCGGACCTGAAGAAGAACCGCTACCCGGCCAACCTGTATCTGGCGGACAGCGACGGGAAGAACGTCCGCCAGCTGACGGTGGGCGGCGATGCGAAGACCTACTGCTGGTCCGGCGCGGATACGGTGCTTTTTTCCGCCAAGCGGGGCGAAAAGTATCAGCAGCTTGCGAAAGAGGACTCTGATTTTACCGTTTTTTATGAGATATCCGTTCGGGGCGGCGAGGCACAGGAGGCATTCTGCCTGCCGATTCCCGTCACCGGTATCCGCCGGATCAACGACGACCTCTTCCTCCTGAGCACCTTCTGCCACAGCGGGAGACAGGCCTTTTATGAGACGCCCATTGAGGAGCGCCAGGAGAAGGCGAAGGAGTACAACAGTGAGTGCTGCTACACGTTCGAGGACCAGCCTTTCTGGACAGACAACCAGGGGATCACTTCCGGACGGCGGTCCGGCGTCTGCCTCTACCGCCGCTCCACCGGCGAGCTGACGAGGGTTACGGATCCCTTCTTCAGCGCTGTCTCCGTTGACTGCGACGGCGAGTATGTGCTCTTGTCCGGGGAGTCCTATACCGGGTCCCGCCCGAAGCTCCACGGGCTCTATGTCTACACCATCGCCACCGGCGAGACCCGCTGCCTCATCCAGCCGGGCACCCGGGAGGTGGGTATCTCGGTGCTGTGGGGTGAGAACGCCTTCTTTGCCTCCAAGCCGACGGACGTCCACGAGGACACCCGCATGTACTGCGACATGTTCCTGATGCCTCTTCAGGGCGGGGAGGCCAGGCTGCTGCGGAGCTATGACCACTACATTGGCCGGGGCACGCTGAACTCCGACGCCCGCCTGGGTGGCGGGAAGGGCATCATGGCGGAGGGGGACAAGGTGCTGTTCCTCTCCACCGTGGGCGAGCGCAGCGACCTCTATTCCGTTGACGCCCAGGGCAATATCAGCCAGCCGATGACCCCGGACGGCTCCTGCGACAGCTTTGACCGCTTCGGCGGGAATACCGTGTGGGTGGGGATGTACGGCAGCAGCCTGCCCGAGCTGTACCTGAACGGCCAGGCCGTCACCAGCTTCAACAAAGAGTACACGGAAACCCACCAGCTCAGCCAGCCGGAACCCCTCGCCTATCACGGCGACGCGGAAATCCAGGGCTGGGTCATGAAACCCACCGGCTATGAACCGGGGAAGAAGTTCCCTGTGATCTTCCACATCCACGGAGGCCCCTGCACCGCGTTCTCCGCTATCTATCACCATGAGATGCAGGTCTGGGCCAACCACGGCTACTTTGTCGTCTTCTGCAACCCCCGGGGCAGCGACGGCAAGGGCGAGGCATTCGCCAACATCCGGGGCAAATACGGCACCATCGACTATGAGGATCTGATGAACTTCCTGGACTGCGCCCTGGCGGCTTATCCCGACGCGGACCCGGAACGGGTGGGCGTCACCGGCGGGTCCTACGGCGGCTTTATGACCAACTGGATCGTCGGCCACACGGACCGCTTTGTCTGCGCTGTGTCCCAGCGCTCCATCTCCAACTGGATCGTCATGGAGCACACCAGCGATATTGGCGCCTATTTCGCCCCCAGAGAGATGGCCGCGTCCACCCAAACGGATGTGGAGAAAATGTGGTTCCATTCCCCGCTGAAGTATGCCGCCCATGTAAAGACCCCCACCCTGTTTATCCAGTCTGACGCGGACTACCGCTGCTGGATGGCGGAGGCGCTGTCCTTCTACAGCGCGCTGAAGATAAACGGTGTGGAGGCCCGTATGTGCCTGTTCAAGGGCGAGTCCCACGAGCTGTCCCGCTCCGGCAGGCCGCAGAGCCGCATCCGCCGGATGGATGAGATCCTGGCCTGGATGGACGGGCACCTGAAGAAATAGGGGTTTGTGAGCGGCACCCTTATTAAGACAAAAGAGGTCCCCTGACGAAAGTTGTCAGGGGACCTCTTTGTACGACGGAGATTGTGCCTCAGTGGAAAGGATGCCGGATGCACTACTGAAAGGCTACCGTGGGGATTCCGGCAGGCTGCTGGCCAACAGATGGGCGTCCAGCCACGCCAGGATTTTCTCCATCCGGGTGACGCGCAGGGACGGATGCCCGTTTCTGGAGAGGCCGTGGGACTCGCCCTGAATAATGCACAGCTGGGTCTCCACGCCCTGCTGGATCAGCGCGGAGTACATGGCGACGCTCTCCACCATGTGGCAGCGGAAATCGTGATCGGAATGGATAAACAGGGTGGGGGTCTTTACATGGGCGGCATACTTCAGGGGAGAGCGGGACCAGAGCTCCTTCGGGTCTGTCAGCGTGGAGGACTTGAGCTCGTTGCTTACAAACCGCTGCCCCATGTCGCTCAGGAGCTCCAGCGTCACCCAGTTGGAGACGGAGCGGAGGGAAACCGCGCAGGCAAAGCGGTCTGTGTGGCCGATGATCCAGTTGGTCATAAAGCCGCCGTAGGACCCGCCGATGACGCCTACCCGGCCGGGATCCGCATCGGGATACTCCGCCAGGGCATGATCCAAAAAGCACATGAGGTCCTCATAGTCTGTCTGGCCGTATTTGCCCCGGATGTCGGCAAACACCTCGCCGCGCCCGTCGCTGCCCCGGGGGTTGCAGAAGACGACAAAGTAGCCGCGGTTGGCCCAGACCTGCATCTCGTGGAAATACACGTCGGAAAACGCGGTGCAGGGGCCGCCGTGGATATTCAGAATAACCGGACAGCGCTTTCCCGGCTGATAGTCGACGGGCTTCATGACCCAGCCGCGAAGTTCCGTGCCATCCGGCGCCGCGCAGTGCAGAGGCACCGGCCTGACCACGCTGTGTGTGGAGAGAAAGCCGGTATTCAGCTCGGTGACGCGCTGCTCGCCCAGATAGAGCTCCTGGAGCCCGCCGTCCCGCTGGCCGCACCATAGGATCTGGCCTTTTCTCACATCAAAGCCCTCACAGGAGCCGCGGGAGTGGATCTCGTCCCGAAGGACGCCGTCTCCATCCAGGCTGCGGATACAGGCCTCCTCGTCTACGGTGGAACAGAAGTAGACGCGCCTGCCGTCGCTGCACAGGAGCCGGTTATCCACAAAGTGGGAGTCACCTGCGATGGTGGATCTGCCGGCGGTGTACTCATAGGGGCCGACCAGGGAGAGCCGGAGGGTCTCCGGGTCGGCAAAGTACATGTCTGGGTAGTTCTGCTCCCACTTGCGCCGGAAATCACGCTTCATCAGGAAGATCCTGTTGTCCAGCAGGGCCAAGGGGCCGGTCAGGCAGCTGCCTGGTTCCACCACGCATCTGACGCGGCCAGTTTCCAGCTCCTGCACGTAAACGCCCTCGCAGAGGGGCTTGGCCTCGCTGCGGTAGGCCGTTCCGGAGTAGAGGAGCGTGCCGTTTCGATAATCGTATTGGCTGACACTGAACTCCGGCGGGGTCAGGGGCCGCAGGCTGCCGTCTGAGCGGTCATAGAGCCACAGCCCCGGGCGCCTGGCGCTGATATCCCCCTGGCCGTCGCCGAAATAGGGGTAGTCCTCAAATACAACGCAGCAGTCCTCCTGATAGGCCCGCGCCTGCTCCCGCCGCTGCTGGGGGGAGAGACGGTAGAACGCCATCCGGTCCATGCGGCAGAAGGTCTTCAGCAGGTAGCGGCCGCCGCCGATGGGGCGGATCTCCCTGACGGGCAGAGGGATGCAGAAGGCCTCCCTCGGCTCGCCGCCGGCAAGGGAGAGCTCATAATATACGGAAAACTCCCTGTCATTTTTGAGAAGCTCCGCATAGGGCCCGCCGGCCGCAGAGGAGAAGAGGAGGGTATCCCGGCCGGACCAGCAGAAATCCAGTACCTTCCCAGAAAAGGTCAGAGGAAAAATAGACATAGATTCCCTCTCCAGCAGATATAGGTCGCTCAGGTATACATTTTCCCGCAGAGAGGTCTTTTTCAGCACAAAAGCGGCAAACCTCTCATCTTCAGAGAAACGAGGGGACCCGATCAAACGAATATCCGCGAAGGAACCTATGTCTATTTGCTTCATTTAGTCACCTTTGTCAGGCTTGGAATTTTTCTCCATCGATAATCGTCATGACGCAGCGGGTCAAGTTGGAGAAAGGATAGCCGTCGAAAATCGCAAGGTCAGCATCCTTACCAGCTTCGATGGAGCCGATCCGGTCGGAGAGACCGAGAAGCCTGGCCGGGTTCACGGTGACGCCGCGGAAGGCCGCCTCCTCGGAGAGCCCGTGGGCGATGCAGAGGCCGATGTGGGTCATCAGCCACTGGGTATCGCTGCCGGCGTCCTCCGTCAGACAGACAGTAACGCCTGCGCGGTCCAGAATGCCCGGATTCTCCAGGCGGCGGTTCCAGATCTCCATTTTGCTGGGAGACATGGTAAGAGGACCGACAACGCAGGTGGCCTTCTTGGCGCCCAGATAGTCCGCGATCCGGTAGCCCTCGGTGGCGTGCTCCAGAGCATAGTCCAGGCCGAACTCCTCCGAGATGCGGACCGCGGTAACGATGTCGTCGCTGCGGTGGCAGTGGATACGGACCTTCATCTCGCCGCGGACGACCTTCACCAGGGCCTCCATCTTGAAATCATACTTGGGCTTTTTTTCACCTTTTGTTTCAGCTGCCAAAAGCTGATCAGAATATTCCCGGGCATTGGCCAGAGTCTCCCGCAGGACGCCTGCGGTACCCATTCTGGTCATGGGGGACTGACCTTTTTCACCATAAGCGGTCTTGGGGTTCTCGCCCAAGGCCATTTTCATCTGCTCACTGCCGGGGATGACCATCTCTTCCACAGTGGTTCCCCGGAGCTTGAAGGAGATCCCAGTGCCGCAGATCACGTTTCCGGAGCCGGGGCCGGTGTAGCAGGTGGTAAAGCCGGCGCTGCGGGCAATGGGGATGCCGTAATCAAAAGGATTCAGTGCGTCGATGCCGCGCAGGTGGCACTGGATGGGGCCGCTCATTTCGTTGGCGTCCGTCCTGCCGCGGATCGTCTGAGGTTCATTGAAGGTGGAAAGATGGGTGTGGGCGTCGATCAAGCCGGGCGTGACCCACTTGTCAGAGGCGTCGATCACCTCCGCGCCGGCAGGGATCTCCAGGTCCTTTCCCACGGCCTTGATCTTTTTATCCTCGATAAGGATCACACCGCCGGTGATGCGCTCACCGGCCATCGTGACAATAGTACCGCCTTTGATCGCTAACATGTTGTCTCCAATCTGCTATAAAGCTATCATTATTCTACTGGTTTGTCAAGTATGAAGGGAAATTGCAGAAATTTCCCGAAGGATGCTGTAGCGGGCGCCGCCCTGCGCCGCGGCGCAGGGCGGCACGGGGCGCGGGACGCACGACCCCGCCGGGGTCGGGAGGGCGGCTGATCGTTTCGCGGGACTGCCGCCCGCCTTGCAGGCCGTGACG
>CABKMV010000062.1 GCA_902373635.1 uncultured Oscillospiraceae bacterium
GAAAAAATTTAAAATAAAAGGAAGCGACTATCAATGACAAAAGTAAATGTGATCTCCGGCTTCTTGGGGGCCGGCAAGACGACCCTCATCAAAAAGCTGCTGGACGAGGCCCTGAAGGGCGAGAAGCTGGTCCTCATCGAGAATGAGTTCGGCGAGATCGGCATCGACGGCGGCTTTTTAAAGGACGCCGGCATCGAGATCAGCGAGATGAACTCCGGCTGCATCTGCTGCTCCCTGGTGGGGGACTTCGGCGAGGCGCTGAAGAAGGTCATGGACCAGTTCCATCCCGACCGCATCCTCATCGAGCCCTCCGGCGTGGGCAAGCTCTCCGACGTGATCCGGGCCGTCCAGGGCGTCATCGTCCAGGTCCCTGAGATGGAGCTGGGCTGTGCTGTCACTGTGGCGGACGCCACCAAATGCAAAGTCTATCTGAAGAACTTCGGCGAGTTCTATGAAAACCAGATTCAGCACGCCGGGGCCATCATCCTCAGCCGCACCCAGAAGGTGGACAGTGCCAAGCTGGACGCCGCGGTTGCCCTGCTGCGGGAGAAAAACGCCGCCGCCCCCATCGTCACCACCCCCTGGGACCAGCTCACTGGCGCGCAGCTCCTCTCCGCCATGGAGCAGGGCAACACTCTGGCCGCCGAATTGCTGGCAGAGGCCGGGGAGGAGGACGAGGAGGTCTGCCCTGTCTGCGGCGGCCACCACCATGAGCACGACCATGAGCATAGCCACGACCATGACGAGTGCTGCCATGAGCACCATCATGACCACGAGTATGAGGAGCACGACCACGAGCACCACCATGACCACGAGCATGAGGAGCACGACCACGAGCACCACCATGACCACGACCATGGGGAGCATGACCACGGCGACCACTGCGGCTGCGGCCATGACCACGATCACGACCACGAGCATCACCATCATCACCATCACGGCCACGATGCCGACGAGGTGTTTACCAGCTGGGGCGTGGAGACCACCCATACCTTTACAGAAGAGAAGCTCTCCGCTATCCTCACGGCCCTGGACGGCGGCGCCTATGGTGCTGTCCTCCGTGCCAAGGGCATCGTTCCTGCCGGGGATGGCCGCTGGCTCCACTTTGACTACGTCCCCGAGGAACACGAGATCCGCTATGGCGGCGCGGACTACACCGGCCGGCTGTGCGTCATCGGCAGCAAGCTGGACGAGGCCGGACTGAAGGCTCTCTTCGAGGTGTAAGCCATGGCACAGCAATCCTATCCGGTGTATCTGATCGCCGGCTTTCTGGACGGCGGAAAGACCTCCTTTATCAACGGCATCCTCTCTGACGGCTTCGCACTGGAGGAGAGGACCATGCTGCTGTGCTGCGAGGAGGGCGAAGTGGACTATGATCCCAAGGTCCTCCGCAATGTGACGGTTGTGACGGTGGACGATCTGGAGCAGCTGACGCCGGAGTTTTTGCTGCAGCAGCAGAAGAAGTGCCGTGCCACCCAGATCATCGTGGAATACAACGGCATGTGGCAGATCCAGGACTTCTATATGGCCTCCATGCCCTCCAGCTGGGTACTCTACCAGATCATCGTCATGGCTGAGGGGCCCACCTTCGAATCCTACACCAGGAATATGGGCTCCCTTATGCTGGAAAAGCTGAGGAACGCCGACATGATCGTCATCAACCGCTGCAACGAGGCGCTGCGTAAAGCCCTGCGGCAGAAAAACCTGCGCCTGGTGAACCGCCGGGCGGACATCTACCTGGAAAATGACGACGGCAGCAGCGAGGACTATATGGACGGCACGGTTTCTGCTTTCCCCCTGGACCAGCCGGAGATCCGCATCTCCGACGAGGACTATGGGCTGTGGTACGTGGAGATCATGGATAATCCCCAGATGTACGCGGGGAAGACCGTCGTGTTCCGCGCCATGATGTGCAAGCCCCCTCAGTACGGCGACTACTTTACCCCTGGCCGGTTTGCCATGGTCTGCTGCGCCGAGGACATGAACTTCCTGGCTGTGGCATGCGTGGGATACGATGTGAAGAACATTCCGGAGAAGACCTGGGTGGAGATCACCGCCGAGGCCCGGGTGGAGCACTGGGACCCCTACGGGGAGGAGGACGGCCCTGTTCTGCATGTAAAGTCCATTGTTCCCTGCGAAAAGCCGGCAGAGGAAGTTGTACAGATGTAAATGGAAAGGGTTCGGGGCAGTCAGCCCCGGACCCTGTTTTTCGTGGGCCTGACCGGCCCACACCTGGGTTTAGGCGGGGCTTCCAGCCCAGGGCCCTGGCTGCTGTGGGGCTCCCCTCCCCACACCCGGGTCACTTTTTGCTCGTGCAAAAAGTAACCAAAAACACGCATAAGGGAGCTTTGCCCCCTTATGTATCCCCGAAAGGATTGTTTTGTTTGTACCGGCCCGGTGCGAGGCTTCTCCCGATACTGCCCGCCCCTCATCAAGACAGAACCAGCGTCTATCCACCCATGCAGCCCTTCAGCTAACACCGCTCCTTGGGATGCTTGGTCAACGCGCATTTCATATGAAATGTGGTGTGCGCGCTATCAAGTGGGCGCTTTTTATGCGGGCGGTTCATATGTTGCGCGATAGCTATCGTTTTGAGGTATCCACTTGGGGCAGGCGGCCATTGAGGGACAGCACTGCCGCACCCTGGGCGGATGCACGCAATGCCCAAATGCAACCGCCTCATACCGATGCGCATAAATATAGTGCTGCCGGAAATAGCCGCAAGTTTGACAAGAATTTTGAGTTGTGTCCATAAAGCCTCCATTCTACAGGCCGCAGCCTTGGTAAGAAAAGTATATCATACCAAATCAAAATATCTGGATTTTGACACGAATTGTGTCACAAAAAATGCTAAGTAGGCCCTTCTGAACCATCTGAAGGGCTTCTATACACTCAGCAACTTTCCAATCAAGAGGCCGACAGGCGAAGTTGGAGGAGAAACCCGCCACAGATCAGAATCCCGAAGGATTTCTCATTCAGTGGCTGGATGCAAACAAGGTATCGCCCAGTCCGATTAGACAAAGGATTCCAAAACCATTGGTTTTGGCGATCTTTTGGGTACTTTTCAATCGTTTGAAAAGTACCCGCAGGCGCGGGGCGCGTAGCCCCGCATTAAGGAAGGTACGGGTGTGGGCCGGGGAGACCCACAAAAAACGAGGGCGCGGAGCGCGCAGCCCCGCAACAGCTGAGAAAAGAAAAATCCCCCTTGCCGCTGAAAGCGGCGAAAACGCCCCGCCGCCCGCGCAGGGCAGCAAAAAACAGCGCCCCCGCTGTCTGGGGGGCGCTGTAAATATTATATTATTTTTTTCCGCCCTTGAGCGCCTTCATGCGCTTCTCATGGTCGAGGATCCGCTTGCGGATGCGCAGGCTCTTGGGCGTGACCTCCAGCAGCTCGTCGTCCGCCAGGAACTCCAGGCACTGCTCCAGGCTCAGCTGCCGGTAGGGCACCAGACGCAGGGCGTCGTCACTGCCGCTGGCCCGCATATTGGTCAGCTGCTTTTTCTTGCAGACGTTGACGGTGATGTCCTCCTGCTTGGGGCTGACGCCCACCACCATGCCCGCATACACAGGGACGCCCGGGCCAATGAACAGGGCGCCCCGCTCCTGGGCGTTGAAGAGGCCGTAGGTGATGGATTCTCCTGTTTCAAAGGCGATGAGAGAGCCGGTATTCCGGCGGCTCAGCTCGCCCTTAAAGGGGGCATAGCTGTCAAAGACGGAGGCCATGATGCCCTCGCCCCGGGTGTCGGTCAAAAACTCGTTGCGGTAGCCGAACAGGCCCCGGGCCGGAACCAGAAACTCGATCTTCATCCGCTCGCCCACAGGGGTCATCTCCAGCATGTCGCCCTTCCGGGAACCGATCTTCTCAATGACCGCGCCCACGCTGTCGGCGGGGACATCCACTACCAGGCGCTCAATGGGCTCACACCGCACGCCGTCGATTTCCCGGTACAGCACGCGGGGCGGGGAGACCTGAAACTCGTAGCCCTCCCGGCGCATGGTCTCGATCAGGATGCTCAGGTGCATTTCGCCACGGCCCGCCACGTTAAAGGCGTCGGTAGCCCCCTCGATCTCGCTGACCCGCAGGGATACGTCCTTCAGCGTCTCCCGGAACAGGCGGTCCCGGATCTGGCGGGAGGTGACGAACTTGCCCTCCCGGCCCGCGAAGGGGGAGTCGTTGATAGAGAAGGTCATCTCCATGGTGGGGGCGGAGATCTTTACAAAGGGCAGGGGCTCGGGAGCGGAGACGGCGCAGATGGTGTCGCCGATGGTGATGTCGCCGATGCCGCTCATGGCGATGATGTTGCCGGCATCAGCCTCGGTGACGGCCTTCCTGTTCAGCCCGTCAAACTCGTAGATGCTGACGGCCTTGGCCTTCTTGGGGGCGGCGTCCGCGTCGTGGTAGTTGCACACCGCGATCTCCTGGTTCTGCTTGATGGAGCCCCGCTCGATACGGCCGATGGCGATGCGGCCCACAAACTCGTTGTAGTCGATAGAGCTGACCAGCATCTGAAAAGGCTGGTCCACATCCGCCTCCGGGGCGGGGATATAGTTGAGGATCGTCTCAAAAAGGGGCTTCAGATCCGTGCCCAGATCGTCGGGATGATAGGAGCAGATGCCCTGGCGGGCGGAGCAGAAGAGCATGGGGCTGTCCAGCTGCTCGTCGGTGGCGTCCAGATCCAGCAGAAGCTCCAGCACCTCGTCGATGACCTCGTGGATACGCTGGTCGGGGCGGTCGATCTTGTTGACCACCACGATCACCCGGTGGCCCAGCTCCAGGGCCTTCGAGAGCACGAAGCGGGTCTGGGGCATGGGGCCCTCAGCGGCGTCCACCAGCAGTATAACGCCGTTGACCATCTTCAAGATCCGCTCTACCTCGCCGCCAAAGTCGGCGTGGCCCGGGGTGTCCACGATGTTGATCTTGGTGTCGCCGTACTGGATAGCGGTGTTTTTGGCCAGGATGGTGATGCCCCGCTCCCGCTCCAGGTCGCCGGAGTCCATGACCCGCTCCACTACCTCCTGGTTTTCACGGTATACGCCGCCCTGCTTGAGCATCTCGTCCACCAGGGTGGTCTTTCCATGGTCCACGTGGGCAATGATGGCTACGTTTCTCAATTTTTCGTTCTGCAAGGTAAAAACCCCTTTCCTTGGGTCAAAATCACAGGCAAAATTTCAACTTGCTTATTGTATTACATTCATGTGCGCTTTTCAACCCTCAATCTCTACAACTTTCAACTTTTTCCAGGGGATTTTCAAGGTGTAAGTGATAAAACCGGCGCAACAGGGGAGATTGACAACCGGATCAAAGTCCGTTATAATAAAAAGCCGGCGGTCATCTGTCTATGCCATATGCTGCCCCCCTGCGCGCCCGGCCATACGCCTCCGCAGCGCAGCAGGGCGGGAACTCCTCCGCCCGACCTGATAGCCGTCTATCCGCCCGCCTCTGAATGGTCAGTGTACAAAAGGGAATATGCCCCGATAGCTCAGCAGGATAGAGCGTCCGCCTCCTAAGCGGAAGGCCGCTGGTTCGAATCCAGTTCGGGGTGCCACGTCGGAGCAAGCGTCATATCGCTTGTTCCGACTTTTTTCAAAAGTCAGAGCGCGCTCATTTTGCTGCTCCTCCTTTCCAAACCGAACCCAGAGCGCAGCCGTTGGCGGCTTTGCCGCCTTACGGATGCGGCCTGCCCCTTGCGGGTACTTCGTTGGGCTTCGATTTGGTTTAGGATGCAGACCTGAACGTTACTTCCTCGAAGGTGTTCGCCCTTCCCGGAATCAAAAAATCAGTCAAGGAAGCCCCTTGACTGATTTTTTCTTGCCGCCCGTTGGGCAGACGGCAAGCGCGCCCGATTTCAATGCCGCCCACTCGGCGGTCGGCTATTGCGGCGGCCTGCCCGTCTCCAAGGCATCAGCCGGCAAACAGCGGGGTGGAGAGGTAGCGGTCGCCTGTGTCAGGCAGCAGGGCCACAATGGTCTTTCCCTTGTTCTCCGGCCGCTTGGCCAGCTCAATGGCCGCCCATACCGCAGCGCCGGAGGAGATGCCCACCAGCACGCCCTCGGCCCTGCCGATCCTTCTGCCCGTCTCGAAGGCGTCGTCATTCTCCACCGGGATGACCTCATCGTAGATCTCTGTATCCAGCACCTCCGGTACAAAGCCTGCGCCGATGCCCTGGATCTTGTGGCTGCCGGAGGTCCCCTTGCTCAAAACCGGGGAGGAAGCGGGCTCCACCGCAACGATCTTCACCTCCGGGTTCCGGCTCTTCAGATATCCGCCCGCACCGGTGATGGTGCCGCCTGTGCCGACGCCGGCCACGAAGATATCCACCTTGCCGTCGGTGTCCTCCCAGATCTCAGGTCCCGTGGTGGCTCTGTGGGCGGCGGGGTTGGCGGGGTTCACAAACTGGCCGGGAATGAAGCTGTCGGGGATCTCCCCGGCCAGCTCCTCAGCCCTGGCAATGGCGCCCTTCATGCCCTTGGCTCCTTCGGTCAGCACCAGTTCTGCGCCATAGGCCTTCATGATCTGCCGGCGCTCCACGCTCATGGTTTCGGGCATGACGATGATGATGCGGTAGCCCCGGGCGGCGGCCACGGAGGCCAGGCCGATCCCGGTGTTGCCGGAGGTGGGCTCGATGATGACGGAGCCGGGCTTCAGCAGGCCCTTGGCCTCCGCGTCATCGATCATGGCCTTGGCAACGCGGTCCTTCACGCTGCCGGCGGGGTTGAAGTACTCCAGCTTAGCCAGGATGCGCGCGCCCAGCCCCTCCTCCTTCTCCAGATGAACCAGTTCCAGCAGGGGGGTCTTTCCAATCAGCTGATCAGCAGAAGTGTAAATGTTGCCCATGGTAATTCCTCCAATCACCTAATATCATTGTATTGTAATAGATTGTAATGGTATGATCTTTATAATATGTTTGTCTTCAGCAACAGCCGCGACATCGGAAGTGGAACAGATCTGCCGGCATCATTAAACCAACCTTTCACATAGGTTAATATGATTATATGCGTGGCGGGGCTCTTTGTCAACAAAAATATTCAAAAATTTTTCGTTGATTTCCTATTAACCATGGTGTATAGTGGGTTTATAAGAGATGGAGGAGTGCCTATGCTGATTTCAACAAAGGGCCGGTATGCCCTGCGGGTCATGATCGACTTGGCCGAGCATCAAAGAGAGGACTTTGTACCCCTCAAGGAGATCGCCCGGCGGCAGGAGATATCGGAAAAATATCTGGAGAGCATCATCAAGCTGCTGGTCAGGGGCAAGCTGCTCAACGGCCTGCGGGGGAAGGGCGGCGGCTATAAGCTGACCAGGGCCCCGGATCGGTACACCGTTGGCGATATCCTGCGGCTGACGGAGGATTCCCTGGCGCCGGTGGCCTGCCTGGAGCAGGGGGCCGCCTCCTGCCCGAGGATGGCGGAATGCCGGACCCTCCCCATGTGGCAGGGGCTGGACAAGGTCATCAGCGACTATCTGGACAACATCACCATCGCAGATCTGGTGCAGCCCGACGCCGGCGGAAACGACTATGTGATCTGATGCCTGCTTTAGCCGCCGCCCCGGATGCGTGCGATCAAAAACCGTCCGCCCACAGCACAGCTGTGGGCGGACGGTTTTTCCTTGCTTCTCTGCTCTTATTTTTTCAGGACCTCGTTCATACTGCCGGTCCGATACCCTCCCAGATCCATTGTCACATAAGTAAAACCAAGATCTTTGCAGGTCTGGTAAACTCTGGTGCGGACCTCAGCCTCCAATAGCCTGGCAAATTCCTCCGGGAGGAGCTCGATACGGGCTATCGTGCCATGGATACGCACGCGCACCTGACGAAAGCCGAGATCCAGCAGAAGCTGTTCCGCCTTATCCACCATACCCAGTTTCTCCTCGCTGATTGTCTCGCCATACACAAAGCGGGAGGACAGACATGCAAAGGACTGCTTGTTCCAGGTGGGCAGTCCCAACTCCCGGGAGAGCTGGCGTATCTCCGCCTTATTCAGCCCAGCCTCACGCAGCGGGCTTTTCACACCCAGTTCCTTCACCGCGATCAGGCCGGGGCGATAGTCGCCGTTGTCATCCACATTGGATCCCTCCGCCACCGCGGAAATCCCCCGTTCCCGAGCAATCCCCCAGATCTTCTCAAAGAGCTCGTGCTTGCAGAGATAGCAGCGGTTCTCCGGATTCTGGCGGAACCCCTCGATGTCCAGCTCCTCCGATCTGCAGACGATATGGATGATCCCGTTTTCCCGGCAGAAGGCCTGGGCCTCACGCAGCTCCCGCTCCGGGAAGGAACAGGAGGACGCGGTTACAGCGATGGCCCCATCCCCCAGAACGTCGTGGGCTACCTTCAGGAGAAAGGTGGAATCCACCCCGCCGGAAAAGGCTACCGCCACGCTTTTCAGATCCCGCAGATGGTTTTGCAGGCTCCGGTATTTTTCATCAATCACATTCATCTGATCCCCTCCCGTTTCCGCTGTTCCCATCCAGTTGCCACGCACAGAAACAAGCGCCTGTCTTTTAAAACATCTTCCAGTTTATGAACTGGACGGCATTCTCCTGTAAAAACGCAGTGGAGACCAGGATCTTTCCGTCCTGCAACGAACAGCTGTCCTCCGTAATGGGCACGGGATTACAGCCGCCGCAATCACCACCCCAGCGGCCAAAACGGGTAGCAAATTGGACTTTTTCTCCGCTTTTTCCTGTTGCGAGCTGTCTGTTTCATATTTTTGCGCTATACCCTTATTGGGATTGATAAAGCCCGGCTTTCTCCATTGCCTGTTTTAAATCGTCGATGATATCCTCCACATCCTCGATCCCCACAGAGAAACGGAAGAAGCCGTTGTGGAACTCCTCCGGGTACAGGTACTGCCGCTCGTCGTTCTCCCCCAAGAACACGATCAGGCTCTCGTCGTGGCCCAGGGACACGGCGGAAGTGATCACATTGAGATGGCTGACAAAGCGGTTGTGGAGGTCGTGACCGGCCTTCAGGCCGAAGGACAACACGCCACCATATCCGGGGGCCATCTGCTTTTTTGCAGTTTCGTGTCCTCTGTGGCCCTCCAGCCCAGGATAGGCCACAAAACTGACACAGGGCTGCGCCTCCAGCCACTTGGCCACAGCCATGGCGTTTTCGTTGTGCTGGCGCATCCGCAGGGGCAGAGTGACTGAGCCGCGCATGATCAGCCAGGCATTAAAGGGGCTGATGACTCCGCCCAGGTTTACCTGGGACTGGGCGCGGATCTGGTCCAGATATACCGTTTTCCCTATAATAGCGCCGCCCATGGCGTCGCCGTGGCCATTGATGTACTTGGTCAGGCTCTCAATGGAAAAATCCGCCCCCAACTCGATGGGCCGCTGGTTGAAGGGGGAGGCAAAGGTGTTGTCCACACTCAGAAGTGCTCCGTAGCGGTGAGCGATCTCCGCAATGGCAGCAATGTCGGAAACAGCCAGTGTGGGATTCCCCGGCGTTTCGATGTGGATCAGCTTGGTGTTGGGCCGGATGGCCGCCTCCACATTGGCGGGATCGGAGGTGTCCACAATTGTGGTTTCCACACCAAACTTATTGTTGAATAGCTCGTTTAAGAGCCGGTAGACCGCGATATAGGTGACGCTGGAAAAGATCACGTGATCCCCCTGGTTCAGCAGGGCAAAAAACAGGCCGCTGAGGGCCGCCACGCCGGAGGAGAGCACCACGCAGTCCTCCCCGC
Organism: uncultured Oscillospiraceae bacterium; assembly: GCA_902373635.1. Taxonomy (GTDB): domain Bacteria; phylum Bacillota; class Clostridia; order Oscillospirales; family Oscillospiraceae; genus Pelethomonas. Next base: position 9,691 of record CABKMV010000062.1, read on the forward strand.
CCTCCAGAGAGGCGAGGCGCTCCTGCAGATACTTCTGGTTGGTGCCGCCGTTGCGGGTGTAGAGATTGCCCCCGGCACTGGACCAGTTCATATCTGTGGGGTCATAGGGAAGGGCATAGCTGTTGGCCATAGTGATGGGACGTTTGATGGCCCCGCTGTCCTGGTCAATGTCGTTGCCCACGTGAACCGCCCGGGTGGCAAAGCTGTACTCCGGGCCAAAAGTATGTCGTTCCAAATCCGCTCGCTCCTTCCAATTAACATACTATTTTTGTTGGTATATAATAGCACGCTCCCAAAAGGATGTCAACTCCTTCCCCTGGTGGATCTGTCTTGCTTTTTTTCATCAAAATATAATAAAAGCGATGGGCGGCCTCTCTCCGTCTGCACATGGCTTATAAAAATGAGCGGCGGGGCAAACTGCCCCGCCGCTCCTGTCGCCTCTGTCACTCACAGCCGCCCGTACATTTTTGTGTACTGGCGGATCTTTTTGGCAAGGCTGGGGGCGGCCTCGCCGGGCAGCAGCCGCCACTGCCAGTTGCCCCCCAGGGTGCCCGGGGTGTTCATCCTCCCCTCGGCGCCCAGGCCCAGGCAGTCCTGCATCTGGGCCACAAAGGTGTCCGCCACGCTGCTCATCCCGCCCCGGATGACGCCCCAGTGGAATCCCTCCTCCTCGTTGAGGCCCAGATATTTTCTGGCATAGGTGATATCCGAGCGGTCCGCCTGGCTTCTCCACTGCATGACAGTCTCGTTGTCGTGGGTCCCCACGTAGCACACGCAGTTGCGCGTATAGGTGTGGGGCAGGTAGTTGCTGGGCTCCCGGGCGTCAAAGGCGAACTCCAGCACCTTCATGCCGGGCAGGCCGGAGTCGGAGAGGAGCTTGTGGACCTCCGGGGTGAGAAAGCCCAGATCCTCGGCAATGATGTCCAGGTCGTGGAACCAGCCCGTCAGTACGCCCACCAGCGCCATGCCGGGGCCCTTGCGCCAGCGGCCATTCCGGGCGGTAGCCGCCCCGTAGGGCACGGCCCAGTAGCTCTCCAGCCCCCGGAAGTGGTCGATGCGGATCACATCAAAGAGGCGGCTGGCGCCCTCCACCCGGCGGATCCACCAGCCGAAGCCGTCAGCTTGCATCCGGTCGTAGTCGTAGAGGGGGTTGCCCCACAGCTGGCCGTCAGCGCTGAAGTAGTCCGGCGGCACGCCGGAGATCTCGGTAGGCACATTGCCCTCCCCCAGCTGGAAAAATTCCGGCTCCGCCCACACGTCGGCAGAGTCCATGGCCACATAGATGGGCAGGTCTCCGATGATCCGGATGCCCAGGCTGTGGATGTAGTCCCGCAGGGCGTTCCACTGTTTATAAAACAGGTATTGCAGGTAGCGGAAGAAGTCCACGTCCTCCCGCAGCTCCCGGCTGTAGCGCTCCACCGCCCCGTCCCTGCGCAGGCGGATGTCCTCGTCGGGCCAGTCCAGCCAGCTCTTCATGCCGAAGTGCTGCTTTACCGCCATGTAGAGGGCGTAGTTGGGCAGCCAGGCGTTCTCCCGCTCAAACTGTTCCACCGCCGCCCGGTCCCGGTCGAAGCCCCTCTGGAAGGCGGTCCTCAGCACCCGAAAGCGGGAGTCGTAGACCTTGCCGTAGTCCACATAGCGGGGCTCGGTCCCCCAATTGACGGCGTCCAGGGTCTCCCGGTCCAGCAGGCCCTCCTCCGCCAGCAGGTCCAGATCGATAAAATAGGGGTTGCCGGCAAAGGTGGAGAAGCTCTGGTAGGGGCTGTCGCCGTAGCTGGTAGGGCCCAGGGGCAGCAGCTGCCAGTATTTCTGCCCCGCGGCGTGGAGAAAATCGGCGAAGTCATAGGCCGCCCTGCCCAGCGTCCCAATGCCGTAGTTGGAGGGGAGGGAGGAGATATGCAGAAGGATGCCGCTGCCGCGCTCCATAGTCATCACTCTTTTCGTTTCAATTTCGCAGGCCGTATCCTGACTGAATGTCATCATACCACCGGCGGCGGCCCTGTGTAAATGGTAAATTTCCAGCTTTCCCGGGAAAAGAGGGGATGTTCCGTGCTTTGCCCCGTCCGGATACGGGAAGCGGCGCGGCGGCGCGCCCCCTCCGGGGCTGTTTCGGGGATTTTCCCCGCCTCTCCGGTTGACCTTCCCGGCGGATGCTGGTACAATAGAGGCACCAAATTCTATGCAGGAGGATCTTCCCCATGAAAAACCCAATTGCTACCAAGAACGCCCCCGCCGCCATCGGCCCCTACTCCCAGGGTGTTGACGCCGGCTCCATCGTCTTTGTCTCCGGCCAGCTGCCCGTGGACCCCTCTACCGGCGCTTTTGCCGAGGGAGGGATCGCCGAGCAGACCAGGCAGTCCCTGACGAACATCCAGGCCATCCTGGCCGAGGCGGGCCTCACCATGGACAACGTGGTGAAGACCACCGTGTTCCTGAAGGATATGAACGACTTCGCCGCCATGAACCAGGTGTACGCCACGTTCTTCACCACCAATCCCCCGGCCCGCAGCGCCATCGAGGTGGCACGCCTGCCCAAGGACGCCAGACTGGAGATCGAGGCCATCGCCGTTCGCTGACAGGCGCGGTGCGCAGGGGAGTCTTCCCCTGCGCTCTGTTGACAGGCCCTTTCTCCGGGGGAAGGGATATCCTGCGGCGGCCGTGCCGCAGATCGGAGGAACAGGAATATGACGAAGCGGCAAGCGGCGCGCCTGGCCATCGCCGGCGCGGGGCTGCTGGCGCTGGCGGCCGGGGTGCTCCAGGGGGGCTATCACGACACGCTGGCCAAGGCGGTCCGCATCTGTCTGGAGTGTGTGGGCATTGGATAAACGGATCAAAAAGCCGGAGTTCCGGCGGAAATGTATTCAGCTGGTCAGCGCCCTGTTATACAACGCCAATCTCCAGGGCTTTGCCAGCGGCTCCATCTTCAAGGGGCAGAGCAAGGGCCTGTGCGTACCCGGGCTCAACTGCTACTCCTGTCCAGGCGCCGTGGCCGCCTGTCCCCTGGGCGCGCTGCAAAATGCCCTGAGCAATCTTCCCAACAAGCTCCCGCTGTATATTGTGGGGTTCCTGCTGTTGGTGGGCGTCGGGCTGGGGCGGGTGGTCTGCGGCTTTCTGTGCCCCTTTGGGCTGATCCAGGAGCTGCTGCACAAGATCCCCACGCCGAAAATCAAGAAAAGCCGCTGGACGGCCCGGCTGAGCTGGGTGAAATATGGCATTCTGGCGGTATTTGTGGTGGCCCTGCCTCTCTGGTACGCCTTTGCCGAGGGCCTTCCCGTGCCCGCCTTCTGCAAGTACATCTGCCCGGCGGGCACCCTGGAGGGCGGCTTCCCCCTGGTGGCCCTGCGGGCGGAGTACCGGGCCATCGTGGGCGCCCTCTTCGGCTGGAAGACCCTGGTGTGCGTCGCCATACTGATCCTGTGCGTATTCCTCTACCGGGCCTTCTGCCGCTTCCTCTGCCCCCTGGGGGCTATCTACTCCCTGTTCAGCCGGGTGGCCCTGCTGGCCGTGCGGGTGGACGAGAGCCTGTGCGACAACTGCGGCGCCTGCATCCGTGTATGCCAGATGGATGTGAAGCGGGTAGGGGACCACGAGTGCATCCAGTGCGGCCAGTGCTGCCGGGCCTGTCACAAAAACGCCATCTATTTTGGAAAGGAGCGCAAACCATGTCAGCAAGAGCATTCCACCGAATCCGCCTGATCCCCCTGGTTCTGTGCCTATGCCTGCTCCCGGTCCTCTCCGCCTGCGGGGAGACTTCGGGCGCTGAGAGCACGCCTATCCAGGAGGGCGACAGCTACCGGGATTTCACCGCTCCCCTGGCGGACGGCGGTACCATCACCCTCTCCGACTACGAGGGCAAAGTCATCCTCCTCAACTTCTGGGCCACCTGGTGCAAGCCCTGTGTGGGCGAGATGCCCGCCTTCCCCCGGCTGGTGGAGAAGTACGGCGATCAGCTGGCCCTCATCGCGGTGAACTGCGGGGAGGACGAGGAGACAGTACAGAGCTTCCTGTCGAAAAACGACTACAGCTTCCCCGTGGTCCTGGACGCCGGGGGAGAAGTATCCGCCCTCTATCCCACTGACGGCATCCCCTACACCCTGATCATCGCCCCCGACGGCACCGTGTCCCACATCACCCTGGGCGCCGACAGCGCGGACGTCATGTTCGAGGACTACAGCTGGGAGATCGACAAGGCGCTGGAATAGGACAAAATTTCCCCCTTGAATTTGTCCGTCCAATCGTGTATAATAGCGACTACACCATGAAATACCCTCCGCAAGCATTCGTGTTGAGGTTTCGGTCTCGCGCAATGGATGCCTGTGAACCATGTCAGGCGGGGAACCGAGCAGCATTAAGCGGGACTACATGTGCCGCGAGGGTGCCGGTTCGGAGCGGATGCTTGCGGAGAGTATTTCATGGTGTTTTCATTTTGTTTTATTCTCCCGGCGGCAAAACGCCGCCGGACGTTTTGGCAATGCACGCAAAAGGACGTTTTGTGTGAACGATTTTTCCAGCCTCTCCCTTTTCAGAAGGGAAGGACAAAAAAGGAGGTGTCCGCATGTATCAGGCGCTGTACCGCAAATGGCGGCCCAAGACCTTTGCCGACGTGGTGGGGCAGGAGCACATCACCGAGACCCTGCGCCGCCAGGTGGCCCAGGGCCGGCTCAGCCACGCCTACCTCTTCACCGGCACCCGGGGCACCGGCAAGACCACCTGCGCCAAGATCCTGGCCAAGGCGGTGAACTGCCAGCACCCGGTGGACGGGGACCCCTGCAACCAGTGCCCCGCCTGCCTGGGGATCGACAACGGCAGCCTTCTGGACGTGCTGGAGCTGGACGCCGCCTCCAATAACGGCGTAGACCACGTCCGGGCCCTGCGGGATGAGGCGATCTACTCCCCGGCCTCAGTGAAGTACCGGGTGTATATCATCGACGAGGTCCACATGCTCTCCACCCCCGCCTTCAACGCTCTGCTGAAGATCCTGGAGGAGCCGCCGGCCCACCTGATCTTCATCCTGGCCACCACGGAGCTGCACAAGGTGCCCGCCACCATCCTCTCCCGGTGCCAGCGGTTCGCCTTCAAGCGCATCCAGCCCCAGGACATCGCCCGGCGGCTGGAGTATGTGGCGGGACAGGAGGGCATGGCCCTGGAGAGCGGCGCGGCCGCGCTGCTCTCCCGCCTCTCCGACGGCGCCCTGCGGGACGCGCTGAGCCTGTTGGACCAGTGCGGCGCCGGCGGCGGGACCATCGACGCCGCCCGGGTGCTGGACGTGCTGGGCCTGGCGGGCAACGTGCAGACGGCGAAGCTGATGGAGCATCTGCTGTGCCGGGACGTGCAGTCCGCCCTGCTGCTGATGGACCAGCTCTACTCCGGCGGCAAAGACGTGGGCGCGCTCCTGGGCGAGCTGTCCACCCTCACGCGGGATCTGCTCATCCGTATGACCGCCCCGGAGGGGGGCGCGGCCCTGCTCTCCGGCGGCTATGACGAGGCCGTCATGGACAGCCTCTCCCGCGGGGTGAGCCCCACCCGGCTCATCCACATGGCCTCCACGCTGCAAAGCGCCGCGGCGGCCCTGCCCCTCAGCGCCAACCGGCGCACCGATGCGGAGCTGTGCCTGATGCGGCTGTGCGACGAGAGCCTGTGCGGCGACGTGACGGCCCTGGCCGCCCGGCTGGCCCGGCTGGAGGAGGGGGGATCGCCCGCCTCCGTGTCCCGGCAGGCGGCTGCGGCTCCCGCTCCCCGGACGCCTGCGGCTGCAGCCCCCGCCAGGCAGAGCGCCCAGGCGGCGAAAGCCGCCCCGGCGCGGCCCATGCCCTCTCCCGACG
>CABKMV010000063.1 GCA_902373635.1 uncultured Oscillospiraceae bacterium
AATATCCTGAGAAGTGGTGGCAGCTGGAGGGCTGTAGAGGCGGATAGACGATAGCTCTATCTTGATGAGGGGCGGGCAGTATCGGTAGAAGCCACGCACCGGGCCGGTATAAATTATCAAAACCTACGGGTGGTCCTTAGGAGGCGGCGAAGCCCCTCCTAAGCGTGCTTTTGGTTACTTTTCCCACGAGGGAAAAGTAACCCGGGTGTGGGCCGGGGAGGCCCACATGACCCAGGGGCCGGGGCTGGAAGCCCCGCATTAACCCGGCACGGTGGTATCGCGCAAAAATCCCTCGACCACCCGGTTGAACGCCTCCGGATTTTTTGCCGCGATAAAGTGATCGCCCTCGATGATCTCCAACCGGCTGCCGGGAATCGCCTGGGCGATCTGCCGGGAGTGGCTCTCCTTGATCATGTCTCTGCTGCCCGCGATGACCAGTGTGGGCATATGCAGGTCTGACAGGGCAGAGAGGGGGATGTGCGGCTCGTTTACCATCAGGCCCAGCAGTTCAGCGTTGCGCCTTGCTTGGGGACTTTTCTTGGCAAACAGAGACGCGATTTTATACCCTAGAATAATAGGAATTTGAACCGCCGGTTTTACACCGGAGGGATCCAGATTGGCGCCGTTGAGGATGAGGCGGCTGACCCGGCCCGGGTGGGCCAGGGCAAAGGTCAGCGCAATGTTGCCGCCGTCGCTGAATCCCAGAATGGCGGTTTTCTGAATCCCCTGTTGGTCCAGAAAATACAGCAGGTCTTGGGCGAATTGGCGGATGGTGAAGGGGGCGGCGCCCCGGGGCGACTGGCCGTGTCCCCGGGTGTCCAGGGCGTAGACGGTGCAGACGCGGGAGAAATAGTCGATCTGGCGGGCGAAATAGCCGCCGCTCTCGCCGTTGCCATGGAGCAGCACGAGGGGCTCGCCGGAGCCTGATTTTGTATAGTGAAGAGAGATATCTGTCATATGCCGCCTCCCCACAGGGCTTGCCCTGTGGGGGCCCCTGTTTAATTTGTCTGCTCGGGCCAAATGAATTGGCCCTGCGCCAAGGTCACGGACGCAGCCCGTGACGCTTGTACGGCGCTGTGCGCCGCCCTGCGCTGCGGGGCCCCGGCGTCACCCCCGCTCCAAATAGATCATGAGCGCGGCAATATCGGCAGGGCTGACGCCGGAGATGCGGCCGGCCTGGCCGATGTTCAGCGGCCGCACGGCGGAGAGCTTCTCCCTAGCCTCCAGGCGCAGGCCCTGGATGGACTGGTAGTCCAGATCCTCCGGCAGCGCCCGGCTCTCCATGCGGTGGAGCTCCTCCACATCCTGGAGCTGCCGCTGGATATACCCCTCGTACTTCACAGATATTTCCACTTGCTCCGCCACATCCTTTGGCAGATCCGGCATGTCGGGATCGAACCGCCGCAGATCGGCGTAGTGGATCTCGGGCCGCCGCAGCAGGGCGATCAGGGGCGCGCCGTCGGATACGGGAGCAGTGCCCCTGGCGGAGAGAAAGGCGTTCAGCTCCGGCGTGGGGGCCACGCCGTGGGCTGCAAGGCGCTTGACCTCACGCCGCACTGCCGCGTACTTCGCCTCCACTGCCTGCAGCCGCGCATCGGACACAAGGCCAATGCGGTGGCCGACGGCGGTGAGGCGCTCGTCGGCGTTGTCCTGCCGCAGCAACAGGCGGTACTCGCTGCGGCTGGTCATCATGCGATAGGGTTCGTCGGTCCCTTTTGTCACAAGATCGTCGATGAGCGTTCCAATGTAGGACTGTCCCCGGGAGAGGACAAGCGGTTCCCGGCCCTGCAGCTTCAGCGAGGCGTTGACCCCGGCTACGAACCCCTGGACGGCGGCCTCCTCATAGCCCGAGGAACCGCAGAACTGTCCCGCGCCGTAGAGCCCGGGGACTTTTTTGCTCTCCAAGGTGGGCTTCAGCTCCAGGGGGTCCACGCAGTCGTACTCAATGGCGTAGGCAGGGCGCATCATCTCCGCCTTCTCCAGGCCGGGAATGGTGTGAAGCATCTCTATTTGCACCTCCTCCGGCATGGCGGAGGAGAAGCCCTGGATGTAAAGCTCCTCGGTGTCAAGGCCCATAGGCTCGATAAAGAGCTGGTGCCGGGGCTTGTCCGCGAAGCGCGTCACCTTTGTCTCAATGGAGGGGCAGTACCGGGGCCCCACCCCCTCGATGACCCCGGAGTGCATGGGGGAGCGGTCCAGATTCTCACGGATAATGGCGTGGGTGGCTTCATTGGTGTAGGTGAGATAGCACACCGCCCGGTTGATTGGGAGGGCCTCCGTCTCAAAGGAGAAGGGCATGGTCTCCCTGTCTCCCTCTTGCAGCTCCATTTTGGAAAAGTCCACGCTCCGGGCGTTGACCCTGGGCGGGGTGCCGGTCTTGAACCGGCGCAGGCGCAGGCCCATATCCGCCAGACATCCGGTCAAAGCGGTAGCGGCGAACATCCCGTCAGGGCCGCCCTCCCGGACACACTCGCCCACGATGGTACGGCCGTTCAGGTAGGTGCCGGAGCAAACGATGGCCGCCTTCACAGCGAACACGGCCCCTGTATGGAGCACAACGTGGCTCACCGCGCCGCCTGTCAGCCGGATCTCCGTGACCTCCCCCTGGCGGAGCGCCAGGTTCTCCTGCTTTTCCAGGGTGTGCTTCATGATCTCCTGGTACTTCCGCCGGTCCGCCTGGGCCCGGAGGCTGTGGACGGCGGGGCCCTTGCCACGGTTCAAGAGCCGGTACTGGATGCAGGCTTTGTCGGCGGCCCTGGCCATCTCGCCCCCCAGGGCGTCCAGCTCCCGGACCAGGTGGCCCTTGCCGGTGCCGCCGATAGCGGGATTGCAGGGCATGTTGCCCACCGCGTCCAGGTTGATGGTGAAGCAGACAGTCTGCATCCCCAGCCGGGCGGCGGCCAGGGCCGCCTCGATGCCCGCGTGGCCGGCGCCGATGACCGCGATATCAAATTGTCCGGCGTTGTATTCTTTCATTGCTTTCCTTTGGCCGCCCTGGGGCGGGGTGTTTTTTTCGCCCTGCGGGCGAGGGGGATTTTTCTTTGCCCCTGCGGGGCGGCTTTTGTGGGCCTGCCCGGCCCAGACCCGGTTCAATGCGGGGCTACGCGCCCCGCGCCCGCGGGTACTTTTCAATCGATTGAAAAGTACCCAAAAGATCGCCAGCCTGCGGCTGGAGCGCTTGATAATATTTTGATGGGGACGCGACGGCAAGGACTGGTCTTGTCTCCTGATAGTGCCAACTGCGGCGCCGACGGCCAGAAGCGTCTGCCTATCCGCCGTGCCCTCTGGGCCTACCACTCCTTGGGGTTGGGCGCTTATCGTTTGATCCATATGAAATGTGGTGCGATACCGCCCCTGGTCCTTCTCTTCCACCGCAGTTCTTCCTATGGAAAAACAGATGGCTCTACCCCATTAACAGGGCCAAAGGCCGAAGTCGGACGAGATGGTTCTAAAGATCAGATGCCCGAAGGACTTGTCATTCAGTGGCTGAATCAGACAAGTCTTCACCGCACCGATGAGACAAAGGGATCCTTAAACCGTAGGTTTAAGCGATCTTTTGGTTACTTTTCAATCGATTGAAAAGTAACCGCGGGTCCGGGGCGCGTAGCCCCGGGAGAGCGTGGGGCGCGCAGCCCCGGGAAGAACCAGGCGCGGGGCGGGCAGCCCCGCAAAGAACAAGGTCCGGGCCGGCCAGGCCCGCAAAAGGGATCATCCCTCTTTTTCCAGGGTCAGCACCACCATCTGGGGTCGGTTGAAAAGGCGGAAGGTCCGTCCGGAGTTGCCCAGCCCCCGGGACACGAACAGGTCCGCCCCGTTCTCTGAATAAAATCCTGCGGTGTAGGAGGGGAATAGGGTCCGCTCCACGCTGACGAGCCCGTCCGTAAAGGGCAGGCGGACCAGCCCGCCATGGCCGTGGCCGGAGATGACCAGATCGGCGCCCAGCAGGCTGTACTGGTCTGGGAAATAGTTGTTGCGGTGGGCCAGCAGGATCCAGAAGCCGTCGCCCCAGGCGGCCTTGACCTCCTGAGCCAGCTCCTCCGGCGTTTTCTGGTCGGCAAACCCGTTGGGATCATCGATGCCGGCCAGGACGATGGCGTCCCCGTTCCGTTCCAGAGTGACAAACTGATTGGTCAGCACCGTGGTTCCGGTTTCCGCGATTTTTTGTTTCAGCCCCCGGATGTCGGGCAGGGCCCACTCGTGGTTTCCGGTGACAAAGTAGGCGGGAGCGATCTCCGCCAGGGCCTGGCACAGGGCAACAGCGTAGCTCTGGGGCGTCTCCCGGAAGCGGTCCAGCAGATCCCCGGTGAGGAAGATATAGTCCGGATGGGCGGCGCGGACCTGCTCGATGAGATCACAGTTGTCCTCGCCGAACAGGGCGCCGTGAAGGTCGCTGATCTGCACCACGATACAGCCGTCGAACCCGGCGGGCAGGCGGGGGGAGGTATAGGTGAAGCGCTCCACCTGAAGGGAGTGGTTGCTCCATTGAAAAAAGACGGCGCAGAAAGCCGCCAGCAGAAGCAAGACCAGCAGACGGCGCAGCCGACGGCCCGGTTTGCGGCGACGAGTTGACATGGGTATGCCTCCTGGAAAATATAACAGCTTAGTATACCACGAAAAAAGGAAAATACCAATAGGCTGCGGCAAAAAAGAAGGGAAAGATCGCCCGTCAGAGGGGCCGGACGGCGACCTGGATCCCGGCTGGAAATTCCTCTGTGGGGGCTCTGCTGAAAAATTTTTCTTGACCCTGGCATTATACCAGGGTTTACAGCCGGTGGAAAGAGAAAATTTAATGAGAGAAGGGAATTTATATGGGGCTGGAAGGAAAGCCGCTGAAGGGGCGGACTTTGTTCGCTTTATCATTCCGCCGGCGCTGTCTTGCCGGGCGTCCGCCCTTGCCGCCGGCGTCCGGCTGGGCCGGCGCCGGAATTAAACCGAAAAATTTTCGATAGATCCGTTGATAATTTTTGATTTTTGTATTATGATAGACCATAATTCAAATCATGCTTTCATAATAGAGGCCAGGGGAGGTCAACGTGGGGAAAAACGTAGTTGCACTGATGCTGCAGGAATATGAAAACTTCACCAAGTCGGAAAAGAAAATCGTGGACTACATCCTGAAACACCAGCGGGAGACGCAGTATATCAGCATTACGGATCTGAGCGCCGCCTGCGATGTCGCCGTTTCCACGATCTCCGTATTTTGCCGCAAGCTGAAGCTGGCGGGGTTTAACGATTTTAAGCTGGAACTGGCCAAGGCGGCCCTGCTGTCCGGCGACCGCGCGCCCAGTACCATGGCGAACGAGGAGATAGAGCTGGACGACTCGCTGGCCACGGTGATGCAAAAGGTCTACAGCACGGACCAGGACGCGATCACCAAGGCGCACCACATGCTGCGGGAGTCCGCTGTCCGCCGGGCCTCGGAGCTGATCAGTCAGGCGCGCCAGGTGGTGTGCCTGGGGCAGGGGAACCACTCCATCGTGGCGCTGGCCGCCTGGGCCCAGTTTTCCACCGCGTCTGATAAATTCCGCACCATCCAGGATTCCCACCTGCAGACGGTGGTCCTCTCCACCCTGTCCGAGGAGGACGTGGTGCTCTATTTCTCCTATTCCGGCGCGACCCACGAGCTGCTGGAGGCGGCGGAGCTGATCCAGTCCCGGGGCGCGAAGATGATCCTGGTGACGCGCTTTTTGAACGCCCCGGCCAGCGCTTACGCAGACACGGTGCTGCTGTGCGGCCCCAACGAGCAGCCCCTCCAATTCGGGTCCACCGCCGCCATCATGGCGCAGCTGTATGTGGTGGACGTGCTGCTGGCCGAGTTTTGCAGGCGCAACCATGAGTCGGCGGACAGCTGCCGGCAGTCTGTGGGCAAGGCGCTGACGCAAAAATGTGTATAGCGCCGGCCTGTCCGGCGGAAAGGGGGAACTGCGTCCATGGCGAGGGTGTTTGATCCGAAAAACGGTGTTTGGCGCACAGTCAGCGCCCTGGGGGACATCCTGGGGCTGTCGGTGCTGTGGGCGGTGCTGTGCCTGCCGGTGGTCACGATCGGGCCGGCCACGGCGGCGCTCTATTTCGCGGTGAGCCGCTATGTCCGCCCCCGGCAGGACGGGGCCTACGCCGCGTTTTTCCGCTCCTTCCGGCTGAACCTGAAGGTGGGGATCCTCACCACACTAATTGCCCTGGCGGTGGCGGCGGTGATCGTGGAGAGCTGCTCTCTGCTGCTCCAGATGGCCAACAACGGCATGGAGGCGGCCGCGCTCATGGCGGTGGCCGCCCACATCATGGCGCTGCTGGCCATGGGGGTGCTCTGCTATATGTTTCCGATCCTGGGCCGGTTTGAGCACGGCGTGAAGAGCCTGCTGGGGACAAGCTTCGCCCTGGCGCTGTCCCATCTGCCCACCACGCTGGTGCTGGCCCTGCTGCACCTGGAGATGATCACGGCCTGCTACCGCTACTGGTGGCCGATCCTGTTCGCGCCGGCGGTGACGGCGCTGCTGTCCTCGCTGTTTCTGGAGCGGGTGTTCCAAAAGCACATGCCGCCGGAGGAGCGGGAGGAGGAAGAGCTGGAAGAGGGCCTGAGCGAGACGGAATAGAACGGAATAGACAGAAAGGCGGCGGGCGGACCGGGATAAAACGGTCCGCCCGCCGCCCTTTCGGCGCGGGGGGAGGGAAATTACAGCAGAGCGGGGACCAGCTCAGAAAGCCGCTGGGCCAGCTGGGCATGGCCCTGGCGGGTCAGGTGCATGCAGTCCACGGTGTTGAACTCACAGCCCCGGGCGTCCATAAAGTGGACGCCCAGCAGCTGGGCGGATTTGGCGTAGTACCCGGCAAGCTCTTCGGATTTCTCCACGCAGCCCCTGCCCATGGGGGCGCCGCAGTCGGAGGTCTCCATCCCGCGCCCGATGGGCGGGGGGGCGATGATGAGGATGTTGGGCGCTTTTTCACCCCAGCAGTCTACGCTCTGGGCCTTGCGCACCAGCCGCTCCATACCCAGGGCGATGCAGGCGGCGTTGGCCCCCAGGCGCTCCTTGGTGTCGTTGGTGCCCAGCATGATGATGAGCAGGTCGACCACCTCATGGCTCTTGAGCAGGGAGTATACCACGCTCAGCGCGTCCATGCTCTCGTGGAGGGGATCCTGGAACACGGTGGTGCGGCCGGACAGGCCCTCCTCTGTCACCAGATAGCCATCGCCCAGCGATTTCTGCAGCAGGCAGGTCCAGCGCTCGTCCTCGTTGAAGCGGATGCCGCCGTCGGCGCAGTCGCGGGGGTCGGCGCAGTAGCCGTGGGTATTGGAATCGCCCAGACAGAGAATGTGCTTTTTCATAGCAAAAGGTCCTTTCCTTATAAATCTTCATCCTGACCAAAACGTCCTTCGGACAACAGATACCATCAGTTTAGCAGGAAGCGGCGCCGTGTCAATGTTGGAAACGAAAAATTTTTTGTAATAATTTTGTATAAATCGGAAAATTTGAAATTTTTTTGTTTTTTCTATTGACAATGCGCATGGAATTTTATACACTTGGTACAGCAATCCCCCCGCGATATCCATTTTTTTTATCAAAAAGGAGGAAAACGAAAAATGAAGAAGTTTCTTGCGCTTCTGCTGGCCATGGCCATGGTCATGGCCCTGGTCGCCTGCGGCAGCCAGAACAACGGCGGCAACACCCAGAACAACAATAGTTCCAACAACACGCAGGACGACGGCGGCAACACCGACACGTCCACGTCCGATCCTGTGGAGCTGACCTGGTGGGCTCCTCCCACCTTCATCCAGGACGCCGACGACCCCGCCGGCACCTATGAGCAGAAGCTGGTGGAGGCATTCAACGCCGATCACCCCAATATCAAGGTGACGGTCGAGACCATCGACTTTACCAACGCCAGTGAGAAGATCACCGCCGCCATCGAGGGCGGCAACGCTGCGGACATCCTGTTTGACGCCCCCGGCCGTATCATCGAGTACGGCAAGAACGGCAAGCTGGTCTCCCTGGACGACATGTTCACCAGTGAGTTCGTGGCCGACGTGGGCAACGACGCCATGCTCTCCTCCTGCCAGGGCAACGGTACGTATTATATGTATCCCATCTCCGCCTCCCCCTTCTACATGGCCATCAACAAGGACATGTGGGAGCAGTCCGGCGCCATGGAGTATGTGAACCTGGAGGGCGACCGCTCCTGGACCACCGAGGACTTTGAAAACGCGCTGAAGAAGCTGCATGAGGCCGGCTACAACCCCGGCGTGCTGTTCTGCAACGGCCAGGGCGGCGACCAGGGCACCCGCGCCTTCATCAACAACCTGTACAGCGGCTCCACCGCCAACGCGGACCGCACCGCTTACACCTTCAATGACGCCAACGGCATCAAGGCCCTGACCAAGGCCCAGGAGTGGATCAACGACGGCCTGCTGGGCAACGGCGTCGCCTATAACGGCGGCGGCTCCATCGAGCTGTTTGTCGCCGGCACCACCTCTTTTGAGTTCTGCTGGGGCACTTCCGCCGCCGGCAACAACGCCGCCGCCATGGAGGCTGCCGGCGTGACCCCCATCTCCCTGCCCTTCCCCTCCGATGACGGCGTGGCTGAGCTGGAGTACCTGGTCAACGGCTTCTGCATCTTCGACAACGGCGACGACGCCAAGGTCGAGGCTGCCAAGACCTTCATCAAGTGGATCTGCGACAGCGAGGAGAACGTGATCCGCACCGGCGCGTTCCCTGTCAAGCAGTCCATGGGCAACCTGTATCCCGGCGACGAGGAGAAGGCCCTGCTGGCGGAGTTCACCAAGATGTATGGCCCCTACTACAACACCATGGACGGCTTCGCCAACATGCGTGCTGAGTGGTGGAACATGCTGCAGGTCATCACCGGCGGCGGCGATGTGACCGAGGCTGCCAACGCGGCTGTCGAGGCCTCCAACGCCGGTATGGCTGGCTGATCCTTCCAGGCTGATCTGCCGTATATTCGGTAAAGCCGGCCCGCCCTCCCCGTGAGCGGGAGGGCGGGCCGATTTCCTGCTTGCCGGGAGGCCCCTTTTTGCAAGACGGATTGGATCTCACATGGGAATCGTACAGCAAAGCGCGCTAACAGCGCGTTTTGCATGTCATACGCGCGGCTCCTCCGGGGGAGAAGGGATTCCACCGGAGGACAGTATTACAACGCACAGGAGGGATTCTGTATGGCAAATAACAAACGACCGGCTCTGAGCCGCCAGGGCCATGCGCTGATGCGCCACGAGACCATCGTGGCCTACCTGTTCATGCTGCCGGCGCTGGTGTTCTTTGTGGGCTTCGTGCTGCTGCCCATGATCATGGGCCTGATCACCAGCCTCTTTAACTATACGATGAAAAATCCCGTCTCAGCGGAGACGTTTATCGGCCTGAAGAACTACATCGACCTGTTCCAGGATGAGAAATTTATTCGGGCCATGCTCAACACCTTTGTACTGGTGCTTGTGACGGTGCCCGCCGTCACGCTTTTCTCACTGTGGGTGGGCGCGTCCATCTACCAGATGCGCTCCGGGCTGCGCTCCTTCTTCCGCTGCGTGTTCTACCTGCCTGTGGTAACAGGTACCGTGGCCGTGGTAGTGGTGTGGAAGTGGATGTTCGACGCCTACAACGGCATCTTCAACTATATCCTCAAGGCTGCCGGCCTGATTGAAAACAACATCATGTGGCTGGGCGACAAGCGCTTCGCCATCTGGTGCATCATCCTCATCATGTTCACCACCTATGTGGGACAGCCCATCGTGCTGTATGTGGCGGCCCTGGGCAACGTGGACGTGTCCCTGGTGGAGGCCGCCAAGGTGGACGGCGCCACCGATCTCCAGGTGTTCTGGAAGATCAAGTGGCCCCAGATCATGCCTACCACGCTGTACATCGTGGTCATCACCACCATCAACACCTTCCAGTGCTTCTCCCTGATCCAGCTGCTGACGTCCGGCGGGCCGGAGGGCAGTACCAACACCGTTATGTACTACCTGTACCAGAACGCCTTCCAGCTCTATAAATATGGCTACGCCAACGCCATGGGCGTGATCCTTGCCATCATCATCGCCATCCTCAGCGCCATCCAGTTCAAGGTGATGAGCAAGGACGTATCCTATTAAGGAGGGTATCGCTATGCAGACAAAGAAGAAGACTACGCCCTATCGGGTAGTGACCCTGATCCTTCTGGCCATTATCGCCTTTACCTTCATCTTCCCCTTCTATTGGATCATCACCGGCGCGTTCAAGAGCCAGATGGTGGCCATTGCCATGCCTCCGGAGTGGTTCCCCAAGACGCCGACGCTGGACAACTTTGTGCGCCTGTTCAAGAACCCGGCGCTCCAGTGGTTCACAAACACAGTGTTCATCTCCGCGGTCAGCATGGGCCTCGTGTGCCTGACCGCCTCCCTGGCGGGCTATGCCATTGCCAAGAAGCGCTTTTACGGGCAGGCTGTGGTGTTCTCGCTGATCATCTGCGCCATGGCCCTGCCTAAGCAGGTGGTGCTGGTGCCCCTGGTCCGCATCATGGACTTCCTGCACCTGACCGACTCCCTGTGGGCCGTCATCCTGCCCACGGTGGGCTGGCCCTTCGGCGTGTTCCTGATGAAGCAGTTCTCCGAGACCATACCCACGGAGATCCTGGAGGCGGCCCGTATCGACGGCGCCGGCGAGCTGCGCACCTTCGCCACCGTGGTCTGCCCCATCATCAAGCCCGGCTTCGGCGCGCTGGCCATTTTCACCTTCATCAACACCTGGAACGACTACTTCCTGCAATTGATCATGCTGCGCTCCCGGTCCAAACTGACCATCTCCCTCGGCATCGCCACACTGCAGGCGGAGTACGCCACCAACTACGGCCTGCTGATGGCGGGCGCGGCGCTGGGCGCGGTCCCCATCGTGCTGGTGTTCCTGATCTTCCAGAAGTATTTCACCCAGGGCATCACCATGGGTGCTGTAAAGGGGTAGGAAGGATGATTTTTGCCAAGAACACGGACGCGCTGGACTACCGGGGGATCCACCCCAACCTGGACATGGCGCTGGAGCGCATCACTCCGGAGTTCCTCTCCGCCCTGGGGGCGGAAAAGGTGGATGTCAAGGCCGGCGAGGTCTGGTGCACCAAGTTCACCTATGAGACCATCCCAGACGAGGAAAGCTTTTTCGAGGCCCACGAGAAATTCCTGGACATCCACCTGATGCTGGAGGGCAGCGAGCGGGTGGAGATCGCGCCCCCCGCCACGCTGGAGCGCTTTGATAGCGTGGAGAGCAACGATTTCTACGCCTACCGGGGCGAACCCTGGCAGAAGCTGGTTTTGTCCCCAGGGGATTTTCTGGTGGTGTTTCCCGGCGATGCCCATAAGATCAAGATGCAGGTGGACGGCCCCTGCACTGTCACCAAGGCCGTCTTTAAGATCAAGATCCGCTAGAACCTAAGGAGATGGAACAGACAATGAAAGATTTGACCAAGTACCAGGGAATTTTCCCCGCGTTTTACGCCTGCTATGACAAGCAGGGCAATGTCAGCCCCGAGGCCGTCCGCGCCCTGGCCCGCTACCTGTTGGATAAAGGCGTGAAGGGCCTGTATGTGGGCGGTTCCTCCGGCGAGTGCATCTACCAGAGCGTGGCCGAGCGGAAGCTGACGCTGGAGAATGTCATGGCCGAGGTGGGGGGTAAGATGACCATCATCGCCCACGTGGCCTGCAACAACACCGCCGACAGCCGGGAGCTGGCATCCCACGCCGAGAGCCTGGGGGTGGACGCCATTGCGGCCATTCCGCCCATCTATTTCCACCTGCCCCCCAAGGCTATCGCCAAGTACTGGAACGATATCTCCGACGCCGCCCCCAACACGGATTTCATCATCTACAACATCCCCCAGCTGGCCGGTGTGGCGCTGACCGTCCCCCTGCTCCAGGAGATGCTGAAGAATCCCCGCTGCGTGGGCGTGAAGAACTCCTCCATGCCCGTCCAGGACATCCAGATGTGGAAGGACGAGGGGGCCATCGTCTTCAACGGCCCCGACGAGCAGCTGCTCTCCGGCCTGGCTGCCGGCGCCATCGGCGGGATCGGCGGCACTTACGCCGCCATGCCGGAGCTGTACCTGAAGATCCGGGAGTGCTTCCTGGCCGGTGAGATGGAGAAGGGACGCCAGATCCAGAACGAGTGCTGCCGTATCATCTACAAGCTGTGTGCCGGCGAGGGCAACATGTACGCGGTCATCAAGGAGGTCATCCGCCTCCAGGGCGGCCCCGACGTGGGCGGCGTGCGCGCGCCGCTGCTGAACCTGGCCGAGTCCGACCATACTGTCACCGCCCAGGCGGCCCAGATGATCGCCGACGCCGTCGCAAAGTACTGCTGATACAGAATAGAGCCGCCAAGGAGAATGAAAAAAGCAGGAAAAGGGCTTGCTTTTCCTTGGCGGCTCTGCTACGCTGACTATGTTCCAAAGAAAAGGCTGAGAGGAGTTTTACCAATGAAAATCTATGTTGCGGATGATTACAAGGGTATGAGCCGGAAAGCGGCCAACATCGTCTCCGCCCAGGTGATCCTGAACCCCACCAGCGTGCTGGGTCTGGCCACCGGTTCCACCCCCATCGGCATGTACAAGCAGCTCATCGACTGGTACAACAAGGGGGATCTGGACTTCAGCCAGGTCAAGACAGTGAACCTGGACGAGTATGTGGGCCTGGCCCCCACCCACGACCAGAGCTACCGCTACTTCATGCAGACCAATCTCTTCGACCATGTGAACATCGACGTGGCCAACACCAACGTGCCCAACGGCCTGGCCGAGGACCCGGAGGCGGAGTGCGCGCGCTACAACCAGGTGATTCGGGACCTGGGCGGCATCGACATCCAGGTGCTGGGTATGGGCCACAACGGTCATATCGGCTTCAATGAGCCGGACCACGCCTTCGAGCTGGAGACCCATGTGGTGGATCTGACGGAGAGCACCATTGAGGCCAACGCCCGGTTCTTTGCCTCCAAGGACGAGGTGCCCAGGAGGGCTATGACCATGGGCATCAAGTCCATCATGCAGGCCCGCCGGATCCTGGTGGTGGTCAGCGGCGAGGACAAGGCGGACATCGTCAAGACCGCATTCACCGGACCTGTGGTGCCCCAGGTGCCTGCCTCCATCCTCCAGATGCACCCCGATGTGGTGCTGGTGGGCGACAAGGCGGCTCTGAGCAAGATCCTGTAAATTTAGGTATGTACTTTTCCCTCGCAGGAAAAGTACCAAAAGTGCGCTTAGAGGGCGGGGGATTTCGATTTCCCCCGCCCTCTAAGAACTCCCACCCCTTAAAACGACTCTTCAT
>CABKMV010000064.1 GCA_902373635.1 uncultured Oscillospiraceae bacterium
ATCAGACAAAGGGATCCTTAAACCGTAGGTTTAAGCGGCCCTTTGCCTACTTTCCCGCCGCGGGGAAAGTAGGCCGGGCGTGGGCCGGGGAGGCCCACAAAAAAACAAGGGCGCGGGGCGGGTAGCCCCGCAAAGAACAAGGTCCGGCCAGGCCCGGGAAATCTGAGAAAAGAAAAAATCCCCCCGCCGCTGGGAAGCGGCAAACCATTCCCCTATCCCTTCAGGATATCCGTATTCCGATACTGCACCGCTTCCGCCAGGTGGCCGGCGGAGATGCGCTCCTCCCCCTCCAGGTCGGCGATGGTCCGGGCCACCCGCAAAATGCGGTCATGGCTGCGGGCGGTGAGGCCCATGCGGTCGAAGGCTCCCTTTAGGATCCGCTCCCCGGCATCGTCCAGGGCGCAGAACCGCCCCACCATGGCGGGGGTCATGTGGGCGTTGCAGACGACCTCCGTCCCGGCGAAGCGCTCCGCCTGGACAGAACGGGCCGCGTCCACCCTGGCCTTGACAGCGGAGGAGGGCTCCGGCGTCTCCTTCCGGCGCATGGCCTCGAACTCCACCGAGGGCACCTGGACATGGAGGTCCATCCGGTCCAGCAGGGGGCCGGAGATGCGTCCGACATACTTCTCCACCATGGCGTCGGTGCAGGTACAGCGCCCGGAGGGGTGGCCCCGCCAGCCGCAGCGGCAGGGGTTCATGGCCGCCACCAGCATAAACCGGCTGGGCAGCTTCACGCTGCCAGCGGTGCGGGTGATCGTCACCTCCCCGTCCTCGATGGGCTGGCGCAGCACCTCCAGGGCGTCCTTGGCGAACTCCGGCAGCTCGTCCAAAAACAGCACGCCGTTGTGGGCCAGGGATATTTCCCCCGGCCTGGGATAGGCCCCGCCCCCTGCCAGGGCCACGGCGGAAACAGTGTGGTGAGGGCTGCGGAAGGGGCGGCGGCTGAGCAGGGGGTGGCCGCGGTCGGTCATCCCCGCCACGGACCAGATCTCCGTGGCCTCCAGAGCCTCCTGCCTGGTCATATCCGGCAATATGGAGGGCAGGCGGCGGGCCAGCATGGACTTGCCCGCGCCGGGGGATCCAATGAGCAGGATGTTGTGGCCGCCGGCGGCGGCGATCTCCAGGGCCCGCTTCACATTTTCCTGGCCCATGACCTCGCTGAGATCTGGGCCGCGCTCCGCCCCGCCTTTGGGCACCCAGGCCGCGGCGGGCGCAATGGCCTCCTCCCCCCGCAAATGGCGCAGCAGCTGGGACACATCCTCCACCGGATAGACCGTCAGCCCCTGGGCCAGGGTGGCCTCGGCGGCATTTTCCGCGGGGACGTACAGCTCCCGGACGCCGGAGCGCAGGGCCGCCAGAGCCATGGACAGCATGCCGTTGACGGGCCGCAGCGCGCCCGTCAGGGACAGCTCCCCCAGAAAGGCTGCCGTCCCGGCGGGCGCTTCGACGTCACCCTGGGCTGCCAAAATCCCCAGCAGGATGGGCAGGTCGTAGACCGTGCCCTCCTTCCGCAGCGCGGCGGGGGCCAGGTTGACGGTGATGCGGGAGACGGGGAACTTGCACCCGCAGCCCTTAATGGCCGCCCGGACCCGCTCCCGGGCCTCCTTTACGGCGGCGTCGGGCAAGCCGACCACGTCAAAAGCGGGCAGCCCGCCGCTGAGGGCGCACTCCACCGCCACCCCATAACCTGTGATCCCCTGGAGGCCCAGGGAGCGAATCGTGACAACCATACCTGACCTCTCCTATCCTGTATTCCCGCCTAACGGCGCTTTTTCCCCGGTTTTCTTCATTGTACCACAGCTTTGCCGTCTCTTCCACCTTGTGAAAAGCCACAAAAACGATCCGGTTTTTTCTGGCAAACCGGAGAAAAAATTTTTCTCATAAATTGGTGGAAACAGAACATTTACAGTTTGAAAATTTCGTGGTATAGTTGACACTGTATGAGTACCTGGCTTTGTTTCCTATACCAAAGCAGTATCAAATATTCAGGAGGAGCTTTTTATGGCAAGAAAGTTTAAGTCCATGGACGGCAACAACGCGGCGGCGCATGTCTCCTATGCGTTTTCCGAAGTTGCGGCGATCTACCCGATCACGCCGTCCAGCCCCATGGCCGATCTGGTTGACCAGTGGTCCGCCAACGGCCTGAAAAACATCTTCGGCACCCAGGTCAAGGTCGTGGAGATGCAGTCCGAGGCCGGCGCCGCCGGCGCGGTCCACGGCTCTCTGGGCGTGGGCGCCCTGACCACCACCTACACCGCCTCCCAGGGCCTGCTGCTGATGATCCCCAACATGTACAAGATCGCGGCTGAGCAGCTGCCCACCGTGTTCCATGTCTCCGCCCGTACCGTATCCACCCACGCCCTGAACATCTTCGGCGACCACTCCGACGTCATGGCCTGCCGCCAGACCGGCTTCGCCATGCTGGCCGAGGGCAACGTCCAGGAGGTCATGGACCTGAGCCCTGTGGCCCACCTGTCCGCCATCAGCGGCAAGGTCCCCTTCATCAACTTCTTCGACGGTTTCCGCACCAGCCACGAGATCCAGAAGGTGGCCGTCTGGGACTACGAGGACCTCAAGGACATGTGCGACATGGAGGCTGTGGAGGCCTTCCGCAAGCACTCCCTGAATCCTGAGCATCCCAACATGCGCGGCAGCCATGAGAACGGCGACATCTTCTTCCAGCACCGCGAGGCCTGCAACAAGTACTACGATGAGCTGCCCGCCGTGGTGGAGAAGTACATGGGCAAGGTCAACGAGAAGCTGGGCACCGACTACAAGCTGTTCAACTACTACGGCGCGCCCGACGCCGACCGCGTCATCATCGCCATGGGTTCCATCTGCGACGTGGCCGAGGAGGTCATCGACTACATGAACGCCCACGGCGAGAAGGTGGGCCTTGTCAAGGTCCGGCTGTACCGCCCCTTCGCCGCGGACCGCCTGGTCGCGGCCATCCCCTCCACCGCCAAGAAGATCGCCGTCCTGGACCGCACCAAGGAGCCCGGCGCCCTGGGCGAGCCCCTGTATCTGGACGTCGTCACCGCCCTGGCCAACGCCGGCATGAACGATGTGAAGGTCATCGGCGGCCGCTACGGCCTGGGTTCCAAGGACACCCCGCCCTCCAGCGTGTTCGCCGTCTATGAGGAGCTGAAGAAGGACGCGCCCCGCCGCCAGTTCACCATCGGCATCGTGGACGACGTCACCGGCCTCAGTCTGCCGGAGGTCCCCGCTCCCAACACCGCCGCGGAAGGCACCATCGAGTGCAAGTTCTGGGGCCTGGGCGGCGACGGCACTGTGGGCGCCAACAAGAACTCCATCAAGATCATCGGCGACCACACCGACAAGTACATCCAGGCGTACTTCCAGTACGACTCCAAGAAGACCGGCGGCGTGACCATCAGCCACCTGCGCTTCGGCGACAAGCCCATCAAGAGCCCCTACTACATCAACAAGGCCGACTTCGTGGCCTGCCACAACCCCAGCTATGTCACCAAGGGCTTCAAGATGGTCAACGACGTCAAGCCCGGCGGCGTGTTCATGATCAACTGCCAGTGGGATTTCGATGAGCTCAACCACCACCTGAACGCCGAGGCCAAGCGCTACATCGCCCAGAACAACATCCAGCTCTACACCATCAACGCCATTGACCTGGCCGCCTCCATCGGCATGGGCAAGCGTACCAACACCATCCTGCAGAGCGCCTTCTTCACCCTGGCCAAGGTCATGCCCCAGGAGGACGCTATCCAGTACATGAAGGACGCCGCCACCAAGTCCTACTCCAAGAAGGGCATGGACGTGGTGGAGATGAACCACAAGGCCATCGACGCCGGCGCCACCGCCTTTGTGAAGGTGGACGTGCCCGCCGACTGGGCCAACGCCGTGGACGAGAAGCCCGAGCATGCTCTGGAGGGCAAGCCGGAGCTGGTCAAGATGGTCAAGGAGATCCTGGAGCCCGTGGGCAAGATGGACGGCGACAGCCTGCCCGTGTCCGTCTTCGTGCCCCACGCCGACGGCCAGTTCGAGCAGGGCGCCAGCGCCTATGAGAAGCGCGGCGTTGCCGTGTCCGTCCCCACCTGGGACCCCGCCAAGTGCATCCAGTGCAACACCTGCTCCTATGTCTGCCCCCACGCCACCATCCGCTCCTATGCCCTGACCGAGGATGAGGTTTCCAACGCCCCCGAGGGACTGAAGACCGCTCCCGTCAAGGCCGGCAAGGGCAAGGGCGTGTACTCCTTCGCCATCGGCGTCAGCCCCCTGGACTGCATGGGCTGCGGCGTGTGCGTGGAGGCCTGCCTGGCCAAGGATAAGGCCATCAAGATGGTGCCCCAGGAGAGCGAGGCCCAGCAGGCCAAGGTCTGGGATTACCTGGTCAAGACCGCTCCCAAGCCCGATATGCAGGACAACACCGTTAAGGGCAGCCAGTTTAAGCAGCCCTACCTGCAGTTCTCCGGTTCCTGCGCCGGCTGCGCCGAGACCAGCTACGCCCGTCTTGTGACCCAGCTCTTCGGCGACCGGATGTACATCTCCAACGCCACCGGCTGCTCCTCCATCTGGGGCGGCCCCGCCGCTACCTCCCCCTACTGCACCAACGCCGAGGGCAAGGGCCCCGCATGGTGCAACAGCCTCTTCGAGGACAACGCCGAGCATGGCCTGGGCATGTACACCGGCCAGAAGACCATTCGCGCCAACCTGAAGGCTAAGACCGAGCAGCTGCTTGCCATCAGCTGGGTCACGCCCGCTCTGAAAGAGGCCGCCCAGAAGTGGCTGGACACCTTCGAGGAGGGCGAGGCCAATGGCGAGGCCACCAAGGCATACATCGCCGCCCTGGAGAACGGCGTGTGCACCGTGGACGAGCTGATCGCCAGCGACAGGCCCAAGCTCCAGGCCCACGGCCAGGAGCTGAAGGACGCCGGCAAGCTGTACTGCGACTGTGACGCCTGCGCCCTGGCCGTTGAGATCCTGTCCCAGAAGGAGTACCTGAACAAGAAGTCCGTGTGGATCTTCGGCGGCGACGGCTGGGCCTACGACATCGGCTACGGCGGCTTGGACCATGTCCTGGCCTCCGGCGAGGACGTCAACGTCTTCGTCTTCGACACCGAGGTCTACTCCAACACCGGCGGCCAGGCTTCCAAGGCCTCCAATATCGGCCAGGTGGCGCAGTTCGCCGCCGCCGGCAAGGAGATGAAGAAGAAGAGCCTCAGCGAGATCGCCATGCAGTACGGCTATGTGTACGTGGCCCAGGTGGCCATGGGCGCCAACACCGCGCAGACCATCAAGGCCATCACCGAGGCCGAGGCCTACCACGGCCCCTCCCTCATCATCGGCTACGCCCCCTGCGAGATGCACTCCATCAAGGGCGGCATGATGAACTGCCAGAAGGAAATGAAGAAGGCTGTGGACTGCGGCTACTGGAACCTGTTCCGCTTCAACCCCGCCGCCGCTGCCGAGGGTAAGAACCCCTTCACTCTGGACAGCAAGGCGCCCGCCGGCGGCTACCAGGAGTTCCTGATGAACGAGGCCCGCTACGCCCGCCTGACCCGTGAGTTCCCCGAGCGCGCCGAGACCCTGTTCGCCAAGAACGAGGCCGCGGCCAAGGAGCGCTACGAGCACCTGCTCAAGCTCAAGGATCTGTACGAGGGCTAAACGCGATCACCCCAAAAGAGAGGGACCGGACTTTCGTCCGGTCCCTCAGGTTGTCAAAAAAGTCTGGAGACTTTTTTGACAACCCGCAAAAATGCCGTTACTTTCGCGCCTTTTTGGCGCAAAAGTCCTCGCTATGCTCGCCGCAAGCCTTGCCCAGCAAGGCGTTGCGGGGCATTTGATCCAATTCGAGGCGGGCTCTGCCCCCTCGAGCTCCCCCTTATCCTTTCTCTCCTTCCTGATCGATACCTGGTTTTTTGACAGGCTCAGGGACCGGACTTTCGTCCGGTCCCTTTTTGTCTATAAAAAGCCGGGGCAAGCGATATACCGCTTGCCCCGGTCTGCTGCAGCAAACTGGCGGAACATGCTAACGCAGGGACGATCCTGCTGCTCCGACCCCGGAGTCCGCTTCCGAAGTGGATTCCACCGCCCCTGGAAGCCGCTCTCTCCGCCCCGATCCTGGGCCCCCGATCAGGTTCGTCATGCTTCGCAGACTCACGCCCACAGTGGACAGGTTGTGGAGCAGGGCCGACGTGGCGGGGGCCAGGATCCCGGCGGCGCCCAGGCAGATGAGGGAGCCGTTGAATCCGATGACAAAGCGGTAATTGGAGCGGATCCGCCGCTGGAGGGCCTCCGCGATCCTGCGCAGGTCGACCAGCTGGTACAGGCTTTCCGCGGAGATGGTGATGTCGGCGATCTCCCTGGCAATGGCCGCGCCGTCCCGGACGGCGATGCCCACGCTGGCGGCGGACAGGGCGGGGGAGTCGTTGACGCCGTCTCCCAGCATGATGACGGTGCGGCCCTCGGCCTGTTCCCGCTCCACAAAGCGCGCCTTGTCCTCCGGCAGGACCTCGGAGTGGTATTCATCCACCCCCACCTGGGCGGCGATAGCCGCGGCGGTGCGCTCGCTGTCTCCGGTGAGCATGACGGTTTTGGTCACACCCAGCGCCTTCAGTGCCCGCACCACATCGGCCGCCTCCGCGCGCAGGGGATCGGCGATACAGATCACTGCGGCCAGGGTCCCGCCGATGGCCAGATACAGATGGGAATACTCCGGCGGCAGCGCGTCAAAGCGCTCCCGTTCTTCCTCCGGCACCACGCAGCCTTCATCTTCGAACACAAAGTGGGCGCTGCCCACCACCACCTTCTCGCCGCCTGTCGTGCTGGCAATGCCGTGGGCCACCAGGTATTCCACCTGGGAGTGCATCTCCTCATGGGCAAGGCCCCGCTCACGGGCCGCCTGGACCACCGCGTTGGCCATGGAGTGGGGGAAGTGCTCCTCCAGGCAGGCACATAGCCGCAGCATCTCGTCCTTATTCCGTCCGCCGAAGGGGATCACCTCAGCCACCACCGGGCAGGCATGGGTCAGGGTGCCAGTTTTGTCAAATACGATCGTGTCCGCCCGGGCAACCGCTTCCAGATACTTGCCGCCCTTTACCGTGATGCGGCAGTCTCCGGCCTCCCGCATGGCGGAAAGGACCGCCAGCGGCATGGACAGCTTCAGCGCGCAGGAGAAGTCCACCATCAGCACGGACAGGGCGCGGTTGACATTCCGGGTCAACAGCCAGGTGGCGGCGCTGCCCGCCAGGGTGTAGGGCACCAGCTTGTCCGCCAGGTTTGCCGCCCGGTCCTCCGCCGAGGACTTCAGCTTTTCCGACTGCTCGATCATGGAGACGATCTTATCGTATCGGCTGCAGCCGGACTGCTGCTCCACACGGAGGACGCATTCGCCCTCCTCCACCACCGTACCGGCGTATACGGTGGTGCCGGGGCGCTTTGGGACGGGGATGGATTCGCCGGTCAGGGACGCCTGGTTGACCATGACCTCGCCCTCCAGGATCACGCCGTCCAGGGGGATCATCCCACCCATGCGGACGGTGACGGCGTCTCCCGTCTGGATCTGGGCCAGGGGGGTCAGCACCTCGCCCTCCGGCGTCTTCAGCCAGACCCGGTCGATATTCAGGGACATGCTGCGGGCCAGGTCCTCCACGGACTTTTTATGGGTCCATTCCTCCAGCAGCTCTCCCAGGCGCAGCAGGAACATGACCGAGGCCGCGGTGTCAAAGTCCCCCCGGACCATGGATATCCCAACGGAAAGGCCATCCAGCAGTTCCACATGGAGCTGGCGCCGCAGCAGACAGCGCAGCCCCCGCAGCAGGTAGGGGATGGACTTCCAAAGGGTATAGGCCGTCCGCAGCGGCGCCGGGAAAAACAGCGTGCGGGCAAACTTGAAAGCCGCCAATCCCACCAATTTTTCCTCGTAGGCCCGGTTCAGCGCACGCCCGCTGTGCGTGACCGCCAACTGCTCTCCATGGGCGTAGGAAAAGTCCCTGACATCCCGCAGCAGCGCCGCCCGGTCCATACGGTACAGAATAATGGCGCAGCGTGTCCGCTCGTGCACAGTGGCCTTCTCCACCCCGTCGATCGCCTGAAGGTACGCCTCCAGACAGTCCGCCTGTTCCAGCGTCATCCGCGCCTGGGACAGGCGGATACGCATGCGCCCCCGGCTCTCGTGCAGTATTTGAAACTCCATATCATTGCCTCCACAAAAGGAAAAGGGCCGCTTCCGCAGCCCTCTCAGGGTCTTACTTTTCCTGGCCGGCTTCTGCCGGCGTCTCCTGCTCGGCCCGCTTTTCATTGATATCCCTGGCAGAGGCCAAAACGTCGGCGGCGTTCTCCTGCACGGTGGTCACAGTCTCCATAACAGAGTCCTTCACCCGCAGCGCGGCGGCCGTCACATGTGTGTACGCCTTCTTTGCATCCTTGCTGGACAGCAGCTTGATCCCGGCGGAGCCGAACAGCACGCCGCCGGCAAACAGCGCCAGGTTTTTATAGCATTTAGAACAGTTCATACGGATTCCTCCTCGAATGGTTTCTTTCGTTACTTGTGGTGATACCCGGTCCAAAGGGCCATGACCATACAGATCACAGCGCCCCAGGCCCAAAAGCGATGGCGCTTCATCAGGATCCCTCCCCCTGGGCATCGTTTACCCCGTATTATACTTCCGAATCCGCCTGAGTGGAGAACGGTTTCGGGCGCGAATCGATGGATTCAGACATTTTTGCTCGGTATTGTGAGGGCGACATCTGATAGATCTGCTGAAAAACCGCCCTGAACTGACTGGTGCTCTCATATCCCACGGCGGCGGAAATCTGCTGAACAGGCTGCCGGGTGTTGGTCAAAAGCTCTGCGGCCCGCCGCATGCGATACGCCTGGACGTATTTTCGGATGGGCCGCCCATAGATCTGACGGAAGCACCGTTTCAGGACAGTTGAGGAGATCTGGAATTGGCGGGACAACCGCTCAATGGTAACAGGCTCGTGGATATGCTCAATCAGATAGTCGTGGACCTGCCGCACCCGCCCGACCTGATGCCTGTCGTAGTAGATCTCCGGGGCTTTGCAGCGCAAAATTCCGCCGCAGCACAGCAGATAGAGAACCTCCGCCACCTTCCAAACACAGTACTGTCTCCTCTGCTCCGGAGTGAGTGACTGAATCGCCTGAAAGACCCCGTCGCTCCAGGCTGTCCGCTCCAGAACCGCGCAGCCTCTCTGCCGCTCCATGAGCTGTCGTACCTGGCCGGCGTCCAGCTCCGGGCCGCCCAGCAGCCCGCATATCTGCTGGAGACTCTTCCGTGCGAGGACACTGTCCACGGCCACCAAAACGCCCTTCATCGCTTCTTCGCTCCAATGGAACCGCTCCATTTCAGGGGTGCTGGAGAGCAGCAGAATCTCTCTGCCGCACAGGGGCAGGGTCCTGCCGTCTGCCCAGTGGGCCGTCATCCGGCCGCGCTGACAGAACAGCATCTCAAAATGCCCAGGGGATAGACCGGGGCGTTCCCAATCTGCCGGGAAGGTGCAGTCAAACTCACAGACCCGCACGCCCTCCATAGCGGTCATCCAACATATCGAATGATGGATTCCGTCTGACGGAGCACACCGAGCCAACAGTTCTTCCACATTGGACACCCCCCGGCTGGTTAGCTTCTACTAACCTTTTGGTGTTATTATAGAACTGACAGATGGAAAATGTCAAGGAGTGTTTTGTACCTGATAGGAGAATCCCCCCTATGACGGACTTTTCTACGCAAAAGTCGTCGCAAGCTTTGTATCGCTTGCGACGACGTGGAAAGGCCGAACACTTTCGAGGCGCAGACTTTCAGATCCGCGCCCCCACCCAACCGCGAACCCAGCGAAGCGGATCGCGGTTGGAAGCGAAGAAAAAGCCCATCCGGCGCATGAGAAAAGCCCTAAGGCTTTTTTCATCGCCTTAGGGCTTTTTCTGAGCTGGTGACCCGTCGGGGATTCGAACCCCGGACCCACTGCTTAAAAGGCAGTTGCTCTGCCGACTGAGCTAACGGGTCATATGGCTGGGATGGCTGGACTCGAACCAGCGAATGCGGGAGTCAAAGTCCCGTGCCTTACCACTTGGCGACACCCCAATATGGTCGTTTCAGTGGGAAAGAACAAGGGATTGGGATCAGCTCCCAATCCCTTGTTTCGTCTGGGGTGGGTAAAGGGACTCGAACCCTCGACACCCGGAACCACAATCCGGTGCTCTAACCAACTGAGCTACACCCACCAGATACACGGTATCCTGCGCTGTGCGCGTTGAAAAGTTTGGCACGCCAGAAGGGATTCGAACCCCTGGCCTACTGCTTAGAAGGCAGTTGCTCTATCCTACTGAGCTACTGGCGCATATTTGGAGCGGGTGACGAGAATCGAACTCGCATCCCCAGCTTGGAAGGCTGGTGCCCTGGCCATTGTGCTACACCCGCATTCAGGGCCGTTTGCCCGCACCACCGCAGCAAATCGTCAGCCTTGAAATAGTAGCATGAAGAGCGGGATTTGTCAATAACTTTCCCGGAATTTTTTGAAAAAAACAGGATCTCACAGGGGAAAACGGGGGCGGGAAGGACGTCAGCCCTCCCCGCGCCAGAGGACTTTCCCCTCGCTGACGGTCCGCAGCACCCGGATGCTCTCCAGCTCCTCCGCCGGCACAGACAGCGGGTCGCGGTCCAGAACGATCAGGTCAGCCCGCTTGCCGGGGGCCAGGGTGCCCCGCTCCGCCTCTGCATGGTACTGGTAGGCGGCGCCGATGGTCATGGCCCGCAGGCCGTCATAGACGCTGATGCGCTCCCGCATGGCCAGCTGCTGCCCGCCGGAGGTCTGCCGCAAAAAGGCGCAGGCCACCGGCTCCAAGGGCGTGGGCGGCAGGACGGGGCTGTCCTGATGAAGGGTGAAAGGAATCTTGCGCTCCAGGGCGGAATAGCAGGGGCTGATGAACCGCGCCCGCTCTCCCAGGTTTTCCAGGTGGACGTCGCCCCAGTGGCGCACATGGGCGACGAAGAAGGAGGGCATGGCCCCAAGTTCCCGGGCCAGGTTCAGCTGGTCCTTCTGCATCAGCTGGGCGTGGACAATGACAGGCCGCAGCCTGGCGGGATAGCGGGCCTCTTTCAGGGCCCACAGGAAGCGGTCAATGGCGGCGTCGCCATTGCAGTGGGCCAACAGCTGCCGGCCCTGTTCCCCAGCGGTCCGGACAGCGGCCAGCGCCTCCTCCTCAGTCATGGTGGCCTCCCCTCTTCCCCCGCCCCTGTAGGGTTCCCGAAGGAAAGCGGTGCGCTGCTGGGGGGAGCCGTCCAGGAAGATCTTGTTGCCACGGTTGCTGACGCCGATGGTGGGGATGGGGCCGCTGTCGCAGGGCATGTCCGGCTGGCCGTAGCTGACGATGGACATTTTAATGGCGCCGGAGCGCTCCAGGGCCGCGTACAACTGGGCCGCCTCGGCCATCATACAGCCCTCCTGGGCCAGCACATAGCCGTGGGAGAGGTAGTCCTCCTGGGCCTGCTCAAAGGCGGCCTTCAGCTGGGAAAATTCAGGCATGGGCACCTTCTTCTGGGCGGCAATATAGGCGTTTTCCACCAGCGCGCCCCTGTCCAGCCCAAGCAATTTTTGGGCTGCGGTGTTGAACACCCCGCCGTGACTGCTGACGTGCTGGACCAGGGCAGGCCGGTCAGGCAGCACCTGATCCAGAAGGGGGACGAGGGACTCGTCCAGGGGGAGATCAGCGCCGCGGCCCAACACCCACCGCTCCCCAGGAGCGGTATGGAGGGCGGCAAAGGCCGCCATAGCCTGGGCAATGGCGGGAAAATCGCCTGCGCCGGACAGGTCGGCCTGCAGCTTCCCCATGGCCCAGCTGATGATGTGGCTGTGGGCGTCCAGAAAGGCGGGCATCAGGCAGCCGCCCTGCAGGTCTACCTTGTTGACATAGGTGCACTGGCGCAGCAGGGGTGCAAATTCGCCCACGGCGGCGATGCGGCCGTCCCGCACCAGCAGGGCCTCCTCTGGGATGTGGGATTCCATGGTCCGGACGATGCCGTTATAATACAGTGTTTCCACAGGAAGTCTCCTTGCACAGCAGATGTTTTTAGACTTCCCTAAGAATACAACAAAATTCCTTGCGAAACAAGAGAAAGTGTGTTACGATGATGTTTACACGGAGATGTACCCAAGCGGCTGAAGGGTTCGGATTCGAAATCCGATAGGTCGGGCAACCGGCGCGGGGGTTCAAATCCCTCCATCTCCGCCACGTCGGAGCAAGCGTCATATCGCTTGCTCCGACTTTTTTCAAAAGTCAGAGCGCGCTCATTCTGCCGCGGCCCCTTCCCAAATCACAACCATTGTGCTGGGTTGTGATTTGGCAGGGTGCAGCCCTGCAAATATGTCCTGTCATAAAGCAGCTCCGTCCAAGGGATGGCGCTGCTTTTTATAATAATCCGGCGGGAGACTCTCCTCTGTGGGCAAGCAGCGCATACCGAATGGCATGTATCAGCTACACACGGGGAAAGGGAAAGCTCGGCGTCTATTGCACTTTCGTATGGCAAGCGCTTCTTTTATTATATCTGGAAAAGGGCCGTAAAGGGAATTGACAAGCCTGCGCATATATGTTATTATTTTAACAAATCAAACCATGTCGTTGTCAAGTGGCTTCAGAACCGGCTGTGTGAGCCGGCCCTGAAGATAAAAGGGAAGTCGGGTGAGATCCCCGCACGAACGGGTCACTGTAATCGCTGAGCTATTCCCCGGTGCGCTGTCCGCGCACAGCCAACGCCATTGCGGCCACTGCCGCGAGAAGGCTGGGGAGGCGCGATGAAGCGCAGTCAGGAAACCTGCTTGGCAGCCGGAAAAAGGGCCTCCCGCTCCAGGCACGAGTCTCCAGGTTTTTCAGACGGTTGTCCAGGATAGCGCTGTTGTGCGTCGCTGCGCTCTCTTTACGTATGAAAAAACCGGGACCGCCCCAAAGTGAAGTGCCCGCCAAAAGTTAGACAATATTTAAAAAGAAAAATCGTTCAAGCAGC
>CABKMV010000065.1 GCA_902373635.1 uncultured Oscillospiraceae bacterium
GGAGGGGGTCAGCGGGGCGGCCCCCACCCAGACCCACGCCCGGCCCCAGGCCGCCGCCGCGCCCCTGGACGCCAACAGCCTGGACCTGATGGGCGCCGCCGGGCTGGAGGAGCTGGGCTATGACGGGGACGGCGTGGTCGTCGCCGTCATCGACACCGGACTGCGCTGGACCCACCAGGCTTTTGCCGACTACGGCCTTGCCCGCTCCCCGGCCATCAGCCCCGAGGATGTGGAGGACTTTGTCTCCGGCGGCGGCACGCCGGGCCGGTACCTGTCCCAGCGCATCCCCTTTGCCTACGACTATGCCGACGGCGACGACCAGGTGTTCTCCGCCGACAGCCACGGCACCCACGTCGCCGCCCTGGCGGCGGGCTGCGCCATGGGCGAGGACGGGGCGGTGCTGTTCCGGGGCGTGGCCCCGGCGGCCCAGCTGCTGAGCATGAAGGTGTTTTCCGACAGCGCCGCCGGCGCGGACGACGCCGATATCCTCAAGGCCCTGGAGGACGCCTACGCCCTGGGGGCCGACGTTATCAACCTCTCCCTGGGTTCCGACAACGGCTTCACCGCCGACGGCGTCCTGGGCGGGCTCTACTGCGCGGCCTTCCGCACCCTGCGGGAGGCGGGGGTCATCCTCTGCTGTTCCGCGGGCAACTCCGCCGCCTCCGTCTCCTCCAAGGCCCAGGGCGCGGCCCTCCCCACAGCGGACTACACCGACTACGGCACCCTCTGCTCCCCGGCCTCCTATCTGGGGGCCACCGCTGTAGCCGCGGCGGAGGCCGCCCACTACGAGACCGCCGGCCATATCGCCGCTGGAGGGCGGCAGATCGCCTATGCCGACGGCGTGTCCGGGTCCGGGGAGGCGCTCCCCCTGCTGGAGTCCCTGCCCGGGGAGGAGCTGGCCTTCGTGGCTGTGGGCGGCGTGGGCCGGGCGGAGGACTTCGCCGGTCTGGACTTGGCTGGTAAGGTGGCCCTGGTCCGCCGGGGGGAGATCACCTTCACCGAGAAGGCCCAAAACGCCGCTGCCGCCGGGGCGGCAGCCTGCCTCATCTACAACAATGCGCCCGGCTCCCTGCTGCCGGCCGTGGAGGGCCTGACCATCCCCTGCGCCGCCATCTCCCAGGAGGACGGGGCCTTTTTGCTGGAGCTGGCCGGGGCGGAGGGGCAGGGGACGCTCTCCATCCAGGGCGGCGCGGTCACGGCGGAGGGGGAGGCCCCCTCCATGCTGGACGCCTCCGCCTGGGGGACCACCTCCGACCTGCGGCTGGTCCCGGCCCTGACCGCCCCGGGGGGCCACATCCTCTCCGCCTCGGGGGCGGGGGACGGCTTTTATGAACAGCTCAGCGGCACCTCCATGGCCGCCCCCAACGCCTCCGGCGCCTTCGCGGTGGCGCTCCAGGCGCTGCGGGAGCGGGGGATTGAGGATAAAAAGGAGGCCGCCGACCTGGCCGAGGCGCTGCTGGAGAGCACCGCCCGGCTGATCCGGGACGAGGGAGGCGCGCCCCTGTCCCCCCGGCGGCAGGGGGCGGGCCTCATTGATCTGGCCGCGGCCCTGGACAGCCCCGCCCTGATCACCCAGCCCCTCCTGGAGCTGGGCGGCAGCGCCGCCGGCCGGTTCACCCTCTCCTTCCGGGTGCGGAACCTGACGGAGGAGGCGCTGACCCTGGAGCTGGATACCACGGTCCTCACCGACGCCTACGACGCCGACGGCGCGGACTGCTACAGCCTCATGGCCCCGCTGGATATCACGGAGGATGTGACCGTCTCCGCCCCCGGCAGCGTCACCATCCCCGCCGGGAGCGAGCGGATCGTCTCCCTGACCCTCTCGGTGGACCAGGCCCTGCGGCGGGAGCTGGCCCAGGTCTATCCCAACGGCTTTTTCACAGAGGGGTACGTCAGCCTCACCGGCGGGGAGGGGGCGTGCCTCCACGCCAGCTTCCTGGGCTACTGCGGCGACTGGGAGGCCGCGCCCATCGTCGAACCGGTGGATTTCCGGGACGTGCTGGAGGCCCGGCTCCTGCTGGAGGAAACAGTGGATGAGGACACCGGCGCGACCCTGGCGGAGGAGGGCTACACCTATCTGGACGTGCTGCCGGTGAACCTGGGCGCCAATCTGGTATACCTGGCCGGCCAGGACTTCCAGACCGACGGCACGCTGCTGGGGCAGAACCCCTGGCTGTCCACCGCCCACAGCGACAGCCGGAACGCCATTCCCACCGCCGGCAGCGACGCCCTTTCCACCGCCGGCTGCCTCTTTACCGTGGACCTCTACACCCTGCGCAACGCCGCGCGAGTCATCATGGTGGTGTCCGACCTGCACACCGGCCGGATCTACTATGTGGACGACACGCCCTGGCTGCCCCGGGCCGGGGCGGACGATACCGCTCTGTTCATCAAAAATTCCGGCTGGTTCCACTGGGACGGTACCGGGGCGGATGGAGAGCCACTGCCCAACAACACCCAGGTCAAGGTGGCCTTTTACGGCTGGCTGGAGAGCGACGAGGCCATGGCTGCCGCCTACGAGCGGTCCGCGTCCGACGCCGCCCGGCCCGACACGTACCGCTGGCTCACCAGCGGCGGCTACAGCCGGTACCTGGAGTGGAGCTTCCCCCTGGTCATCGACCGGCAGGCCCCCACGGTGTCCGCCGCCGCGGACGGCGAAGCGGAGACCCTGGCCGTCACCATC
The DNA here is from genome assembly GCA_902373635.1 of uncultured Oscillospiraceae bacterium. Classification (GTDB taxonomy): domain Bacteria; phylum Bacillota; class Clostridia; order Oscillospirales; family Oscillospiraceae; genus Pelethomonas. Next base: position 2,684 of record CABKMV010000065.1, read on the forward strand.
CGGGACAACCAGTTCCTCGCCTATGCCTCCATCTGCGACGGCAGCGGCAGGGTGCTGGCGGAGGGGACCTTCTCCGACGACAGGGCGGGCAAGGCCCACACCCTCACTGTGGATCTGACAGACTGCGAGCTCCTGCCGGACAAGCTGTACGTCTCCGCCGCGGACTATGCCTCCAACGCCACCGGTTATACCCTGGACGTCTCCGCCCTGGCGGACGGGCAGGCCCCGGCCCCGGAGCTGTGCGCCATGGCGCTGCTGACAGACGTGGACAAGGACGCCTGGTACCACGAGGCGGTGGACTACGTCTATGCCGCGGGGCTGATGTCCGGCAGCGAGCCCCGGACCTTCCAACCCACGGACGGGGCCACCCGGGTCCAGGTGCTCTCCATCCTGTACCGGCTGGCCGGGTCCCCCCCGCCGGAGGCGGGGGAGGGCGGGGACGCCTCTGCGCCGCTCCCCTTCACCGACGTGCAGACCGCCGCCTGGTACCGGGATGCCCTGGTGTGGGCCTACGGCGCGGGCCTGGTGGAGGGCTACAATGAGACGACCTTCGGGGCCTTCGCCATCGTGTCCCGCCAGCAGCTGGCGTCTCTTCTCTACCGCTTCGTCCTCCTCACGGACGGCGCCGGGGCGGAGGAGGCCCGGCCGGCCGACCTGGCCCTTTTCCCGGACAGCAGCCGGGTATCCGACTGGGCGGAGGAGGCCGTGGCCTGGGCCGTGGGGGAGGGATATCTCTCCGGCCGCGCCGACGGTTTTCTGGCCCCCCGGGCCTATGTCACCCGGGCGGAGCTGGCCCAGGTCCTGATGCGGTTTTTGGAAAACACCCCGCATACATAAATAGAAGGAGCCGGGCGGCAGTGCCGCCCGGCTCCTCTTTTATTCTCTCTATTCTTCCAGCCTCCACAGGCGGCGGTCGCCGCGAAAGGCCAGGCAGACGGCCACGCCCAATCCGGCGATGACCAGAAACAGCAGCGCCGCGCCGCTGCCCTTGCCCGCGCCCAGCAGTCCTGTCAGCAGGGAATCTCCTCCCTGTGCCGCCATTGCCGGCTCGCACACCCGGTCCACCAGCGCGCCCCCCAGCAGATAGCCCACGGGGATGGTGAAAAACTGGAGGGTGTTCCGGGCGGCGTAGACCCGGCCCTGCATCTCCACGGGGATGTGCAGCCGTAGCAGGGCGTCCATGTTGGCATTCATCACCGGGATGAAGATCCACCCCAGCACCGCGCCAAAGCACCACACCCCGCCGCTTCGCCCCAGAGCCAGCAGCAGGTTCTCCGTGCTCATGGAAAAGAGCAGGCTGTTGCAGATCACCCGCACCCGGCTCTTGGGGGCGGGCAGGGCCGTCGCCAGCAGGCTGCCGGCCAGATTGGCAAGGCCCGTACACAGCTCCACCAGCCCCAGCACCGTCTCCCCGCCGCCGGGGCGGGAGAGGAGCATGGCGGGCAGGGCCGCGTTATAGATGGATGCGATCAGGTTGATGGCCGCCAGAAACAGGATCAGATCCAGGATGCCCCGGTTGTCCGCCAGCCACCGCAGGCCCTCCCCGGCGGACCGGGCCAGGGAAACCCGCTGCGCAGGCCCGCCGCCCTCCGGGATGCGCACCCAGAGCAGCAGGGTCAGCACAGCTATGGCGCAGGTCAGCAGGTCAAAGGCGATCACCGCCTCCAGGCCAAGCAGGGTCAGCATGGCCGTGGCCAGCATGGGGGACAGCATGGTGACAAGGGCGCTGGAGAGGGACCGGAGGCCCCCCACCCGCTGGACCTGGTCCCTGGGCGTCAGCAGTGTCACCGCCACGTCGCCGGCCGGCTGCTGGATGGTGTTCATCAGGCCGTTGAGGGCGTTGAGCGCATAGAGGTGCCAGATCTCCAGCCGCCCCGTGCGCAGCAGGGCCAGCACCGCTAAAGTGGTCATAGCCGCGAAGCTGTCGCACACCACCATGGTCCGCCGCTTGTCCCACCGGTCCGACAAGCTCCCGGCAAAGACGCTCAGCGCCACATAGGGGGCGTAGGAGCACACGGAGAGCAGCGCCGTGGTCAACGCCTCCCCCCGCTGCTGGTAGGACCAGATCACCAGGGCGAAGCTGGTCATGGCGCTGCCCAGGGCCGAGAGGGCCTGGGTGCTCCACAGGATCAGAAACTGTCTCAATCCTCCAAAGGATGTTTGTTCAAATCGTTTCATTACAGACTTTGCTCCTTTTACGTCTTGTGTTTTTCAAGTACGCAAAGTCTGTCCGGGCTGTTGTGTCAGGGCTGATCTGCTCCATGCCGTCCTGTCCGGATCAGACCTTGCATGGAGCGCAGCCAATGCAGAGCATCACTGTGTTTCTCTCCTCTCTGTCCTGTCTCTCAGCCGTCTTACCGGCAGAAGGTTTCGATATAGTCGTCCAGGGCCCGGCGGATCACTTTCACCGCCTCAGCCCGGCCATGGATGGAGTCCACCTCCGCGTTGCCCTCCGGCTCCAAGTGCTTATATACGCTGAAAAAGTGGCTGATCTCGTCGGATACATGCCGGGGCAGCTCGCCCAGATCCTGATAGCTGTTGTACATGGGGTCCCCGAAGGGGATAGCCAGGATCTTGTCGTCCATGGCCCCGCCGTCCCGCATGGTGAAATAGCCCACCGGGTACACCCGCACCAGGCTCATGGGCCGGATGGGCTCGCTGCACAGCACCAGCACGTCCAGAGGGTCCCCGTCGTCGGCGTAGGTCCGGGGGATAAAGCCGTAGTTGGCGGGATAGTGCATGGAGGTGTACAGGATGCGGTCCAGGCGCAGCGCTCCCGTCTCCTTGTCCAGCTCGTACTTGTTTTTGGAGCCCTTCTCGATCTCAATTACCGCCAGGAAGTCCTCCGGCTGCATACGGGCAGGCTTGATGTCGTGCCACAGATTCATTGCTTCCGCTCCTCTCGTCTTCCGTTGCAAAGAGTATACCATACACCGGCCCAAAAGGCAAGAAAGGGCCCGCCGCCGGGAGGCAGCCTCTTGTGTTTTTGACGCTCTTATGCTATTATATTATATTGATTTCTTATCGAAATAAGGAGAACCGCTTTGGACAGGACTCAAGTCGTCATCCCCGCCGCGGACATCGCGCGGCAGCGGGAGTTTACCAATCAGATCGCCGCGCTCCACCGCCAGCGCCCCCGCGCTCCCCTGGCCCTGGTGGACACCTACGGCTGCCAGCAGAACGTGGCCGACAGCCAGCGCATCATGGGCATGCTGCGGGAGATGGGCTGCGGCTTCACCGAGGACCCCATGGCCGCGGACATCATCGTCATCAACACCTGCGCTATCCGGGAAAACGCGGAGAAAAAGGTATTCGGCGTGGTGGGCCAGCTGGTCCACGCCAAGGAGAAGAATCCCGAGCTCATCATCTGCCTGTGCGGCTGCATGGCCCAGCAGGAGGTGGTGGCAAAAAAAATCCGGGGCTCCTACCGCCATGTGGACCTGGTGTTCGGCCCCCAGGCCCTGTGGAAGTTCCCGGAACTGCTGTATGGCGTGTACACCCAGCACCGCCGGGTGTTCTCCATTGACGACGAGCACGGCTCCATCGCCGAGGGCCTGCCCGTGGTGCGGGAGAGCGCGGTCAAGGCATGGGTCTCCATCATGTACGGCTGCAACAACTTCTGCTCCTACTGCATCGTCCCCTATGTCCGGGGCCGGGAGCGCAGCCGGGAGCCCGCCGATATCCTCGCCGAGGTCCGGCAGCTGGCGGAGGAGGGGTACAAGGACATCACCCTCCTGGGCCAGAACGTCAACTCCTACGGCAAGGATCTGGACAACCCCATGGACTTTGCCGACCTGCTCTCCGAAATCGACAAGATCCCCGGGGATTATCTGATCCGCTTCATGACCAGCCACCCCAAGGACGCCAGCAACAAGCTCTTCGACACCATGGCCCGGTGCGGCCACATTGCCAAGCAGCTCCACCTGCCGGTCCAGTCCGGCAACAGCCGGGTGCTGAAGGCCATGAACCGGGGCTACACCCGGGAGCAGTACCTGGAAAAGGTGCGCTACGCCAAGTCCGTCATGCCCGAGCTGGTGCTGACCAGCGACATCATCATCGGCTTCCCCGGCGAGACGGAGGAGGAGGCCATGGATACGGTGTCCCTCATCCAGGAGGTGCGCTACGACGCCCTCTTCACCTTCATCTACTCCCCCCGGCCCGGCACCCCGGCCTCCAGGATGCCCGACCCGGCCACCAGGGCGGAGAAGCAGGTGTGGTTCGACAAATTAGTGGACGCCCAGAACGAGATCTCCGCCCAACTCCACCGCTCCTACGTGGGTAAGACGGTCCGTGTACTGGTGGACGGGGAGAGCGGGGACGCGCGCTGGCCCCTCTCCAGCCGGACCCACGGCGGGAGGCTTGTCCATCTGGCGGGGGACAAGGCGGCTATCGGGAACTATGTGGAGGCCAGGATCACCGACAGCAACACCTGGGCGCTGTTTGGGGAGATCGTCTGAGTGTTGGTTCTTTTTTGCGGGGCTGACCGCCCCGGGCCCTGGGTTTTTCGCCGCCTACGGCGGCGGGAACGGTTTCAACTTTTCTCCCGTGAGAAAAGTTGCAACACTCGGCCTAAGAGCCGCCGCAATGCGGCGGTTGGCCTCGTAAGCGCCCGCCTGCGGGCGGGTGAAGCACGCATAAGGGGGCTGCGCCCCCTTAAGAATCCCCCCATTTTTTGATGAGGACGCGACGGCAAGGCTTGGTTTTGTCTCTCGATGGTGCATCCTGCGGCGCCGCCGGTCAGAAGCGCCTGCCCCAGCGCCGGTCTGTCGGATGATCCAGCGGCGGGGAGGGCTGGGCGATATCAGCCGAAGCAGATGCGCCGGATCATGGTCAAAATCTCACAGAAGAGGTATTCCATCTCGATGGCCCCGCAGGCGCTGTTGCCTTCCTCATACTCCTCCAGCTTCTTTTTCTGCTCCGTCGTCAGCGTAGCCTCCAGGCTCTCCCGGAGGCGATCCTGCTTCTCCCGCGCCAGACGGTAGTCTTTTCTCTTTTTGATATCCTTCCATCTGTCATCCATGATGTGGCAAAAAAGGCATTCTTCATATTCGTTCATTTTGTTTTTCACCCCCTTCTTGATATTCCCGTTCGGGAATGTCATAATCAGATTGTAGCATTCCCGATTGGGAATGTCAAGGAGAACTTATGACTTTTTCTGAACATCTCCTAAATTTGCGCACAGCGCGCAATCTCTCACAAAAAGATATCGCGGAAGCAACTGGCCTTGCAGTACATACATACCAACGATATGAGTACGGCGAGAGGGAACCCCAGCTATCCACCCTTATCAAGCTGGCGGATTTCTATGATCTGTCCCTGGACGAGCTGGTTTGCCGGGAGCGGTGAAGCGCTTTGCCGGCAGGCTGTTCTTATTGCGGACTGACTCTGTCCGGTCTGTAAGGCAACCGACCGTCAGCGGCCCTTTCGTTGAATCAGCCGGAAAAAACCATTTGGCGGACACTCCCATCGTGTTTTTTGTCTATAGCTTCGCTCTCCGTGAAGAACTCAGACGCACCGGCCCCCAACAATGCAAAAACAGAGCGCAGTCCTCTTTAACAGGCCGACAGGCGAAGTTGGTTTAGCGCCTTCTATAGATTAGATGCCCGTAGGATCTGAAATTCAGTGGCTGGATGCAAACAGGGCAAATCTCAGTCCGATGAGACAAGGGATTCTTAAACCGTAGGTTTAAGCGGCCCTTTGCCTACTTTCCCGCCGTGGGGAAAGTAGGCCGGGTCCGGGCCGGGCAGGCCCGGGAGAGCACGGGGCGGGCAGCCCCGCAAAGTCCCGCCCCGCCAGGGGCAAAGAAAAATCCCCCCTCGCCCGAAGGGCGAAGAAAACCCCCGCCGCTGGCAAGCGGCAAAAAATCTCCCCCCGCGGCGGCAGCCGCAAACCAGAGAAAGAGGAAAAAGCCATGGCAGAGATCACCCCCATGATGCGGCAATACCTGGAGATCAAGGAGCAAAACAAGGACGCGATACTGTTCTTCCGCCTGGGGGACTTCTACGAGATGTTCAACGAGGACGCGAAGCTGGTGTCCCAGGAGCTGGATCTGACCTTGACCACCCGGGACCGGGGCAAGCCGGAGGAGGAGCGGGTGCCCATGTGCGGCGTGCCCTACCACTCCTGTGACGGGTACATCGCCCGGCTCATCGCCAAGGGCTACAAGGTGGCCATCTGCGAGCAGCTGGAGGACCCCGCCCTGGCCAAGGGCATCGTGAAGCGGGACATCATCCGGGTCATCACCCCCGGCACCGTGGACGGCTCCATGCTGGAGGGCAGCAGCGCCAACTACATCTGCGGCATCTACATGGACGAGGAGTATGCCGGGCTGTGCTTCTGCGACATCACCACCGGCAGGACCCACGCCACCGCCTTCTCCGGCAGCGAGAGGCTGAACCACGTGATGAACGAGCTGGGCCGGTTCTCCCCCGCCGAGGCGGTCTTAAACGACGGGGCCTACAGCCACCGGGAGCTTTTGGATCTGCTGCGGGAGAAATTTTCCTGCCGGGCGGAGAACTACGGCGAGCGCCGCTTCCAGCTGGACGACGCCATCCGCCACGTGGAGAAGCAGTACGGCAAGGAGGCCGCCGCCGCGCTGCCCAGGAGCAACCCCGCCGCCACCATGGCCCTGGGCGGGCTGCTCAACTACTTATACGAGACACAGAAGACCGACCTCAGCCACATCAACGACCTGGAATACTACGAGCAGGGGCGGTTCATGGAGCTGGACCTGACGGCCCGGCGAAACCTGGAGCTGACCGCCACCCTCCGGGCCAAGGAGAAGCGCGGGAGCCTGCTGTGGGTTCTGGACAGGACCAAGACCGCCATGGGGGGACGGATGCTCCGCTCCTGGCTGGAGCGGCCCCTGCTGAGCGTCGCTGCCATCAACCGCCGTCTCTCCGCCGTGGAGGCCCTGGTGAAGGACACCATGGGCCGGGAGGAGCTGATATTGGCCCTGACGGGCATCAACGACATGGAGCGGCTCATTGGCCGCATCGTCTACGGCAGCGCCGGGGGTCGGGACATGGCCTCCCTCCGCGCCTCTCTGGAGCGGCTGCCGGGGCTGAAGGAGAAGCTGGCCCCCTTCGCCGCCGGGCGGCTGGGGGAGCTGCAAAACGAGCTGGACCAGCTGGAGGACGTGTACCAGCTGCTGTGTAAGGCCATTGTGGACGATCCCCCGTTCTCCGTCCGGGAGGGGGGCTTCATCCGTCCCGGCTATGACGGCGAGGTGGACCGTCTCCACGACATCCTCAGCGGCGGAAAGGGCGTTATCGCCGAGGTGGAGGCCAGGGAGAAGGCCCGCACCGGTATCCGCACGCTGAAGGTGGGGTACAACAAGGTCTTCGGCTACTACATTGAGGTCAGCAAGTCCTTCTACGACCAGGTGCCCGACGACTACATCCGCAAGCAGACCCTGGCCAACTGCGAGCGCTACATCACCCAGGAGCTGAAGGACCTGGAGCACACCATCCTGACCGCCAGTGACCGGGTGATCGCCCTGGAGTTTGAGCTGTTCACCGCCCTGCGGGAGAAGGTGGGGGAGCACATGGCCCGCATCCAGGCCACCGCCGCCGCCGTGGCGGAGCTGGACACGCTGTGTTCCTTGGCCGCCGTGGCGGTGAAGAACAACTACTGCTGCCCCACTGTGGACGATACTGGCGTGATCGAGATCCACGACGGCCGCCACCCAGTGGTGGAGCGGGTGCTGAAGGACAGCCTCTTCGTCCCCAACGACACCTATATGGGGGAGCAGGAAAACCGTGTCGCCATCATCACCGGCCCCAACATGGCCGGCAAGTCCACTTACATGCGCCAGGTGGCGCTCATCACCCTCATGGCCCAGATCGGTTCCTTCGTCCCGGCCCGGGCCGCCCGCATCGGCGTGGTGGACCGCATCTTCACCCGCATCGGCGCCAGCGACGACCTCTCCGCCGGGCAGTCCACCTTCATGGTGGAGATGACGGAGGTGGCGGATATCCTAAAGCACGCCACCAGCCGCAGCCTTCTCATCCTGGACGAGATCGGCCGGGGCACCAGCACCTTCGACGGCATGAGCATCGCCCGGGCGGTGCTGGAGTACTGCGCTGACCGGAAGAAGCTGGGGTGCAAGACCCTCTTCGCCACCCACTACCACGAGCTGACGGAGCTGGAGAGCACCCTCCCCGGCGTGAAAAACTACAACATCGCCATCAAGAGCAGGGGGGAGGAGCTGATCTTCCTGCGGAAGATCATCCCCGGCGGCGCGGACCGCAGCTATGGCATCGAGGTGGCCAAGCTGGCGGGCCTGCCGGACACGGTGGTGAAAAAGGCTCGCTCCATCCTCAAGGAACTGGAGAGCCAGTCCGGCCACACCCCCCAGCTCCTGACCGCCCCCAAGACAGATCAGATGTCCATGGAGGCAATGGGGGAGGCGGAGGTCATCGACCGGCTGCGCCGCACCCAGCCCGACACCCTGACCCCCATCGAGGCCATGAGCCTGCTCTATGAATTGAAGCAGAAGCTGCAGTAAAGGATCTTTAACAAATCAGTATCAGAAAGAAAGTTGGATTTTACTATGGCAAAAAAGGGCCATACCACCTATATGACGGCGCTGGAGCGCATCCTGGGCGGCGTGTTCTTCGTGATCTACCTGCTGGTGCTGCCCTTTGTGTCCGCGCCGCTGTTCGGGATGCTGGAGCAGCTCATGGGGCAGGGCATCAGCGACCATGTGCGCAACATGATCTACTACTATGTCCTCTTCGCCGTGACGCTTCTGGTCTTTTGGATCTTTTTGGGCCGGACCACCAGCTACTTCCTCACCAACGTCTGGAAAACCCTGGGGACGGTCTGTGTGGGCCTTGTGGCCTTCTATGGGCTCAACGAGCTGGCCCACCGGGTCTTCTCCCTGGTCGTGGCCAACCAGACCAACCTCAACGACGTGACGATCTCCGCCCAGATAGCGGACGCGCCCCGCAGCACCATCCTCATCGTGGTGTTTCTGGCCCCCTTTGTGGAGGAGACGCTGTTCCGGGGCTATGTGTTCGGCAACCTCCGGGAGCACAGCCGCGTGGCGGCCTATATCGTCTCCTGCCTGCTCTTCGCCTTCCTTCACGTGTGGCAGTTCGCGGTGGTCAGCCGCAGCCTGACCTACTTTTTGCTGATGCTCCAGTATCTGGTGCCGGGGCTGGTGCTGGCCTGGGCCTATGAGAGAAGCGGCACGCTGTGGGGGAGCATCCTGCTGCACGCCGCCGTCAACGCGCTGGCGGTGTGGGCGATGTAAAAATCAGGGGTTCCGGCCCCGGACCCCGGCTTTTCCCGGGCCTGCCCGGCCCGGACCCTGGGGTACTTTTCAAGCGATTGAAAAGTACCCAAAAGATCGCCAGCCTGCGGCTGGAGCGCTTTGATAATGATATGATAAGGGCGCAACGGCAAGGCTTGGTTTGGTCTATTGATGGTGCATCCTGCGGCGCCGCCAGTCAAATGCGCCTACCCCTCCGCCGTGCCCTTTGGGCCTACCACTCCTTTGGCCTTGGTGCGTGACGCTCGATCCATATGAAATGTGGTGCGATATCCGCCCTGGCCCTTCTCTTCCACCGCAGT
>CABKMV010000066.1 GCA_902373635.1 uncultured Oscillospiraceae bacterium
AAGGGCGACTCCTCATAAGGACATCTTGAAAACACCAGATTAAACCGATTGAGAGAATCTCTTGGTGTCGACCAAACGGGAATAGCCATCAACCATTTCATCGTGGTTGGTGGCTATTCCTGTTTAAAGGTATATTCATGTTGAAATCCGAACCGGAATCTTTGTAAAATTCCCTACCGCTCTTTAACCAGAAACAATGGGTAACCGCATGCCTAACCGGGAGAGCAGTTCGTTGGTAATCGTCCCACAGCATGCAGCCAGTTCCTCTGCCCGAATCACCTGACCGCCATCCCGGCCGATAATAGTCACTGTATCGCCAGGAGCGACCTCCGAAAGATCGCTGACGTTCACCAGCAACTGGTCCATGCACATCCACCCCACCATAGGACAACGCCGGCCCTGAATCAGCACTTGGCCGCCCCGCTGAGGCAGATCCCGGGGCAGACCGTCCGCGTAGCCGATGGTGACCACCGCCAGTTTGGTTTCTTGCTCTGCCTGAAAGACCCGCCCGTACCCGGCGCTCTCTCCGGCTTGCACAGTGCGGATACTGGCCACTCTGGCCCGGAGAGACAGAACCGGCCGCAGGTCAAGGCTTCGCTGAACAGGCGCATCATCGCTTCGAACTCCATAGAGTGCGATTCCAGCCCGGACATAGTCACAGGGCTGAGCTGGGAGGTTCCAAAGTCCATAGCTGGACTGGATATGAACTTTGCCGGGATCATATCCGGCAGTTCGGAGCCAGGCCACCGTATCATAGAACAAGGTCAGCTGCTCCTGGGTGTAGGCAACATCTTCGGCTTCCAGGCTGTCCGAGACGTATAGATGAGAAAAGACACCGTCCACTACCAGGTTTGGAAGCCGGAATGCCTCCAGGATCTCCTTCCGGTTTTCCGGCAGGATGCCCAGCCGGTGCATCCCCGTGTCCAGGGCCAGATGGACATGGACACGCCGCCCTCTGGCTGCCAAGGCCCGCCCGTGGTCAATATCCGCCACCGTCTGGGTCAGATGCCATCGTGTCAAGAGCGGAGCTTCCTCCGGGGAGGTATAACCTAAGATCAAGATCGTCCCCCGGATGCCCGCCTTTCGCAGAGCAATCCCCTCGGCCAGGCAGGCCACGGCAAAGGCCCGGACGCCCGCTCGCTGTAAGGTGCGGGCGGTCACTGCCCCGCCGTGACCGTAGGCCTCCGCCTTTACCACCGCCATCAGCTCTGTCCCCGGGGCCAATGTGTTCCGCAGCACCTGGGCGTTGTGCCCAAGGGCCGCCAGATCCACCTCCCGCCAGGCCCGAGCGGTGGGACTGGGCTTCTTTTGAAGCCTCAGCAGGCAAAGGGCGGAGAGCAGCGCACTGAGCGCCAGCACCACAATAAAATGGAGAACACTGTTTTCAATGAGCATTTCTCCCAGTCCCAGTAGCTTTGCCGCTCCCCGGACCAGTACGATGCAGAGGGGATGGAGCACATACATGGCTGTGGAAAATTCCCGGACTTTCCTGGACTCGCCCTTGTTTCCGCCCAGCAGCAGAGAAAAAAAGCATACTATGCACAGGGGGAGGGCGAGGTACATGCTGTCGTGGCGCTGGACATCCATGCGATGGAGCCACAGCCCCTCGGCGCTCATGGCTGCCAGAGAGAGGAAGAAGCCCGCCAGAGACAGCTTTTGGTTCCACCGCCTTCCGGCGGCCCCAAGCAGAAGGAACAGTGGCGCGAAGAACAGGCCATTGCGGGTATAGCCGCACAGTGTAAAAATGCCGTCGTAAAGGGTCCGAAGCAGCGGGATCTGGGAAACCAGTCCATAGTAACTGTCCCCGCCCAGACCGATGAGATAGAGTAGCGCCGCCACAGGCAGAGCCACCCGCAGGCCCAGCCGGCTGAGCCACCGGGCGATGACGATGCCCAGAATGGTCGCCGGGAAATACCACAGGTGGTAGAAGGTGCCGTCCACCAGCAGTTTCCGCAAAACATCCGCCGGACCGGTGAAGCTGCCGGCATAGAGATTCACTGGCAGATACAAAAGGATGCAGACGCCGTAGAGCAGGCAGAGCTTTTTCAGCTGCCGCCCCACACCAGCCCAGTGATTCCGGCTCAGAAAGTACCCAGTGGTCATCAGAAAGAATGGGACTGCCACCCGGGCCAGTACCCGGGTAAGCCAGAAATCAGCCATGGCAGACACATCCGCCAGGGGCGAGGTGTGGTTCATCACCACCAGCAGGACTGCCGCCAGACGAAAGAGGTCCAAAGTCGGGACGGTTTTCTTAGCCGTTCTCATGGGTATCCCCCCACCATGTCAGGATAAATCCCTCCACATTGTCGCCGGATATCTGGCAGCAGCCCTCCGGCACTTCCACCTCTGTGACGGCTCCGGCGGCGGGCACATAGAACACCTGGGCCATGCGGCCGTTTTCCAGAGCGACGCTCCGGGGACCCTGCCGCAAAAAGTCCCGGTACTCCTCCAGACACAGCCCGTTGGTTTCCATCAGCTGGGCGTGGGGCGCCCCCACATAGCGGAAGTGCCACGGCTCAGCCGAGATCCCGGTGACTTCCTCCTTGCCCCGCTGGTAGCGTTCGATAAAGCCGTACCGGGCCGCCAGACGCCTAAATCTTCCGCAGACGCCGTCATAGGGAAAGGCAGGCCGGATGAAGTCGATGTATCCGGCAGCCTTTCCCAGGTCGATGGCGAGGCCGGTCTGATGCTCACTGCATCCTGGAAGGGCCACATACTGGCGGGTAAATGTCTCCCCATGCTCCGCCATGGAGTCGTCCCAGATCCGCTGCTGTTCCTGCTGGCTCCGCCAGCCGGACACCGGCACGATCTCCCGCTGTCCCCCCGCCTTTTGGATACAGGCAGACAGTAGCTGCCGTGCCCGGCTTTCAAGAAGAATGTCGGGGTGGTGCGGGTCCACCGAGGTCAGCGCAGATCGCTCTTTTTCATGCAGGGGATGCGCCCGGTTGACCAGGACCAGCGGCCCCTGAAAAATCTGCTCCCGGGGAATCGACACGGTTCTCATCCCGCCACCCCCAACTCGATCAGGCGGGTCACCAGCTCCCCAAAGGAAATGCCGATGCCCTGCATCATGCTGGGGTAGCGGCTGTGGGCGGTGAAGCCGGGGATGGTGTTGACCTCATTGAAGACGATCTCCCCATCCGGGGTGAGGAACAGATCCACCCGGGCGAATACCCGGCAGTCCAGGGCACGGTAAATGGTTTTTGCCGCTGCCTGGATCTCTGCCGCCTTCTCCGGCGGGATGCGGGCGGGACAGTGGATGGCGGAGGTCTTTAAGGTGTACTTCTCCTCATAGTTGAAAAAGCCCTCCGACAGCGCAATCTCGTCCACCAGACCCACGGTCAGTTCCTCGTTGCCCATGACCGCGCAGCCCACCTCAAAGCCGGGGATCGTCTCCTCCAGGATCACGGCGCTGTCGTGGCGGAATGCCTCCTCCATGGCGGCGGGCAGCTCTTCCGGCCCGGAGACTTTGGTGATACCGAAGGAGGAACCGGCCCGGACCGGCTTGACAAACACCGGGTATCCCAGTTCCTCCGCTGCCTGGGCGATCCGGCTGAAATCATCGCTGGAATGAAAGACGTGGCTCCGGGGGACCCGGATGCCGGCCAGGGCCGCCAGCTGGTGGGCCCGGTCCTTGTCCATGCACAAGGCGCTGGACAATGTCCCGCAGCCGATGACCGGGACCCCGGCCAGTTCAAAGAGTCCCTGTACCGTACCGTCCTCGCCGTTCTTGCCGTGGAGGACTGGGAATACCGCGTCAAAGAGGAGACGGCGGCCGGAGCCGTCCAGCAGTAGTAAAGCGTGGGCCTCCCGTTCCACCAGCGGGGTGCAGGGGATACAGTCTGCCGCCTGCTGCCAAGTACCGTCCTCCAGCCGGGAGAGGTCGCCGGTATAGCAGAGCCACTGCCCCTCCCGTGTGATGCCCACAGCCAAAGGAGTATAGCGGGCGGGGTCCATGTGGGACAGCACCGCATAGGCGGAATGGAGAGAAACTTCGTACTCCGTGGAGCATCCGCCGAAGAGAACGAGAATGGTTTTCATGGGATAAGACCTCCTAATCAAAATAAAGCGCCTGGTTCTGATACTGAAATGGTACCAGAACCAGGCGTTTCATACTTGTCTATCTACCAACGGATGCCTTGCAAGTTTTCTGCGAAATTCTTGTGATTTTCTTACGGCGCTTCTGAATGGTCTGACGGAAGACAGATGGTGAAGGTGATCCGATCCTCGGTGCTGTCCGCCCGAATGGTCCCGCCGTGGAGCTCCACGATCTCCTTGGCGATGGCTAAGCCAAGGCCCGCACCACCTGTCCGGGTGGCGCGGGAGCTGTCCAGACGGAAGAACTGTTCAAAGATCCGGTCCAATTTCTCCTGGGGGATGTTCTTTCCCGCATTGGAGAAGGTGAGTACGATTTTCCCGGCCTCTATCCGTCCGGCAATTTCCACCGTGCTGTCCGGCAGGCTATAATAAGACGCGTTGCGCAGGAGATTATCAAAGACCCTTGCCAGCTTATCCGGGTCACAGGAATAGTGCAGCTTGGGCGGCAGATCCAGGCTGCATGACAGCCCCGATTCTGCGAAAATGGGGCGGAATTCGCTGGCGACCTGCTCCAGCATCCGCGTCAGGTCCACGCTCTGCCGCTCCAGCTCCAGGCGAGAGAGGTTGAAGCGGGTGATGTCGAAGAACTCGTTGATGAGGTCCTCCAGCCGCTCCGCCTTCTCCAGGGCGATGCCGGTGTACCTGGCCCGGATCTCCGGGGAGATCTGAGGCTCATCCCGCAGGAGGGTCAGGTAGCCGATGACGCTGGTCAGGGGCGTTTTCAGGTCGTGGGCCAGATAGACGATTAGGTCGTTTTTCCGCTGTTCTGCCTCCCGGGCTGCCCGGGCGTCCCGGAGAGCCTGCTCCCGGGCCAGATTCAGCTGGATGGAGATGTCCTCCAGGGAATCCGGCAGCTGGATGGGCTCCTCACTGGGGCGGGATAATTGCTCTGCCGCATTGGCCACCACGTCCAGCTGCTTGATGGGCTTGGAGATAAAATAGAAGCTGATGACCACCCAGCCCGCCAGCACTGTGACGATGCAGACCAGAACGATGTAGTCTCGAACCCAATTCAGGAAGTCGTAGAGCGGCGAGGGCTGCCAGGTGATGCTGGCGCAGATGATGAAGCCCAGGAATGCCAAGGCCATCACTGCGACCACCCAAGCCATGAGGACCAGCAGGTAGCCGCCCCAGATGCGCAAAGATCTCCGGCGGCTGCGGGTATTTCCTTTCTTACTCAATGGTGTACCCCACCCCCCAAACGGTCTTGATGAATTTGGGCTTTCGGCTGGGCTCGTGCATCTTTTCCCGTAGCCGGGCGATGTGACTCATGACGGTGTTGTTGCTGTCCATAAACGCTTCGCCCCAAACATGTTCAAACAGTTCCTCGCTGGACACCACATTCCCCCGGTGCTCACATAGATACCAGAGAATGGAGAATTCCAAGGGCGTCAGGGCCAGTTCCTCGCCGAACAGGACGCACTTGTGAGTGGCCTTGGAGATCTGAAGGCCTCGAAAGTCGTATTCGGTGACCTCCTGGACTGTCCCCTCCCTGGGGTTGTACCGGGTGTAGCGGCGCAGCTGAGTCTTGACCCGGGCCACCAGTTCCAGAGGATTGAAGGGCTTGGTGATGTAGTCGTCCGCTCCCAAGGTCAGCCCCATGATCTTGTCCATATCCTCCACCTTTGCGGTGAGCATGATGATGGGGAACAGGTGGTCCTCCCGGATGCGCTGGCAGAGGGTAAAGCCGTCCATGTCCGGCAGCATCACATCCAGCACCGCCAGATTCAAGCGTGTCGTCCGCACACAAGCCAGGGCGTCGGAGGCATTATAGAATTTGTGGATGGTGAAGCCTTCGTTTTTCAGATAGACCTCCACCAGATCTGCGATCGCAGTCTCGTCATCGACGACTAAAATATGTGTAGCCATAGTTGCCGGCCTTTCGTGTTTTTCTGCATTATAGCACGGAACGTATAAAAAAGCGAGTATGACTCTTGATTTTTCCTAAACATGTCCTAAAGGGGACTGTTGCGGTCTCCTGTCTGCGCAAAATTCTCACCAGACTGTATCGAAACTACGATCTTCCAGACTCCTGATTTCGTAGGGTCGAAGTCGTGAAGCTGCGCCGCAGTGCTCTGTCATCCTTCGCTGGCAGGATCGGTCTGCGTATCATACGATGAACATTCCTCCAGATCTGCAGCCTGCTACCCGGATAGGCTTTTTTCAGCTTTGTGACAGCACGCTCCTTTGCCTTTTCCACGGCGGACTCCTTCATCATGTGGTACATGCCGATTTCCTTCAGCGAAGTTTTTTCAAATCCGAATACGCCGTAGAATTTTCCGAGGATGTCCCTGTCCTTCTTCGGGAGAGCATCAAATAGTTCCTGCAGCAGCTCAATGCAGACTTTTCGATACACGACCTGCTCCGCAGAAACAGAGAGATTCCCAGGCATCAGCCGCTCAAAGGGATCACCGTCATAGCTCCCAGGGATAAGATCATTGACACCAACAAAATGGGTGTTGTAACGGATGTGCTTGACAGCCTGTTCCAGAAGGACATCCATTTTCTCCGCGATCTCTTCGATGCTGAACTGACCTGAATGATATAGCCTTTGTGCCTGCCGGACAGCATCCATCTCGTGCTTGCTCAGAGAAAGATTTCCGATATGTTGCTCCAGCCAACGGGTCATCCGGCCTTTCAGATGTGGGTACAGGTAGGTGGCAAGCACAGCACGGCTCTCATCGTATTCTCTGCTCTGGACCCGTGTCAGAAATTCCAACGCACCCTCGCCGCAAAGATCCTCCAGAATCGTTTTCGTATAGCCGGACAACTCTCCCGGTCTTTCCCTGTCCATATGCAGACAGTTGAACTCTCTGGCAGTCTCCCGGGCGATGCGCCGGATCAGCCCGAGATTCCTGCGGTACAACTCCTCCAGCGCGCGCTCATCACCGCCGTAATATCGGCGGACCAATTCCTCATTGGTCATGGGTCCCACCCGCCTTTGCTTTCGGTGGACGCCCTCGGGGCTTGCTCACTCTGGTGATGCGGCAATATTCATACACTTGCGCAGTAGATATTTGTTCAGAAAACTCCTCAACAGAGATATCCGGGCTGCGCAGCGCATCGTAGAGCCGGTCTCGCACATGATCCTTGGCTCTTCTGGCATCCTCCTGAGAGATAGCTCCCCGCTGCATATCCTTCGTGATCCTGGAAAAGGCAGTCAGCTTGGCCTTCACCTTGGGGTTGTTCTTTGCCAGTTCCTTTTGAACTTCCACCGTGCCAAATTGCCGACAGGTGTAGCCAGGAGCGTGGGGACAGGCCCCTTCGCAGTACAAAGCGTGGACGCCGCTCTTCAGCATGAAGTATTTCCCGCAGATGATGCAGCGGCGGATGTTGTGTCCGCTATTCAGGGCCAGCATATAGTCTGCCTTCATCAGCGCCTGTAAGCTGTCCGTCACATGCTCCTGACAGATGGCCATGGAGCCGTCCGGCAGCTCCCGCGGGACATAGGAGAGCATATATTCATCGTGTCTCCTGTAGCAGTCCCCGTGGTAAGTGATGGGGTTGACGATCAGCTTCTCTGCGGTGCGATCATCGTTATAGAAACCATAGAGCGCTGCCGCATAACTTTCCGGCCCATTGGTCGTGAGTGTGGAGAGGATAAACTTGATGAAATTCCGGATGGTAGGAACAAAGGCACGGATGTCGTGAAGATACATCATGTAGCGGTCGATGTATTTCTTGTAGGCACTCCAGGTATCTTCGCACGCTCCCAGGAGGCGAAACATCTCGTAATAAAACAACTCGCCCTTTTCCTCGCTGCCCTCTCTGCGACGAAACAGATCCAGCAGTCCCAAGGAGATTTCAGGATCGCTGTCCCCATCATCGCTCTGGAGGAATTCTTCCGCTGAGGCGCTGAGAAGTTTTGTCTGATCATCCTCTGAAAGGCTGTGCTCCTCGGGAGGAAACAAGCTGAACTGTCCTGTGATCTCCCGTATCACCGAAAAGAAAGCGTCATAGCAATCGTCCGGTAGCAAGCGGAACACAGTATATCGGCGAAGTTCCTGACAGAGCTGCTCCATCTCATCATTCAGTTTCCACCAAAGTTCACTCTTGCGGACATACTCGTAGATGTCCATAAGGGTACGGATGCGCACCATCCGTTCGTGCAGAGGGTGGTAGTCATCCGGTGATAGATTCAGCAGATCTTCGGTCAGCCTGCCTGCCTCAAACTGCTGCCCGTTCAGCTCCAAGGTGCTGCCGTAGGTATAGAATATGATGCTCCCCTCCATTTCCGCTGGCCCCCTCCTCTGCAATAATTTGTCCTACTTGATTTTTAATCTGTCCATGCTTTTTATCAGGATACCATCTTTTCCACCACAATACAAGCAGAGGGGCAAGGGGATGCTCAAAAGTCCTGTGGGCACTGCTCCTCTAAAAGAATACTACTCCCACTTCTTTCGAGGTGGGAGATTTTTGTATTCAGATATTTTGAATTGGAGGTACTGACTATGAGCAACAAAATGGACCGTCCTCTGGTCACGGTGGACGGTAGGACGCTGATGGACCGTCCGCTGGAGCCGCCCAATTTTGTGGTGGACACGCTGATCTCTCAGGGTCTGCATATCCTGGCGGGTTCACCCAAGGTGGGCAAGTCCTGGCTGGCCCTGTGGCTGGCGGTGACGGTGGCCAAGGGAGAACCGGTCTGGGGAATGAGCGTGAAGCAGGGCACCACCCTCTATCTCTGCCTGGAGGACTCCGTCCTTCGCATCCAGAACCGCCTCTTCGAGATCACAGAGGACGCGCCGGACAGCGTCCATTTCTGTACGGAGTGCGCTCCCATCGGCCAGGGGCTGGAGGAGCAGGTGGAGGGCTTCCTCGTAGCTCACCCGGATACTGTTCTGGTCCTCGTCGATACGCTGCAGATGGTCCGCCCCGTCCACGATGCCACCTACGCCAATGACTACCGGGACCTGTCCGTGCTGAAGCGGCTGGCGGACAAGCACGGCATCGCCATCCTGCTGATCCATCATCTGCGAAAGGAAACTGCCGATGATGTGTTCAACCGTATCTCCGGTACGACAGCCATCAGCGGGGCGGTGGATTCCAGTTTTACTCTGGTGGAAGATCGGCGCGGCAGCGGTAAGGCGAAGCTCTCCTGCATCGGTCGTGACATTGAATACCGGGAGTTGTCTCTGGAACGCAACGTTGAAAACGTGTGGGAGATGGTAGCAGACAGCAGAACGCAGCCGGAGCTACTGGGCGACCGGATCACCTATCTGGTCTCTGAACTGATGCGCGACCGTACGAAATTTATCGGCACTCCCACAGAGCTGTCTGAAAAAATCGACCCTGTCGGTATGGAGCGTATCTCGCCTAAGAAAGTGTCCCGCCTGATCCTGCAAAGCCTTGACGCGCTAAGCAAAATCGGAATTTTCGGTATGGTGCGCCGCAGCAACGGGAAGCGGCTCATCGAGCTGCGCCGTGCCGAAAGTGACGATGCCCAGGGTGTACCTGTGGTCGCCCCTGTTGACCCTGTTGGGGCGCTGTGCGGCGATTTGCGGGAGATTGCCGGGCATGGCGAGTAAACACCCGCAGGGAAAAAGAAACGCCGTTTGTGGCCATTTGTGGCCGAAAGCGGAGCGCGGGTGTTCGGTGCAGGGAAATCACCTCCTTGGAGGTGGCCAGCATCGCGTTTGTCTGGTCTGCGGCAACGCCGCTGCCCGACTTCCGCATGAATTCCGGGCAGAAGCCCGGGCCCACTTTATCTACGATTTGGAGGAAACGACATGAAAAAAGATGTTAAATTCAGCACCCGCATGGCGTCCACAGACCGGGAGGCCATCAAGGAGTTGGCGAAGCAGTCCGGGATGTCCATGAGCGACTACGTCACTGCCTGCTGCCTGGGAAAGCAGGTGGTGGTCATCGACGGCCTGAAAGAAGTGCTGAAGGAGCTGAAGTCCATCGGCAGAAATCTGAACCAGCTCGTCACCCTGGCGCACATGGGACGAGTGACCGTGATCGATCTGGAAAGCGTATGTCGGGCGTTCTCTGAACTCTGTGGTGCCGTTCGGATGATCCTTGAACGAAAGCGCTGGTAAGCTATGGCTATCATCAGCTTCACAAACTACAAGCGGGGCCAAACCACCGGATGCATGAGCGCCGTGATGCGGTATACCATGCAGGATAAAAAGACCGAGTTCGAGGGGCAGCAGTTGGTCACAGGTATCAACTGTCAGCCGGAATCTGTCTACGCGGATTTCATGACCACCAAGCGGCTCTACCACAAGACGGACGGTGTACTGTTCTATCACATGGTACAGAGCTTCCCGAAAGGCGAAGCAGTCGACCCGGTCACCGCTCACGCGGCCGCGCTGAAGCTGGCCGAGTACTATGAGGGATACGAAGTTCTGGTCTGCACCCACACAGACCGTGAGCACATCCATTCCCACTTCCTCATCAACTCGGTCAATTTCGATACCGGACGGAAACTGCATATCGCAAAGGAGCAGCTCCAGGAACTGCGGCAACGCAACGACATGGTCTGCAAGGAGTTTTCACTTCCTGTATTTCAACCCAGGGAACAAAAGCAGAAAACAAAGACTATGACCATCGGAGAGTATCACACGGCGGCCCGCGGTCAGAGCAAGAAGCTGCAGCTCATGAATATCATCAATGACTGTATGCGCCACGCTTCCAACCGCGAGGAGTTCATTGCGCTGATGGAGAGCGAGGGCTACAAGGTTCGCTGGGAAAAGTCCCGAAAGAATATCACCTATACCACGCCGAGTGGCTGGCAGTGTCGGGACCGTTTGCTGTTCGGTGACAAATATCTAAAGGAGAACATGGAATATGAATTCAGGATCAGAGAAGAAATTATCTATGGACGAGCTCATGACCCTGAACCGGCCCGAGCCTTCACCGCAGCCGACAGCGCAGGAGTCGAGTTCACCGATCACGCCCATTGTCATCCAGTGTCCGTTGCCGGAGGCTCTGACGATGCTGACACAGAAGACAGAATCCATCGGGTGGGAAGTGCGTGGAATGCGGGAGTATCTTCCGAACCTGAGATCACACACAGACCTGACAGCGGTGCAGAACAGCATGGCGAAGATCCAGAAATCGTTGACGGAGATGACCACTCTGCTGGAACAGGCTGGGAAGAAGAAAGAAAAGCATTCCTGCAAATGGCTGGACTGGCTTCCGGACTTCGACCTGATCGTAGTGGCCAAATGGATCGTACTGGTACTGCTCATCGTGGCGGCACTGCTGGGGATGGGGTATGGCACAGCGACAGTGGTCAGCAACATCCGCAACCTGTTTCTATGAAGCCGCTCCACGCTGGACTGTATGGTCTGGCGGTAACTGGAGCGTTACTGGATGATGGTAACGAAGATGTCGAGGAACGTTACCGCCGTATCCAGGCAGAACAGGAAGCCAAAAATATCGGCGCTGTCATCGGACTGGTGGCCGGCGTAGCCATGGTGCTCACACAGGATGAGCAATCATCTACAGAACAGCAGTGGACCGAAGATCAGCAGGCAGAACAAACACAGCAGCAGACCATGTAACGGTCTGCTATTTTTGTTGCCTGACTGTAGCGTCAGGGGAAAGGAACGATATGGCGTATAAATTCAAATACAATGAGCGTCCCCGCTCCTACAGTGAAGAAAAGCATGGAGATGAGGATATTCCCTCTGCCAAGGCAGTGCGGGATACCGCAGTGGAAGAAAGGGACGACAAGATTATAAAAAGCCGCCGACAGCATGTATGCGGCAGAGAGTACATTGTGTTCGCGGAATTCAGTTTCGGAGGAACGCAATCTACGGTCGATCTTATGAAACAGGTCATCGACCTGGAGCAGGACGCAAAAAATATTTCCGCCTGAAAAACAGGTTCGCATAGACAAACAAACCGATTGAGGGTATTGTATGGTTGCAATCTCTCAATCGGTTTGGCGTTTTATGAAGGAGGTCAATATGTTACAGCCAAACCAAAAGATCACGGCGCTCTATTGCCGTCTGTCCCGAGATGATAATCTGGAGGGCGACTCCAACAGTATCCAGAACCAAAAACTTATCCTGCAAAAGTACGCCGATGAGAATGGGTTCCAGAACACCAGATTTTATGTGGACGATGGCTATTCCGGCGCGAATTT
>CABKMV010000067.1 GCA_902373635.1 uncultured Oscillospiraceae bacterium
CCAGGCGGGAGACGGTGAGGACCGTGCCCTCGGCGGGCTTCATCACCGCGCCGTAAGCGGCGGCTACGCCCTCCTGCATGGCGGCGGCCAGCAGCGTGCCGTCGGCGGTATCGTGGCCCTTGAGGGCCTTGCTCATGCCGCGGAACAGCAGGGAGAGGATGACGCCGCTGTTGCCCCGCGCGCCCCGGAGCAGGGCGCTGGCAGTGGTGGACGCGGCCTGCCCGATGCTGGCCTGGTCGCCCTTTTTCAGCTCTGTGGCGGCGGTGCCGATGGTCAGGCTCATGTTGGTGCCGGTGTCGCCGTCGGGCACGGGAAAGACGTTGAGGTCGTTGATCTTCTGCTTTTGCTGTGTGATGGCGGCCGCGCCGTGCAGCACCATCTGCTTAAACTGGATTCCGTCAATGGTCTGGATCATGGCACCTTATACCCCCTTGGAATTGGACACGACAGAGTCGACGCACACATCCACGTTCTTGACGGGGATACCGGTGTACTTGCTGACCTTGTACTGTACCTCGCTCATGATGGAGCGGCATACGGCGGTGATATTGATGCCGTGTTCCACAACGATGTGGAGACGGATGGACACTGTGCCGTCCTCGTTGTAGATGACCTGGACGCCCTTGCTCATGGCCTCCTTGCGCAGCAGGTGGACCAGACCGTCGGTCATGGAGCGGAAGGCCATGCCCTTGACGCCGAAGCAGTTGGTGGCCACGCTGCCCGTGATGTTGGCGAACACGGCGTCGCTGATGCTGATCTCACCTTTCTTCGTTTGTAGCTTTATCATGGAAAACATCCTTTCAGCGGAAATGAACTTACAGATATTCTGTGATATACGGCAATCTATTATATACCATCTTTTTCCGGATAACAAGCATAAAAAAGAGAAAACATGAAGAGCGCAGAAAAAGCTGGGGAAAACCTATTGAAAATTGAACGGTTTTGACATATGATATAGGAACTTGGTCGGCCTGCGGGCCGGGCGGGAGGGCCGGCGGCGCGGAAAATTTCCCAGCCCGCCATAATTGAAAAAAGAAGGAAAGCAAATAATACGAAAAGCAGGGGCACATGCTCCGATATGGAAGACGTAGGAGAAGGTTATGCGTGTCATCACAGGTACCGCCCGGGGCCGGCGGCTGAAGGAGCTGGAGGGCCTGGAGACCCGGCCCACCACTGACCGGGTGAAGGAGGGCGTTTTCAACATCATCCAATTCGACATCGAGGGGCGGCGGGTGCTGGACCTCTTTGCGGGCACCGGGCAGCTGGGGATCGAGGCCCTCAGCCGGGGCGCCGCTTCCGCCGTATTTGTGGACCAGCGCCGGGACGCGGCGTCCATCATCCGGGAAAATCTGAAGCTTACCGGCCTGTCTGACCGGGCCCGGGTGGTCAATGGGGAGGCGATGGCCTTCCTGAGTTCCCAGCGCGAGCGGTTCGATCTGATCTTTCTGGACCCGCCCTATGCCGCAGGGCTGTGGGAACCTGCGCTGGAGGCCATTTCCCGGTTTGACATTTTGTCGAACCATGGTATAATTATCTGTGAATCACCGTGCGAGCAGGATCTGCCCGGGATGGAGGAGCCCTATTTCCTCCACCGCACCTACCGCTACGGCAAGATCAAGATCACCACCTACCACCGGGAGGAGGGGCGCGAGGCATGAAAACTGCGGTCTGCCCCGGCAGCTTTGATCCGATCACCGTGGGGCATCTGGATCTGGTGGAGCGGGCCTCGGCCGTCTTTGACCAGGTGATACTGTGCGTGATGGTCAACGCTGAGAAGCGCCCTATGTTTACCCCGGAGGAGCGGCTGGAACTGGCCTCGGCGGCCATAGCGCACATCCCGAACGCCCGGGCGATGGCCTGGGGCGGGCTGCTGGCGGATTTTGCCAGGGAGCAGGGGGCCTGCGCTCTGGTCAAGGGCGCCCGCAGCGCCGCGGACTTCGACTGGGAATACCAGATGGCCCAGATCAACCGGGAACTGTGCCCCGGCCTGGATACGCTGATCCTGCCGGCACAGGCGCGGCATCTCCACATCAGCTCGACCATGGTCCGTGAAATGATCCGCTACAATCAACCGCTGGACGACTATGTGCCCGCCGGTACGGCGGACATCCTCCAGAGAATCAGGGAAGGGAAGGTACGATAACGCTATGGCAAACGATGTTCAGTATCTGATCGATATGCTCTATGAAATGATCGATGGGGCGAAGGGAGTTTTGGTCGCTCCTGACAAGTGCATCATCGTCCGCGAGGACGCCCTGGATCTGCTGGATGAGCTGAAGGGGCAGCTGCCCCTGGAGCTGAAGAAGGCCCAGGACCTGATCCGCGCCCGGGACGAGTTTGTGGACAACGCCAAAAAGGAGGCGGAGAAGATCCGCCGTCAGGCCGATCTGGACGCAAAGACCATCGTGGGGGAGAGCGAGATCACCCGCGCCGCCCGGGAGAAGGCCCACGAGATCCTGCGCCGGGCGGAGGAGCGTTCCAAGAACATGGTGAACGTCACCAATGAGTACACCGACGACGCATTGCGCCGCACGGAGGAGGCCATTCAGATGGCTTTGGAGGAGATCCGGGAGTCCCGGGCCAGGTTCCGGGCCGTCTCCAATGAGCAGCTCCAGGCCCAGAAGGCCAAGCTGGAGGCCCAAAATGGTGAAAACGACAAAAAACCTCAATAGATTTCGGGAGGTTTTCACAAAAATTTTTGGCTATCCGGCGGCAGAATATGTTATAAATCTATAAATTGTGGTTTGGATCAGCCGCGGCACAATATCTTGTGGCGCGGCTGATCTTTTCTTTGGCTTTATTTTAGAACATGCGTTTTAAATACAAAAAAATCTGGTTTTTTATGGAAAAAAGCGGGGTTTTAGCGGAGAAAAATCGGAAATTTTTCCTTGCAATTCAGGGCGGCATGCCGTATACTATCCTTGAAGTGGTGGAAAGTGGTGAAAAGTAGAGCGCTATCCCACACTATACTTTGGAGGTTTCCGCAGGCGGGCTGAAAGATCCCGCCGGCGGCGGGCGGAGCGCCCGCAAATTGCCGCTTTCAGGCGCGGAAAGGCAGGTGGGGACCGGTGATCGGCCAATATCAGCACAACATCGACGCCAAGGGCCGTCTCTTCATCCCCGCCAAGTTCCGGGAGGAGCTGGGGGAGACGTTCTATGTCACCATCGGCCTGGACGGCTGCCTGGCCGTGTACTCGGACGCCAAGTGGGCGGATCTGATGGAGCAGTTCAACGCCCTGCCCATCTCAAAGGCCCGCAAGATGCGCACGCTCTTTGCCAACGCGGCCAAGTGCGAGCCGGACGCCCAGGGGCGGATCCTGATCCCCGCCAAGCTGCGGGAATACGCCGCGTTGGAGAAGGACGTCATCATCAACGGCATGGGCAGCTGCGCGGAGCTCTGGAGCCCGGACCGCTGGACGCCCATCGAAGCCTTCGGACTGGACTCCGACAACCTGGCGGAGGCCATGGAGGAGCTGGGATTCTGATATGGACAAGGACTACGGCCACAAGCCGGTGCTGCTGGCGGAGTGTATGGACGCGCTGGCTATCCGGCCGGATGGGATCTATCTGGACGGCACCCTGGGCCGGGCGGGCCACTCCCTGGAGATCCTGCGCCGCCTGACCACCGGGAGGCTGATCGGGATCGACCGGGATATGGCCGCCATTGAGGCGGCCAGGGAGCGGCTGGGGGCCTTTGGGGACCGGGTGACGCTGGTCCACAGCAACTTCAGCAGCCTGGATGCTGTCCTCCGGGATCTGGATATCCCCGGCGTGGACGGGATGCTTTTTGACCTGGGCGTGTCCTCGCCCCAGCTGGACGAGGCCCACAGGGGCTTCAGCTATATGCAGGACGCGCCGCTGGACATGCGGATGGATGAGACGGCGTCCCTGGACGCCTGCCAGGTGGTGAACACCTGGAGCTATGAGGAGCTGCGCCGCATCCTTTTTGACTACGGGGAGGAGCGCTACGCCCCCCAGATCGCCCGGGCCATCACCCGGCGGCGGGAGGAGAAGCCCATCGAGACCACCCTGGAGCTGGTGGAGGTCATCCGCTCCGCCATGCCGGCCGCGGCCCTGCGGGAGAAGCAGCACCCCGCCAAGCGCAGCTTCCAGGCCATCCGCATCGCCGTCAACGGCGAGCTGGACGCCCTGCCGCCCATGCTGCACGCTGCCGTGGAGGGGCTGAACCCCGGCGGGCGGCTGGCGGTCATCACCTTCCACAGCCTGGAGGACCGGATCGTCAAGCAGACCATGCGGGAGCTGGCCACGGGCTGCACCTGCCCGCCGGAATTTCCGGTGTGCGTGTGCGGGAAAAAGCCGAAGCTGAAGCTCGTCACCCGCAAGCCCATCGTCTCCGGGGCGGAGGAGCTGGAGGACAATCCCCGCGCCCGCAGCGCCAAGCTCCGGGTGGCGGAAAGAACAGAGTATTAAATCGCCGCCCTCGCGGCTTATTCTGAAGAAAGGACTCCCGCGGGGCCTGCCCCGGGGGAGAGGAGGGCCCTGTTATGGCTGCCAGCGCAAAGAGCACAAAGACCCGATACCGCACCCCCGGCGTTGTCAGCGGGAACCTGGCCCGCCAGCTGGACAGCTACGAGCTGGAGCGCCGGCTGGAAAACAGCGGCCAGCTGGACTTCGACCGCCAGTACAAGCGCCGCCGGGAGAGCCAGGCGGACCAGATCGCCCGGGAGCGGGCGAAGGCCAAGGCGGCGGTCCGCCCGGCCCAGAAGGTATCTCCGCTGGCCGTCATCGGATTTTCCGCCGTAGCGGCGCTGCTGGTGTGCCTGCTGGTATGCTACGCGCAGGTCAACGCCATCTCCGGGAGCATCGTGGAGATGAAGGAGCAGATCAGCGCGCTGGAGACGGAACAGGTCGCGCTGCTGACCAAATATGAACAGGCCTTTGACCTGGCCACGGTGAAGGCGGCGGCGGAGGCCGCCGGGATGACGCAGCCCAGCGGCAGCCAGATCTACTACGTGGAGCTGCCCGGCCAGGATCAGGCTGTGGCCTATGTCAGCCAGGAGGCCGGCGTTCTCAGCAGGTTTTTCGCCTCCCTCGGCCAGCGGCTCTATACGGCAGTGGAATATTTCCGCTGACGGGACGTATACTTCAGTGGTACGAGACGCCGCCCCGGACACATCCGCCGGGACCCCCGTAGCAGCGGCGGCCACACCCTATCTGCCGGCAGCGGCAGGCACCATTTGATGAGATCCGGGGAGTAAGAGGCGGAAGCTCTTACTCCCTGCTTACTGTTCAGGCCCCAAAGGCAGCCTATCGGATAAGGAGGAGCTCCATGGCAAACAACCCCAAAAGACAGCCGGACGCCGCGCGGCGGGCGAAGCTGACGATCCAGCGCCGCACACTGTATCTGCTGCTGATCTTTGGCGTGGCGTCCTTTGCGGCGCTGTTTATCAAGGTGTACGACCTGACCATCAATCAGCACCGCGACATGCAGGAGCGGGCCTCCACGCAGCAGACCCGCAGCACGACCATCTCCGCGTCCCGGGGCACGATATATGACCGCAACGGCAACGTTCTGGCCATTTCCGCCACGGCGGATACCATTTTCCTGGACCCAGCGGCCATTGAGACAAGGGCAAAAGAACTGGACAAGGCGCGGGAGACGAAGCTGGCGGAAGGGCTGGCGGCGGGGGAGAGCCTGCCCATGACGGGCCAGGAGTACAAGGACCTGATCGCCAATACCCTGTCGGAGCTGCTGGAGGTGGAGACGGAGACCATCTATAAGAAGATGGAACGGACCTGGTCCATGTATGAGATCGTGAAGAGCCGGGTGGACCAGGATATCGGGGACCAGGTCCGGGAGTTCATCTCCAACAATGCAACCGGCTCCCGCATCCAGGGCATCTACCTGCAGACCGACTCCAAGCGCATCTATCCCTACAGCTCCCTGGCGGCCCATGCCCTGGGCTTCCTGGACAGTGACAACCATGGCGCCTACGGCCTGGAGGCCATTTATGAGGATGAGCTGGAGGGCAGCACGGGACTGGTCGTCACGGCGAAGGACGCCAACAACAAGGAGATCATGTTCCAGTATGAGCAGTACTACGACGCCCAGGACGGCCACAGCCTGCAGCTGACCATCGATACCACGATCCAGGCCTATGTGGAGCGGGGGCTGGAGGATATGATCGCCAAGTACGGCGCGGAAAACGGCGCCACAGGCATCGTCATGGATGTGAACTCCGGGGCCCTGCTGGCGGTGGCCGCCAGCCCCAACTACGACCTGAACTCCCCCTGGGCGATCTATGACTCGCTCCTTCAGGAGCGGCTGGACGCGGTGACGCCCAAGAACGAGAGCGGCGAAGCGGTGGAGGAGATGACGGAGGAACAGCAGAGCGCCTACAACAAAACGCTTGGCTCCCTGCAGATGCAGCAGTGGCGCAACAAGGCGATCAACGACACCTATGAGCCCGGGTCCACCTATAAGATCCTTACCCTGGCCGCGGCGCTGGAGGAGAACAAGGTCAGCCTCAACAGCAGCTTTACCTGTACCGGCTCCAAGGAGGTCAGCGGCGAGATCATCCACTGCTCCAAAAAGGCGGGGCACGGGGTCCAGGACCTGGCTACGGCCACGGCCAACTCCTGCAACCCGGCCTTCATCTCCATGGGGCTGGAGATCGGTACGGAGACTTATTACCAGTACATGGAGGATTTTGGCCTCTTTGAGGCGAGCGGCGTGGATCTCCAGGGCGAGGCTGTGGGCGTGCATGCGTCGGAAAGCAACTTTACCACGCTGGATCTGGCCTGTTATTCCTTCGGCCAGAACTTCACTGTCACCCCCATCCAGCTCATCGCCGCCCAGGCGGCCTGCATCAACGGCGGCTACCTCTACACCCCCTATGTGGTGGAACAGATCCTGGACAGCGACGGCAACGTGGTCTCCCAGCATGACGCCACCCCGGTGCGCCAGGTGGTCAGCGAGGAGACGTCCGCCACTGTGCGGCAGATCCTGGAGCAGGTGGTGGCCAACGGCACCGGCCGCAACGGTCAGGTGGCGGGCTACCGCATCGGCGGCAAGACCGGCACCGCCGACAAACGGGGCACCAAGACGAACGATAACCCGAAGGGCGATATCGTGGTATCCTTCCTGTGCTTCGCTCCCGCCGACGACCCCCAGATCATTATGCTGCTGACCCTGGATACGCCCTCCCGCGACACGGGAACGTATCCCTCCGGCGGCAACATGGTTGCCCCCACCGCCTCCGCCATTATGGCGGATATCCTGCCCTACCTGGGATACGCGCCCCAGTACACGGATGAGGACAAGAGCTCTGTGGACACCACAGTCCCCTATGTGGTGGGCATGAGCGAGGACGAGGCGGCGGCGAAGCTGGCGGAGTATGGCTTCACAGCCTACCGCACGGTGGGCGACGGCGACACCGTCACCGACCAGACGCCTCTGGGCGGGGCGATCGTTCCCGCCAGCGCGGAGATCATCCTGTATATGGGCGCGGAGAAGTCCGGGGAGCTGTGTACCGTGCCCAACGTGGTAGGCCTCACCGCCACCCAGGCCAACAAGGCCCTGACGGACGCGGGACTGATCATGAAGACGACCGGCGTTACCGGGGACGGCGGAAGCACCAGGGCGATCAGCCAGTCCCTGGAGCAGGGGACCCAGGTGGCCGCCGGCACGGTGGTGACGGTGCAGATGGGCCAGACCGGGACCACCGCGGACTGACGGAGCGGCAGGATTTGCAGGCTTTTCGGCACGGATCACGGTTTACAACGGGGAAAAGCACACTATACTTGACTTGTGCCGCCGGGCGGCTGCGGCCGGCGGAAGAATGACGAAAGAACGGGGTGCATAGAATGAAACTGCGTCAGCTGCTGCAGGGCATATCTGCCGCGGAAACCAACGCCGACCTGGAGATGGAGATCTCCGGCGTCAGCTATGACTCGAGAAAGACGGGGCCCGGGGACCTCTTTGTGGCCATGACGGGCTATGAGACGGATGGGCACAAATATATCCCCATGGCCAGGGAAAAAGGCGCGGCCTGCGTGCTGTGCCAGCAGAGGCTGGAGGGAGAGGGGCCCTACGTGCTGGTTCCCGACAGCCGCTCGGCCCTGGCCCAGGTGGGCCGGAACTGGTACGGCGATCCGGCGGCCTCCATGGTGATGGTGGGCGTCACCGGCACCAATGGCAAGACCACCACCACTTACCTGCTCAAGGATATCCTGGAGCAGGCCAGGGGCGCCAAGGTGGGCCTGATCGGCACCAACCAGAACATGATCGGGGACGAGGTCATCCCCACTGAGCGTACCACCCCGGAATCCTTTGAGCTCCAGGGCCTTTTCCGCCGCATGGCGGACGCGGGCTGCACCCATGTGGTGATGGAGGTATCCTCCCACGCACTGTTTCTCAAGCGGGTGGCAGGCATCCGCTTCGCCGTGGGGATCTTCACCAACCTGACCCAGGACCACCTGGATTTCCACGGTACCATGGAGAACTACTGTGACGCCAAGGCGCTGCTGTTCCGGCAGTGTGACGTAGGTGTGTACAACGCCGACGACAGCTGGTCGGAGCGCCTCATGGCGGAGGCCGCCTGCCGGCGCTTTTCCTTCGGGGAGCATACGGCGGATCTGGCGGCCCGGAATATCCGGCTTTCCGCCGAGGGGATCTCCTTTGACGCTGTAACGGAGACAGAGACGGTGCCCGTCCATGTGGGGATCCCCGGCGGCTTTATGGTCTACAACACCCTGGGGGTCCTGGCGGCGGCCCAGGCGCTGGGCGTGCCCCTCCGGGACGGCGCCCATGTCCTCCTCCACAGCGCCCACGTGAAGGGCCGGGTGGAGGTTGTGCCTACGCCCGGGGACTACACGATGCTGATCGACTACGCCCACACCCCGGACGCTCTGGAGAATGTGCTCTCCGCCGCGCGGGGCTTTGCCCAGGGGCGGGTCGTGGCCCTCTTCGGATGCGGCGGCGACAGGGACCGGACCAAGCGGCCTAAGATGGGGGCCATTGCCGCCCGCCTGGCGGATTTCGTCATTGTCACCTCAGATAACCCCCGCACAGAGCAGCCCAGCGCTATTATCGCGGATATCGTGGATGGCATGATCGGCACGCAGACGCCTTACGTCGTGGTGGAGGACCGCATCGAGGCGATCCACTACGCCATGGACCGCGCCCAGCCGGGGGATGTGATCATCCTGGCCGGCAAGGGCCATGAGACGTATCAGGTGGTGGGCAATGAGAAGCGCCATCTGGACGAGCGGGAGGTCGTGGCCGAGCACAGCCGGGCCGCCGCCGGAGATTGATTGGACAAAAGGAGAGCGCCTGACGCGGTCAGGACAGAGGGAGAGGTTTTATGAAAATGCTGCTTGCATGTATTCTCAGCTTCACTGTAACGGCCCTGTTGGGGTGGAAGGTCATCCTGCCCGCCCTGCGGCGGCTGAAGGCCGGACAGGAGATCAGGGAGGTGGGGCCCAAGTGGCACTCCACCAAGGCCGGCACCCCCACCATGGGGGGGCTTATGTTCATCATCGGCATTGCCGTCGCCATTTTGATTGTGGGCTGGCCGGGCATGCTGGAGGGGGACCTCTCCCACATCTATATCTTTTTCTTCGCGCTGGTGTTCGGCGTCATCGGCTTTTTGGACGACTATGAGAAGGTGAAGCACCACCAGAACCTGGGCCTGACTGCTCTGCAGAAGTTCCTGCTCCAGCTGGCCGCGGCCATCGCGTTCCTGATGCTGATGCGCTATGAGGGCATGCTTTCGCCCAACCTGTACATCCCCTTCGCCAATATCAGCATTCCCCTGAACTGGCCGCTGTACATGGTGTTTGCCGCCTTTGTCATCGTGGGCACCGTCAACGCGGTGAATATCACCGACGGGCTGGACGGCCTGTCCACCTCCGTTACCATCCCGGTGGCCCTGTTTTTCGTCTCCGTGGCCACCTGGTGGGGATACACCCAGCTGGGCGTCTTCTCGGCGGCGCTGCTGGGGGGGCTGCTGGCGTTCCTGCTCTTTAACGCCCATCCCGCCAAGGTGTTCATGGGGGACACTGGGTCCCTGTTCCTGGGCGGCGCGGTGGCCGGCCTGGCCTTTGCCTTCGATATGCCCCTGATACTGATCCTGGTGGGCATTGTGTATATCATTGAGACGCTGTCCGACATCCTGCAGGTGGTCTATTTTAAGCTGACCCACGGGAAGCGGATCTTCAAAATGGCCCCTATCCACCACCACTTTGAGATGTGCGGATGGAGCGAGGTGAAGATTGTCACGGTCTTCACCGCTGTGTCCACTCTGTTCTGTGCCCTGGCCCTGTTCGGGGTGATCAACCGGATGATCCTGTAATCTCCCTGCGGGAGAAGTACTGAGAGAGGAGGAGTACTGCCATGACCCGAGAGGAACAGCGGGAAGTAAAGCGCCAGCAGGTGCGGGAGCAGCGCCGCCGGGAACGGGAGGCCTGGGAGGCCGCACGGGGTCCCATGGATCTGCCCTTTTTGCTGCTGACACTGATCCTGCTGGTGATCGGATTGATCATGCTGCTGTCCGCCTCCTTCCCCTCCGCCCAGGCGTATAAGAACGACGCCCTCCACTACTTCAAGCGGCAGGCCGCCTTTGCCGCTCTGGGCCTGTTTGCCATGTTCACCATTTCCAAAATCAACTACCAGCGTTTCCGCGGCGCGGCACGTATGGCGTTGATCGTCTCTGCCGTTTTGTTGGTGCTGGTGGTTATCCCCGGCCCCAATAAATACGGCAGACTGTTGGGACTGGGGGAGAACGGCGCCGTCCGCTGGCTGGGGGTTCCCGGTACCAGCTTTACCTTCCAGCCGTCGGAGGTGGCGAAGCTGGGTGTCATCCTCTACTTCGCAGCGTCCATTTCAAAGCGGCGGGAGAGGATGGAGAGCTTTCGAAAGGGTTTTCTCCCCCACATCCTCCTACTGCTGTTGGTAGCCGGACTGACCGCTGTTGAGCCGCATCTCTCCGGCGCTATCCTGATCTTCGGCATGGGCGCGGCCATGATGGTGGTGGGCGGTATCCACTGGGGCTGGATCGCGGCGGGTGTTGGCACGGTGGGCGTCGGCGCGTATCTGATGCTTTTCACCGATCTGATGGAAAAGATCGGTTACAACTCCGACCGTATCAAGACCTGGCACGACCCCTGGTGGGACATGAAGGACGCCAGCTGGCAGATGGCCCAGAGCCTGATCACCATCGGCTCCGGGGGCCTGCTGGGCGTTGGCCTGGGCAAGAGCCGGCAGAAGTTCATGTTCCTGCCTGAAGAGCACAATGACTTCATCTTCGCCGTGGTCTGCGAGGAGTTGGGCCTGGTGGGCGCCAGTCTCATTATGATCCTCTTCGCCCTGCTGATCATCCGGGGCTATTGGATCGCCATTCACGCGAAAGACCGGTTCGGCAGCCTCCTGGTGGTGGGCGTCACCACCCAGATCGCGCTGCAGACCTTCCTGAATATCGCCGTGGTGACGGGCTTCATCCCGGCCACCGGCATCTCGCTGCCCTTCTTCAGTTATGGCGGCACGGCCCTGGCCATCCAGCTGGTGGAGGTGGGCATCGTGCTCTCGGTGTCCAGACAGATCCCTGCGCCCAAGGGCGGGTAGTCGTTTGTGGGGCTGCGCGGCCCACACTCTCCCGGGGCTGGCCGACCCGCGCCTTCCCGGGGCTACGCGCCCCGGACCCCGGGGTACTTTTCAAGCGATTGAAAAGTACCCAAAAGATCGCCAAAACCAATGGTTTTGGAATCCTTTGTC
>CABKMV010000068.1 GCA_902373635.1 uncultured Oscillospiraceae bacterium
CTTCAAGGGGCCTGCGGGCCCCTCGCCAGAGGGGCTACCCCCGGGGGTGTTATACCGGCTGCGGCGGGGATTATATCGCCAGCTTCGGGCGGAGGATTGTGAGAAGCTGATCGTAGGCGGCCAAAAAGACAGCCTCCAGTTCACTGTTTTGAACACAGCCGTAGGCAATATGGATCTCGTCAAACAGATGCCTCTGATCCGGCGTAAGCTGGTCCTCCAGCTGCCGACAGAGCTTGTCCCGATTCGATTCCCGCTCATAATAGTTGGTTATGGAATAATAGTTTACCAGCGTATGGTCGATAATCTGATAAAATAGCTCCCGCATAACAGGGTCCATCAAAGCGCCTCCTTTTTATAAGTGATAAGGATATTATACACGGGATCGCGTGCCAAGTCAACACTTGATCGCGTGCATTTGGAGAATTTTTATGATAAAATATAAAGTAGATATCGGTGAACAATTAAAAAAAGCGGGTTATAGCAGTTACCGGTTGAGGAAGGAAAAACTGCTGGCGGAAAGCACCCTGCAAAAGTTTCGTAAAGGTAATACCTCCATTACAGTGGATAATCTGGATACCGTCTGTGGCCTGCTGGAGTGTCAGCCCGGCGATTTGCTGGAATGGGTTCCGGGAAAACCAGATCAATCTGCCCAATAAGCACCCTTAGATACATCTACCCCTTTAACAGGGCGACAGCCGAAGTCGGATAAGATACCCGGCGGAGATTAGAAACCCGTAGGATATTTCATTCAGTGGCTGGATGCAAACAAGATATCACCCAGTCCGATGAAACAAAGGGATCCTTAAACCGTAGGTTTAAGCGGCCCTTTGCCTACTTTCCCGCCGTGGGGAAAGTAGGCCGGGTGTGGGCCGGGGAGGCCCACGAAAGACAGGGTCCGGGGCGGGAAGCCCCGCCAAAAAACCGGGTGTGGGCCGGGAAGGCCCACAAATGAACCAGGGTTTGGGGCCGGAGCCCCGTAACCCGCGCCGGAGCGCGGAATACCCCTAAAAAGGGGCAAAGCAAAAACCAAAAACAGAGGTACGCTATGAACCAGGAAAACATCAGAAATTTCAGCATCATCGCCCACATCGACCACGGCAAGTCCACCCTGGCCGACCGTCTGCTGGAACAATGCGGCGCGGTGGCGGAGCGGGACATGGAGAGCCAGCTCCTGGACAATATGGACCTGGAGCGGGAGCGGGGCATTACCATCAAGGCCCGGGCCGTCACCCTGGACTACAAGGCCGAGGACGGCCAGACCTACACCCTGAACCTCATCGACACACCGGGCCATGTGGACTTCAACTACGAGGTCAGCCGCTCCCTGGCCGCCTGTGAGGGGGCTATCCTGGTGGTGGACGCCAGCCAGGGCATCGAGGCCCAGACCCTGGCCAACACCTACCTGGCAATAGACAACGACCTGGAGATCCGCCCGGTGGTGAACAAGATCGACCTGCCCGCCGCCGACCCGGAGAAGGTCAAGCATGAGATCGAGGACATCATCGGCATCCCGGCCATGGACGCGCCGGAGATCTCCGCCAAGGTGGGCATCAATATCCCGGCGGTGCTGGAGGACGTGGTACACAACATCCCCGCCCCCACCGGCGATCCCAACGCCCCCCTCCGGGCGCTGATCTTCGACAGCTACTATGACGCCTACAAGGGGGTCATTGTCTACTTCCGCATCATGGAGGGCACCCTGAAAAAGGGCATGAATATCAAGATGATGGCCAGCGGCGCCCAGTACCAGGTGCTGGAGTGCGGCCTGCTGCGGCCCCTGGGCTACGAGAGCCGGGACACCCTCCAGGCGGGCCAGGTGGGCTATCTCACTGCCTCCATCAAGAACATCCGGGACACCGAGGTGGGCGACACCGTTACCGGCGCGGACGACCCGGCGGAGGAGCCCCTGCCCGGCTACCGCAAGGCCCAGCCCATGGTCTACTGCGGCGTGTACACCGAGGACGGCAGCAAGTACCCGGATCTGCGGGACGCCCTGGAGAAGCTGCAGCTCAACGACGCCTCCCTGACCTTTGAGCCGGAGAGCTCTGTGGCGCTGGGCTTCGGCTTCCGCTGCGGCTTTTTGGGCATGCTCCACAGCGAGGTCATCCAGGAGCGGCTGGAGCGGGAGTTTGACCTGGACCTCATCACCACCCTCCCCTCCGTCATCTACAAAGTCACCAAGACCGACGGGACAGAGGTGCTGGTGGACAATCCCCACAACTACCCCGACCCCGCCTCCATCGCCGAGGCCCAGGAGCCCTTTGTCAAGGTCTCCATCCTGACCCCCAACGAGTATGTGGGCAACATCATGCCCCTGTGCCAGGACCGCCGGGGCGAGTTCAAGGACATGCAGTATCTGGACACCAATCTGGTGGAGCTCCACTACCAGATGCCCCTCAACGAGATCATTTACGACTTTTTTGACACCCTCAAGGCCCACACCAAGGGCTACGCCTCCCTGGACTACGAGCTTTCGGACTACCGCGCCAGCGACCTGGTGAAGGTGGATCTGCTCCTCAACGGCGACCAGGTGGACGCCCTCAGCTTCATTGCCCACCGGGACAAGGCCTATCCCCGGGCCCGGCGGCTGTGCGAGAAGCTGAAGGAGAACATCCCCCGCCAGCTCTTTGAGGTGCCCATCCAGGCGGCTATCGGCGGCCGGATCATCGCCCGGGAGACGGTGAAGGCCATGCGCAAGGACGTGCTGGCCAAGTGCTACGGCGGCGATATCACCCGGAAGAAGAAGCTGCTGGAGAAGCAGAAAGAGGGCAAGAAGAAGATGCGGAACCTGGGCACCGTGCAGCTGCCCACCGAGGCGTTTATGGCGGTCTTGAAGTTAGATGAATAATGTAAAGCAAGCCCCCGCCGTCCGGCGGGGGCTTGCTGGTTTATCAAAATATGCCTCCATTGCGCATAGATAACGCAAAACGAGGCCCCTTATTCCTTACTGGCAGGCGGAATAAACTCTAGCAGATCGCCAATCTC
The DNA here is from genome assembly GCA_902373635.1 of uncultured Oscillospiraceae bacterium. Lineage (GTDB taxonomy): Bacteria > Bacillota > Clostridia > Oscillospirales > Oscillospiraceae > Pelethomonas. The sequence goes on from CABKMV010000068.1 coordinate 2,986, forward strand.
GCACTCCAAAACAGTACATAGTCTTGCAAGCACATCAATGTCCAATCGGGAAATCGTATTATTACAATAATGGTTGATCTGTGTGCGCTGCATTTCCGCCCGGTGACTTAATTTGTTTTTGCTCATGCCGCTTTCTTGGATCAGCTTGTCCAGCTTTATAACGATTGTTCCATATTGATCCATAAAATCATGACCCTTCGTACTTATCTAGCCGGGCAAACAATTGAAAAGTCTGATTAAGAAAATCTTTGACAGCTTCAAATTGATCTGGCGGGAGCCTTGCCATTCGGTCAGCAAGATATTCCACGTCATTTGTCCCTTTGTCGCCAAAAATAATCAAATCGCTAGAGATAGATAATTTTTCGCAAATCCGCTTTAATGTCGATATAGTAATCCCCGCTACGCCGCGTTCAATATCCGAAACATTTTTGGTTCCTAGGGAAACCAACTCACCAAATTGCTCTTGTGTTAGTCCTGCCCGCTCTCTTGCAATTCTGATTTCGTTTCCGATATGGATGTTGATTTCTTTTTTGGCCCGCATATGCTCACCGCCCATGGATGCAACGCAATTCAAATGCTACCATCCATTGTATTATGGTATGCTCTTGAATAATTCCAAAAAGAGGTCTTGCTGTTTCTTCGTCAGAGAAGACCAGTTATCTAGCATTTCCCTTTGCCTCGGTGTAAGAGATATTGCGTCATCACCTTCCGCAAAGAATTGAGACAGCGTGATTCCAAGGCCCTTGCAGACTTTATCCAGAGTTTGTATGGTGGGAGTCTGACCCTTACTGTACCATGTCGAAATGGTCGATTGGGCTAATCCAGAATGCTTGGCCAGCTCATATTCAGACCAGCCGCGTTTTAAACGCAGCCTGGTGATCTCTTCTAGCACATCCTTCATACGCTCGCCCCTCTGGTGCTTTGTTTCTGCGTATATTATACTTCATAGAAAACTCATCATTTCGCATTGCTGCTAGGGACATCATTACAACCATCCAGATATAACTGCAAGATTTTTGCAGCGTCGCTTCTCTGTCTCGGAGACAGCTGTTTGAGCGTATTAGCTATGGGGTTATCTAATTGACTGGATAAATCCCCGAACAGCAAATAGTCAACACTTATATTTAAAATTTTGCTTAGCCCTGTTAAGGTGTTTAGAGACACGCTCTTTTCACCACGCTCAATCATTTGATAAAATCGCAGACTAATATGAAGTTCATCGGAGACGTGCTCCTGTGTAAGATTAAGAGAGTCTCTCCTGCTGCGGATACGCTCACCAAACAAGAGCAATTCACTGTGTGTCATACATATCGCCTCCTGCTGGTTCATATCGTGCAATTTTTAGTTCGTTTTGGTTACGATATAATAGTTGCAAATACGAACTGATAGGTGTAAAATGTGAGTATCAATAGCCCAAAAGGGGATATGCAGTCCGATTTATTCCTCCGTTCTGTCATCAAATGAATAATTATTTAATTCCGGGAAGTCAAAAAATTCTGCCAATGTCAAGCTAAAAGCAGTTGCAATTTTGTGGAGTGTCTTTATTTTGGGGTTGAATGTTTTGTAGTTTATAAGGTTATCAAGTGTTGAATAACTAACACCGCTCATACCAGCCAATTGGTATATGGTGATACCGCGTTGCTTACATAATGACAGTATTCGATTGACGATAATCTGCGAATATTGGTCATTCATCTTTTCTACCTGCTATCATTTGGTTAATACCCATACGGTATTTTCTTTATGATAGCAATAAAAATACCCGACTATTCCCGTGCACGGGAATAGTCGGGAGGATAAATGGAGGGAAGTGACGATGTTCGTCTGTACATTTTTAGGGCACAAAGAAGTGCATGACAAGGACATATATGAAAAGCTGGCAAGGGCGGTCTATGGGCTGGTAGAAGAGCACGATGAGGCGGAGTTCCTGTTTTATAACCAGGGGACTTTTTACGACCTGTGCCTTGCCGCCGTTCTGGAGGCCAGGCAGCGCTTCCCCCAGAAGCGGATCTCCATCACCTGGGTCGTCCCGGCGGAGGAGCGGGAGCGCTTTGCGGCGGACCTGGCCGGCGGCAGGGGCAAGCTCCCGCCCTGCGTGGCGGACCGCGTGGCCGCCCCGCCCCCGGTTTCCGGTTCCCCTGTCACGGCCCACAAAAAAGTAGAGAGGTGGACCATCCAGCAGTCCACCCATTTGATCAGCTATCTCTATTTTGCTTTTTGCGCGCCGGAGAACCGGCAGTATTTCTATGCCAGGGCCGCGGGGTTGACCGTCCTGGACATGACCAGTCCGGAGACGGCGGCCCGCATCCTGGAGGGCGCCGCGGCCCTGCCGGAGCGGGAGGGGCTGGCGCTGAGGGGCGCGCTGGAGGGGCGGAGCCACCGGGAGATCGGGGAGATACTGGGGATCTCCTCCTCGGCGGCCCAGCAGTTGTCCCAGCGGGCGGGCAGGAGCCTGCGGCGGGCCGCGAGGCAAAGGCTGGTGGGCCTGTGGGGGCAGGAGCCCGCCCCGCCGGTGCAGTGCGGTATTTTCGCCCTGGGGCCGTTGACATATGAGAGCCTGTCCGCCTTTGAGCAGGCGGTCAGGTTCCTGTGGGACCGGTATCACGTGCGGCAATTCAACATTGCCGCTGAGTATTGCCGTTCCGGGTACATAAATGTATTGCGGCGGGTCGTCTCCCCAGGCGCGGGATGGGATGTTCAGCTGGTGGCGATCACCCACTGCCCGGAGATGCCGGAGAAGGCGTGGGAAGAAACGGTATCCAGCCTGGTCCCGCCCTGCGATGCGGTGGAGAACGTGGATACCCAGGCGCGGCGGCCCCGGGCACAGTGGCTGCGGACAGCCAAGGCGATCATCGAGCGGTCGGATTTTTGCATCTGCAACTTGTCGGACCAGCCCCTCGCGGACAGCATCGAGCGGCATGCGTCGAAAGTGGGAGGCGCAAAGCTGCTGGATTTGGGCAAAAAATTTGCCGGGGCAGACGTTTCCGCTGCGCCCGGCGGCTGTGAGAGGATCTGAAAGAGGCAGACGCCGGCATGACGCATTGCGTCATGCCGGCGTTTTGCCGTACCTACAGCGGCCCGCCCTTCGCCCACACCGGGATGCCGCAGACCACCTCCGCCGCGCGCTTGTTTTTTGCGGGGCTGGCCGGCCTCTAATGATAGCAATTTTCCTTGCGGCATCGGCCCAGGCCGCCCTCTCTTGGCCTTCGGCCAATTCACCTTGAGCCGCTGCGGCCTCTTCTGTTCTCCTGTCTTCAGCGATTCAGGGCCCGGATCAGGCCCAGCAGATTGCGCGCCGGGGAAAAAAGGGGTATACTGGCCCTGTCGAAGGACAATTCAGCGAAGCAGACAAGGAGAATGGAACATGATACAACAAGAATACGAAAAGCTGAGGAGCCGCTACCGGGAGACAGACCGGGACTGCGCGGACCTTTTTTACCGGCTGAACTGCCGCGGCTCCTATGAGCGGGATCCCTTTGTACCAGACATAGCAGAAAAGGCCGCCCATGAGCAGCGGCTCAGCCGGCTGCGGGAGCAGGTGGCCGCGCTGCCGACGCCGGAGCCCCAGTTTGACTTGGTGAAAGGGCATTTCCAGGATTTCCTGGACTCGGTGGACTGGAAGCTGGCCTCCCTCTACGAGAATCCCTCCGAATCGCTGGAACCCTTTTTCTGGATGTACAGCCGCATCGACCGGGACTGCCGCTGCCAGGAGGAGAAGGACAGGCTGCTGGTGGACCTGTACGGACAGATGCCCGCCGTCTGGGGGGGAATCCGGAGCTGGTACCGCAGCGCGAAACCCGCCCGGCTGCGGGGCGCCATCGCGGCCCTGCGGGATGCGCAGGCCGGAATGGCCCGGACCACCTTTTACAGCCCAGAGCTGAAAACGACCATGGACCTGGCGGGCAAACGCATGGGCGAGTATGCTGCGGAGCTGGCCCGGTTGCTGACAGACGGCGGGGAAGACAGCGCGCCCCTTTCGGACTCCCGGCGGACCATCCAGATGCCCAGGGAGGCCTACCGCGCTCTGCTGCGGGATCTCCGGGGCGTAAATTTGGACGAGCTGCTCTCCTGGGGAGAGGCCGAGATGGAAAAAACCCGGGCCAACTGCTTTAAAATTGCCGCCCGTCTCGCCGATGACAAGGGGGAGCCGCGCCCGGAGACAATGGCCCAGGTGAACGATCTGCTCTTCAAGTACGCCGGGCCCTGCGGCTCTCCGGAGGAGATGTTTGCCCGTGCCGCCGGGTATCTGAAGCGGACAAGGGCCCTGGCCCACGAGTACGTCCGCCTGCCGGAGGATGAGTGCTGCCAGCTGGTGGAGATCCCCTGGAAGCTGCGGGAGTCGTTCCCCTGGGGCGGCTTCTCCAGCGGGGACGCTAAGAGGCGGCCCATCACCGGGCAGATGTTTTTGAACCAATATAACTACACAGCGGCAACGGACGGCTGGCTGAAAATGGACTGCCTCCACGAGGCCTATCCGGGGCACCATGTGCAGTTTGTGCGCACCATCACCGACCCCATCCCGGAAACCATGAAGATCGGCGCCAAAAGCATCCCGCTGATGGAGGGCATGTGCCACCGCACCGAGCACGCCTTTGAATTTATCTACGGCGAAGACCCCTTCTACCCGCTGTTTGTCGCCTACCGCCGCCACCACACGGCGGTGCGGATCCAGGCGGACCTGATGCTGTACTATTACGGCAGGCCGATTGAGGAGGCCGTCCGCCTGTATGAGCGGGAGCTGGGCTTTGACCGCCGCTCCGCCAGAGGGCAGGTACAGGCCCATGAGGACCGGCCGGGCTATTTCACCTGTTACTATTACGGCATGAAAAAGCTCTGCGACTGGGAAGTCCAGTATGGCTTTGAAAAGAAGGCCTACACGGAGCTGCTTTTCTCGTTGAGCAACGTGTCGCTGGAGACCTTTGAAAAGCTCCTGAAACTGACGCCCCAGCAGCGGGAGCGCTTCTTCCACGACTTTGCCAGTCTTTACATGGATCTGGATGAGCGCTTCCCCGGATTGGAATAAACGCCTTAAGCGCTACCTGCGATTCACGGGAGCGGCACGGCCGGAGGCCGTGCCGCTCCCGTTCTTTTATGGGGCTCCCGGCGGAGAAAAGGCCGCCCCGGCAGGCCGGGGCGTTTCTGTTACCAAATTGTAACTTGCCTTTTTATTATACGGCTGTATAATAATATTAAGCTATACAAATGTATAACATGGACGCAGGAGGGAAACGCATGGGGACGATCAAGCGCCTGGGCGACGCGGAGCTGGAGATTATGCTGGCGGTGTGGGGGGCCGGGGAGGCCGTGACCTCCACCTACATCCACGAAAAACTGAAGGGCAGCCGGGACTGGGCCCTGCCCGCCGTCATCACGGCCCTGAACCGGCTCATTGACAAGGGCTTTCTCGCCAGCGAGAAGCGGGGCCGTGTGAACTACTACCGCCCCCTGCTCTCAGAGGGGGACTACAAGGCCGCCGAGGGCCGCAGCGTGCTGGACCGGCTCTATGGCAGCAGCTTTAAGGGCATGGTGGCCTCCCTGGTGGACGGGAAGGCCATCGGCCAGGCCGAGCTGGATGATCTGCGGCGCTATCTGGACGAATTGGAGGGGAAATAGATGGAGCATCTGCTGGATACCTTGAAGTGGAGCGCCGTGGTGGGGGCCGCGGCGGCGCTGCTGGCCTGCCTGAAGCCCGCCCTGGACAAGCGGTACCGCCCCCGGTGGCGGTACTGGGTCTGGCCGGTGCTGGCGGTGCTGCTGCTCCTGGCCCCGGTGCAGTGGGAGCAGCTGATCCCCGCCGTGGAGAACGCCGCGCCGCCGGTGGTGGTGGAGGTGCCCTACCGCCAGGTGACGGTGGGGGAGCTGACCGGCGTCCGTACACAGACCTACCGCAGCGGCGAGGACCCGGACCGGGTCCTGCCGCCAAACCGGGGGGAGATCGGCCTCTTTGACGCCTCCTCCCCGGAGGAGCTGGCCCAGGCCTACCGCACCGCGGGGATCACCATCAAGGCGGAAACCATCCTGACCGCACTGTGGCTGGCGGGGATTGTGTGCTTTTTGCTCTACCACCTCGTCGGGACGCTCTGGTTCTCCCGCAGCGCCCTGCGCTGGAGCCGGGCGGCGGGGGCGGAAACCGAGGCCGCCTACGACGCGGTGTGCCGGGAGATGGGGCTGACGCGCCGCCGCCCCCAGCTGCGGGTCAGCCCCGCCGCGGGGTCCCCCATGGTGATCGGGCTGCTGCGGCCCCGCCTGCTCCTGCCCGGCGAGGACTACGGAGAGCGGGAGCTGGGGTTCATCCTGCGCCACGAGCTGACCCACTACCGCCGGCAGGATCTGTGGTACCAGCTGCTGCTGCTCCTGGCCAACGCCCTCCACTGGTTCAACCCCCTGGTGTACCTGCTCAGGCGGGAGGCCGGGGCGGACATGGAGCTGACGTGCGACGACGCGGTGGTGGAGGGAGCCGACACGGAGGCCCGCCGGGCCTACAGCGAGACATTGCTGGCCGATCTCCACCGGCAGAGGGGGCTCAGCCGCGCCGCCCTCTCCACCCACTTCTACGGCGGGGCTGGGGTCATGAAGGCCCGGTTCCGCAATATCCTGGGCGCGCCGGGACGGAAAAAGGGGGCGGCGGCGCTGATACTGGCGCTGGTGCTGACCCTGACCGCGGCCTGCAGCGTGGGGCTGAAGCAGGCGGAGGAGCCGGCGGGGGAGCCGCTGACGGAGGAGGAGCTGGCCGATTGGCAGGAGAAGCTCTCCAGCATAGAGCTCAACGGCTTTGTCTCCCGGCTGTACACCGACGTGCGGTACCTGCCCCTTGGGGAGCTGTTTTACAACTATCAGGACGTGCAGGCGGACGGCTCTATCCTGACCCACGTGCCGGGGAATGCCGACGAGATCTACGAGGAGACCTTTGGCTACCGGCCGGACAGCGACTATACCGGGATCACCCGGGCGCTGGCCGATGCATTTTTGCAGGAGTACACCGGCTATACGGTGGAGGACTTCCGGGGCGGCTTCGGCAGCCTGTGGATCTACCATGAGGACACCGACAGCTGGTTCTTCGCCCACGGCGACACCAACTACTGCGCGGTGGACGTTCTCAGCGGCACAAAGAGCGGGGATACCGTCACGCTGGAGCTGAGCCTGCCCGGCGGAAACATGAGCGGCGGCGTCACCGGGGGAACCATGACCATTGTGGACGGGAAGATCCGCAGCTTCACCAACATACTGTACGCCGCCGTGGAGTCCGCGGCCTGGACCTATGTCAACAGCGCCGCCCAGAGCCTGGCGTCCAGCGACTATATCGTCCCCGCCGAGGGGGAGGCCCTGCCGGAGGGGCCGGAGATCGTGGACAGCTACATCAGCGGCCTGTGGAGCTACACCAGCTATGAAATTGACGGCAAAAGCTACTCCGTCTGGAATCTGGAGTACCGCCTGAAGCCCGACGACATCAGCAAGGTGACATTCGCCGGTGGCAGGAGCGAGGAGAACGGCTGGGTGACGGAGACCAGCTCCATGGGCAGCCCGGTGCTGATCTTCTGCGTGGACGGCGACGGCGGCGTCACCTTTGAGGAGAGCGCCTGGACCAGCACCGTGATGGAGGATGGCTGGACCTGGGAGGAGTATATCGTCTGCCGCCTCTATATGGGCATGGACATCTCCTACCGCCTGGGCGGCTGGCCGGAGATCGCCACCCCCTTCATCGTCGAGCTGCTGGAGGGCGGCAGCGCCTGGGCCACGGACTGGCAGGACGTGGCGCTCCGCTATCTGGAACAGCAGGGCAGGTCCTGCGCGGCGGATGGCCTGACGGTGGTATATACCTTCGAACCCAACAACGGCCAGGAGCAGAGCCTCCTGGTGGAGGCGGACTGCGGCGATGAGACCGTTACGCTGTTCCTCTGCCAGATCGTCTACCCCGTGGAGAGCTGGAACGCCACCGTCACCTTCTGGCAGGTGGGCGGCGTCCTGTGGGGCGACGGTTCCTCCTCCGCCCCCGGCGAGAGCGACGACCTGCTGCAAAAGACGGACTTCACCGTCAATGAGGGGAGGACCGGCACGCTGTACCTCTACGGGCGGCAGCTGGGCAGCGGCAGGTACGGCGTCTCCCAGGTGGAGCTGATCTGGGACGACGGCGGATACCAGTCGTTCTATACCCGGGAGGCCATCGTGGACCAGTGGGGAGAGAACAGCACGGACTACCACACCCTAGCCCAGGATGAGGACGGGGGACTGCGCCTGGAAGACGTGAATTTTGACGGCTATACGGATATCTGCCTCCAGCTGGATTGCAGCGCCGCGTACAACTGGACCGGCGCCTGGTGGCTGTACGACCCGGAGACGGGAACTTTCCGCTACGCGTTTACCCTGGGGTGGGATCTGACGATAGACCGGGAGGCCCGGCAGCTCACCTATGAGTTCAACGGCGGCAGCTCAGACGCCCATTCCAGAAATACCTATGCCTACCGGCCGGATGGGAGCCTGTTTTTGGCCCACCGGGAGAGATTTGATATAACGACCGGCGAGATACTGGAGGTCTGGGACGACCCTGACGGTTCAAATGCGTAATGAAGAAGCAGCGGCCCGCGCCATTATCTGGCGCGGGCCGCTGCTTCTCGCTTTTGTCCTTTCCAGCGGACGGCCTCTGCGCCGTCAGTTGATGAGCATGGCCCAGCCGGGTTCCGGGATGTTGGATACCAGGATCCCGCCGCCCCCGGTC
>CABKMV010000069.1 GCA_902373635.1 uncultured Oscillospiraceae bacterium
CGCCGGACTCCATGGTGTAGATGCGGGTGGTGTTGACGCTGGAGTGGCCCAGGATGTCCGCTAACCTGACGATATCCTTCTCCAGCTGGTAGTACGTCCGGGCGAATAAGTGCCGCAGGTTGTGGGGAAAGACCTTGGAGGGTGCTACATCCGCCGCGGCGCACAGCGCCTTCATGTCCTTCCAGATGTTGCTCCTGTCCAGGGGCTTGCCGTTCCGTGTGACGAATACCGGCCCGCTGAGAATCCCCCGCTCCTTCGCATATTTCAGCAACAGCTTTTGCAGCTTGTTGGGGAGGAAGACGGTCCTCGTCTTTCCCTTGTTTCTTACCTCCACCCAGCCACACCGCGCCGCTTCCACAGTGAAAAACCGCAGCTCAGAAACCCGGATGCCTGTGGAGCAGATGGCCTCCATGACCAGCAGCAGGCGCTGGTTCTGCCTGCCCTTTGCCGCCGCCAGCAGGCGGCGGTACTCCGCTGCGGTCAGCTCTTTGGCTTCCTCCCGAAAGATCCGCCGCTGCATTTTCGCCGCTTTCAGCCTGCAGTCCTGCCAGCCCATGAAACCAAAGAAGCAGTTCAACGCCGTCACCGCGCCGTTGACTCCTGCCGCCGTCCGGACCCCGGACAGGCGGCTTTTGTATGCCACCGCCAAGTCTTTCGTTACCTCCCGGCCCTCCAGCCAAGAGGCAAACCGCGCCACCTCCCGCCGGTATTTCTCCACCGTGGCTTCGCTGCGCTCCTCCTCCCGCAAATAGGAAACAAACCGCCCAATCTCCTTCTCCGAAATATATCCGGACATAGAAAAATCCCCCTTCTGTGCAAAACTATCTATAGTTTCACACAAAAGGGGGAAAAGTTGCACAGCAGATGGAAACTATGGGCACTGTACGCCGCACCCCAGGGCCTATGGATCGTCCGTTAGAACAATGCTAAAGCAGCCGCTTCGCCTGCCGTTGTCACAGGCGTGCACCGCCGGTAGACAAGACCAGACTCCGCCGTTGCGTTACTAAACAAAAAATGAGGGAGGTCCTTAGGAGGGGCCAGCCCCTCCTAAGCGTGCTTTTGGTCCTTTTCCCACGGGGGAAAAGGACAACAAAATGTATATGGGAACAGGATGACCTTATCCTATCTCCCCCTGCCGGATCGCGTCCGCCAGCTCCTTGGCGTAGTAGGTGATCAGCATATCCGCCCCGGCCCGGAAGACGGCCAGCGCCGTCTCGCACATAATGCGGTGTTCGTCGATCCGCCCGGCGGCGGCGGACGCCTTGATCATGGCGTACTCGCCGGAGACGGAGTAGGCGCACAGGGGCAGGTCAAAGGCGTCGGCACACTCCCGGATCACATCCAGATAGCAGAGGGCCGGCTTCACCATCAGGATATCCGCGCCCTCCTCCGCATCCAGCGCGCACTCCCGCAGGGCCTCCCGCCGGTTGTGGGGGTCCATCTGATAGCCCTTCCTGTCCCCGAAGGCGGGGGCTGAGCCCGCGGCGGCCCGGAAGGGCTCGTAGAAAGCGGAGGCGTATTTGGCGGAGTAGGCCATAATGGGGATATTCTCGTAGCCATTCCCGTCCAATGCCTGCCGGATAGCAGCCACATGGCCGTCCATCATGTCGCTGGGGGCCACCATATCCGCCCCCGCGGCGGCGTGGGACAGGGCCACCTTGGTGAGAAGCCCCAGCGTCTTGTCGTTGTCCACCTCGCGGCCGCAGAGTACGCCGCAGTGGCCGTGGCTGGTATATTCACACAGGCATACGTCCGTAATGACATAGAAGTCCGGATACTTCGCCTTGACAGCCCGGATAGCCTCCTGCACTACGCCGCGCTCTGCCCAGGCGGAGGAGCCCTGTTCATCCTTCGCGGCGGGGAGCCCGAAGAGGATGCAGTGGTTCACGCCGTGGGCGAGACACTCCTCCGCAGCCAGACATACGCTGTCCAGGCCGTAGTGGTACTGCCCGTCCATGGACTCGATAGGACGTGTCCCCCGCAGGGTCTCGTCCACAAAAATGGGGTAGATCAGGCTGTCGGGCGACAGCCTGGTCTCCCGGCACAGCCGGCGCACCGCGTCGGTCCGGCGCAGACGGCGGGGGCGGTGAATCAGTTCCATTGCTTTAGTCTCCTTCGTAGGAATTTTCTTCGCAGACAGCCACAGCCAGCTCCACCAGGGCGTCCATGGTGGCCTCTCTGGCGGTCCGGACGGAAAGGCCGTATTTTTTTGCTTCCTCCGCCGTCCGCCGGCCAATGCACAGGCCGGTGATGCGGGAGAAGTCCGCGCCCTCCCCCACCGAGGCGGCGAAGCCCTTAACAGTGGAGGCGGAAGTAAAGGCGGCATATTCGATCTCTCCCGCCTCCAACGCGCCGCGCAGAGCGGCTGAGCGGGGATTGTCATAGCTGGTGCGGTAGCAGGCGATATCGTCAAAGGCGATGCCCCGGGCCGACAATGCCTCCGCCAGCTCACGGTTTGCCCCCTCCGCCCGGAGCAGGAGCACCCGGCCCCGGGCCAGCTCCGCCAGAGCCCGCCCCAGATGCCCGCCGTCGTAAGAGGGGGGCACATAGTCCGGACGCAGGCCGTGGAGGGCCAGCTCTCTGGCGGTGCCGGGGCCGACAGCCGCCAGCCTCACCCCGCCCAGGGCCCTGGCGTCCCGGCCAACCTTTTCCAGACAGTTCCAGAACGCCTCCACTCCGGCGGGGCTGGTAAAGGCCAGCCACTCATAGTCCCCGATCCGCTCCAGCGCCCGCTCCATGTCGGGGCAGGGCAGGATCGGCGCCGTCTCAATGCAGGGATACTCTATCACATCGGCTCCCAGCTCCCGCAGGCGCCCCGACAGGGCGCCGGAGCGGGCCTTGGGCCTTGTCACCAGGATCTTCCTGCCCTTCAGGGGCAGGCGGTCAAACCAGCAGAACTTCTCCGCCAGGGCGCAGACGCCGCCTATAACGATCAGCGCCGGACTGTGGATGCCCATCTCTCCGGCCCGCTGAGGCAGGGTGGCCAGCGTGGCGTCACACCGGCGCTGGGTGGGGAGCGTGCCGTTCTCCACCATGGCCGCAGGCGTGCCGCCGTCCATACCGGCCTCCAGCAGGCCCCTGACGATCGCGGGCATGGCGGCCACGCCCATAAGGAACACCAGCGTCCCCCCCATCCGGACCAGCGCCTCAAAGTCGATGGAGAGCTGCCCGCCCTCCCGGGCATGTCCGGTGATGATATGGAGGGAGGAGCTGAGATCCCGGTGTGTCACGGGAATGCCCGCCCAGGCCGCCGCCGCCACGGCGGAGGTGACGCCGGGAATCTCCTCAAACGCCACGCCGCTCCGCTCCAGCAGCTCCAGCTCCTCGCCGCCGCGGCCAAAGACAAAGGGGTCCCCTCCCTTCAGCCGCACCACATTGTGCCCCGCCTCGGCCTCCTCCAGGAGGATCTGGTTGATGCGGCTCTGGGGGACGGTATGGCGGTTTGGCTGTTTGCCCACATCGATCCGCCGGGCCCCCTCCGGGATCATGGACAGGACCGCGGGGCTTACCAGCCGGTCATAGACCACCACGTCCGCCGCCTCCAGGGCCCTGCGGCCCTTCACCGTGAGCAGGCCCGGATCGCCGGGGCCGGCCCCCACCAGCGTTACTTTCCCTGGCATACCGCCCCCTCCTTCAGCTCCCGGGCCAGCTGCCGCGCCAGGACCTCCCCCTGGGCGCAGGGTCCCTCAGCGGAACCCCGGCAGAGCCGGCCCTCTTCGTCCACATAGAGTCCCTCGATACGGACCGTGTCCCCCGAGACCGCGGCATAGGCCGCTGTCGGGGAGGAGCAGCCGCCGCCCAGAGCGCGGACGAAGGCCCGCTCCGTCAGGGCGCAGACCGTCCCCTCACGATCCCGGACGCAGTCCAAAAACGCCGTGTCCATCCCCTCCCGGCACTGGACGGCCAGGATGCCCTGGCCGGCTGCGGGGAGGATCTCCTCCGGCGAGAAATACCGGTACGCACGCCACTCCAGCCCCAGCCGCTTCAGCCCGGCCGCGGCCAGCACCAGGGCGCCGAACGCGCCGCCATCCAGCTTGCGCAGCCGGGTCTGCACGTTTCCCCGGACCGGCTCCACCCGCGCCTGGGGAAAAAGCTTCTGCAGCTGCAGCTTGCGCCGGAGGCTGGAGCAGCCGACGGGCCTGCTCCAGTCGATCTCATCCGCCCCCAGCGGCAGCACCAGCGCATCCCTGGGGTCCTCCCGCCGGGAAAAAGCCGCCAGCGGCAGGCCGGGGGTCTCCTCCATGGGCAGGTCCTTGCAGCTGTGGACCGTCAGGTCCACCCGCCCCTCCCGGAGGGCGGCGTCCAGCTCTTTGACAAAAAGCCCCTTGCCGCCTATTTTGTCCAGGGAGCGGTCCAATATCCTGTCCCCCGTGGTCTTCATGGTGACAAGGCGCAGGCCGATATCCGGGTGCGCGGCCGCGATGGCGGCCATCACCAGCTCCGACTGGGCCACGGCCAGCGCGCTCTCACGGCTTCCTATGGTCAGCTGCATCCGTTTCTCCCCCTCTCCGCGCGCCCCTGGCGCGATAGCTTCCATTAACCAAGCCTCTCTAAAACCTCCCGGATGCGGCGGGCGGCCTCGGCGGTCCTCTGGTGGTCGGAACCGTCCCCCGCCACCCCCGCCACAAGGCGCTCCCCTTCACAGACTGCCGGGAAGAAAAAGTCGCAGTCCGCCGGGCAGTCACAGCGGTTGAACAGCACGCCCAGGCGGCGGGCCTCCCGCCCTACGGCGGCGTTGACCGCCGGGTCGTCCGTGGCCGCCACGGCCAGGAAGGCGCCCTCCAGATCCCCCTCCCGGTAGGGCCGGGGCAGGCAGCGCATCCCCTCCCCGCCGTCCGGCAGCAGCGGGGATATCACCGTGACCTCCGCGCCGAAGTCCCGCAGGACCTTCGCCCGGCGCAGGCCCACCGTTCCGCCGCCCACAACCACGGCGGATTTCCCGTCCAGCTCAATAAACAGCGGGAACCGCTTCACCTCAGCGGCCCTCCCGCTTCACGACCACCACGGAGAAATAGCCGCTGCCCTCCGGCGCGTCGGCAAAGCAGGGGAAGACCTTCTCTGTCTCCATCCCGCAGTCCTCCACCATGGCGGCGCTCCCGAGCAGGTCCCGCTCCTCCAGCGTCCGGCGCAGTCTGCCGATCTCCCGGCCCGCTTTCATAAACACCAGGTTCGCGTCCACCTCCAGGCAGTCCTCCACATCCCGGTGGGAGGCCGGAACGATCAGCAGCCGGTCGCTGCCCTCGCACAGGCCCTGGCCCAGCCGGGCCGCCGCCGCGCAGAAGGAGGGGACGCCCGGCACGATCTGCGCCTCATACCCGCCGGCCAGCACACGGCGATGGACATGGAGATAGGTGGAATAGATGGAGGGGTCCCCCAGGGTGATGAAGGCCACAGTCTTTCCCTGATCCAGCAGCGCCTCCACATCCGCCGCGATCCGGTCATAGGCCGCGTCCAGTTGGGCGCGGTCACGCACCATGGGGGTGGCGCAGCGCAGCTGGGGCTTGCCCGCTATATAGCCGCTGACGATCTTCAGGGCGGTCCCCTCCCCTGATCCTCTGTCGGGAACGGCGATCACATCCGCCTCCCGGAGGATGCGCCGGGCCTTGAGCGTCAGCAATTCCGGATCGCCGGGGCCCACCCCCACGCCGTATAAAACTCCGCGTTCCATCCTGTTTTATGTCCTCCTGTTCACAGCGTTGCTATCCGCACAACAAACGCCCTCCCCACAGGGGAGAGCGTTCACAGCTTCGTTCAGACGCCCGGCCGGCCTCCTCCGCCCGAGAGCCCGGATAGACCTTATCACACCCACGGCCGCTCATATCTGTGCCGCAGGCCGCAACCTGCCGGGGCATCCCCCGCGCCGGTACGCCGCCCGGCTTTTCCCGCCGGGCGATCTTCTGAAAATGCAGATGCAGTATATCAGGTTTCCCGGGGAAAGTAAAGAGGCTCCCCCAAGAAAATCCCGGGGAAAGAGGGCGCTCTCAGGGCTTTTCCTCCTCTGCGGATCCCTTATCCTGCCCGTTCACGATTTCACCGGTATCCTCTGTCCGGATCTCCTCCTGATCCGTATCCCGGGCGGGCTGTCCCTGGGGCGCCGGGACGGCCTCACCGGCGGACGCGGCAGCCTGCGCGGCCGCCGCCAGAGCTGCCTGCTTTGTGACGAACAGCGCCTCCCTGCCGTGGGGGTGCCGGCGCTTGTTCACGATCAGCACCACAAAAGCAGACGCCGCCAGCAGCACGCTCAACAGCTGGGATACCCGGATAGGCTGTCCAAACAGCGTCCAGTCAAAGAGGTACAGGCTGTCGGTGCGCAGGCCCTCGATCCAGGTGCGGCCAATGCCGTACCAGATGAAATAGAAGCAGGTGTTCTCCCCGTCGAAGGTCCTGGCTTTGGACACGATAAAGACGATCAGCAGCAGGCCCGCCAGATTCCACAGGCTCTCGTACAGGAAGGTGGGGTGTACCTCAATGTACTCCGTGGCCGAGGTCCACAGCCGCATCCGCCAGGGCAGCGTCGTCTCAGAGCCGAATGCCTCCCGGTTCATAAAGTTGCCCCACCGGCCCACCGCCTGGCCGATCAGCAGCCCCATAACGCCCAAATCGGCAAAAGCACCGAAGGACAGCTTCTTTTTCTTGCAGAAGATCAGCAGGACGAAAAAGGCCGTGATGACCGTGCCGTAGATGGCGAGGCCCCCGTCCCAGATCCGGACCATGGCCCCCCAGTCGAGGCTGCCGTCGGCGTTGCGGTACCGGTCCAGATAGAAGATGACATAGTACAGCCTGGAGCCGATGATGCACAGCGGGATCTGCCAGATGATCATGTCATAGACGTTGTCCTCGGTGAGGCCGTACCGCTTGGCCTGCCTTGTGCAGAACAGGACCGCCAATATCAGGCCCAGGCAGATCAGGATGCCGTACCAATAGATCCCGTTGCCGATATGGATGGCCACCGGGGACGGGTTGAACTCCCACTCCCCGAAAAGGCCCGGAAAACTGATGGGCATATCGCTTCTTGCTTGCATAACTTTGGTTCCTCCAATACGCGATCTTTTTCGTCCTTTTCTCTCTGATCCAGGGAAAAGTCCAAAAGAAACTTCTCGGAAAAGCCTGCGCTTTTCCCTTAGCAGCGGCCGGCGCCGGAGCGGACGATGGACAGCGCGGCATGTTCCGCCGTGACGTTGTCCCGCAGGAACGCCTCCACATCCGCCTTTGTCACCGTGTCGAACACCTCCGGGAAGCGGTAGTAGTCAAAGCCCCGGAAGCAGCCTTCCGCCATGCTGACGGCAATGTTCTCAAAGGAGTTGAGACTGCGGAGCATCTGGCCGTAGGCGGAGCGCCGGATCTGCCGGTAAAACGCCTCGTCAATGCCCTCCTCCCCCAGATGCCTGGCCTGGCGGGTGATCTCGTCGAACACCCGCCCGGGCTCCTTGGCGTCGCCTCCCACATAGAGGTAGGCGGCCCCGGGCAGCATGTCGAAGTTTCCCCCCAGGCTGCCGTTGATAGCGCCCTGTTCGTAGAGGCGGGTATAGAGGGGGCTTGAGTCCCCGAAGAGCACGTCGCAGGCCATGTCGCCAATGATGCTCAGCCGCAGCATGTCCTCCCCGCGGCCGCAGGGGACGCACTTATAGCCCCCCAGGAACATGGGCATGGATACCTCCATCTCCAGTTCCCGCTGCGCCGTCACAGGCTGCTGGTCCTCCTCCCCGCCGTAGTCTCTTGGCACGGCGGGGCCGCTCTCCCTGGGAAGGACCTCCTCCGCCAGCGCCGCCACACGGTCCGCGTCCATGGGCCCCACGCAGACGAGGACCATGTTGGCCGGGGTGTAGAACGCCTTGTGGCAGTCGTAGAGGGTCTGGGGCGTGATGTGCCGGATGCTCTCCACCGTGCCCGCCACCGGGACGCGGGCCGGGCTCTCCCGGTACAGGCACTCCATAAGTCCCTCATAGACCCGCCATTCCGGGTCGTCCTCCGTCATGCGGATCTCCTGGGCGATGATGCCCTGCTCCTTTGCCACGGACTCCTCCGTGAACCAGGGCACGGACACGAAATCCAGCAGGATGCGCAGGTTGTCGTAGAAGTGCTCTGTGGAGTCAAAATAGTAGGCCGTCATGGCATTGCTGGTAAAGGCGTTGGGCTCCGCGCCGTTTTTCGCCAATTCCTGGAGGGCGTTGCCCTCCCGGGTGTCGAACATCTTGTGTTCCAGATAGTGGGCGATGCCGGCGGGGGTATCCAGCCACTGCCCGTCCAGCTGGAAGCGCAGATCCATGCCGCCGTAGCGGGTGGCAAAAAAGGCGTAGCTTTTGGCGTGGTAAGGCTTGTGGACCACCACCAGCTCCAGGCCGTTGGAAAGCCTGGAGCGGGATATCCGCTCGGCAAGCTTTGGATACTCCAGCGTTCTCATGCCTTTCCCTCCTTCCCCTTCAGGAAATAGATGGTGTCCGGCCTGACACAGGCCGCGGCCTGACGCACACGGTCCTCCGTCACAGCCTCCAGGGCCGCCATAAGGCCGGGGATCGTCTCGTCGCTGCCGGTGGCCATCTGCCCCATGGTGAAATCCTCCAGGGCCCCGGCGGAGTCCTCCATGGAGCGCAGGGCGCTGCGCAGGGAACTGCGGGCCCCCTGGAGCTCCCACTCCTCCCAGTCGCCCAGGCGCAGGGCCTCCAGCTGGGCCATGATCTCATCCACCGCCCGCTGGTAATTTTCAAACTCGATGCCGGAAGAGACGGTGATGAGCCCCTTCTTCCGGTGATAGGCGCTGCTGGCGTAATAGCACAGCGACAGCTTCTCCCGCACGTTCAGGAAGAGCTTGGCGTTGCTGGTGCCGCCGAACATAGCGTTCATCAGCATGGTGGCCGGCACATCGTCGCTGTCGGTGCGGAACCCCAGGCACAGCTTCCCCTGGGTCACGTCCATCTCCTCCTCCACCAGCCGGCAGCGCTCCGGGGCGGGCAGGCGGAGGGTAGGGGCCGGCTCGACCTGCGCCCCCTGCCGGGGCAGGCCCGCGAAGGCCCGCGTGAAGGTCCCGGCCACCCGCTTTTCCGGGGCGGAGCCGCAGTAGAAGAGCTCCAGCCGGGCCACCGGCAGAATGGACTGGTAGTGGCTGTTGAGCCTCTGCAGGGAGATGCGCTCCACATCCTTGGCCGCCCCCAGCCGGCCCACGCCGTAGGGCTCCCCGGCGCACATCTCCTCCATCAGGCGGCGGGCGGCGTAGGACCGCTTGTCGTTGATGTCGCTGCGGATCAGATCCGCCAGGTTGGCCCGCTCGCTCTCCACATAGTCCCCCCTCAGCCGGCCGTTGCGGGTGGCGGGCCTGAGCAGCAGCTCCCCCATCAGATCCGCCAGAGGTTCGATGAGCCTCTCCCCGCCTGGAAGCAGGCGGTCGTCCACACAGCTGGCCACAAAGCCGAACACCTGGTTCTCCCCCTTCTTGCGGACGGTGGGCTCCAGCCTGGCGCCGTAGAGGAGATCCAGCTGGCGGGACAGGGCCGTCATATCCGGGCAGCGGAGGGTGCCCCGGTTGAGAACATTTACCAGCAGGGCGTTGAGCCCGGCGGCGTCCTTTTTCAGAGGCATGACCATCTGGGCGCTCAGGAAGCTGGTCTTGAATTTTTCCGAGGGAACATAGGTGAGATACACGTTGTCCATGATCATCTGTCGCGTCATGTGCCGGTTTCTCCTTCTTCTGTCAAATCTTTCATAGTATACACCGTTTTTCCCGCAGTTTCCATAGCTGGAAAAGGAATTTTACGTTTGGTTCATAAAAATCTGCATCTCTCCCGCAGAAAGCGCCGCCCCTGGCGGGGCGGCGCTTTGGGCCGCTATTCCTTTATCGCGAACCGCAGTAGCACCTTGCTGAGGGCCGCCCCCACCACGCCGCAGACCACGGCCTCCAGCGGGATATTGATGGAGAAAAACGCCATGATGATGGCCCAGACGCCGCTGCCGGCAAAATAGCTGTTCCGGAAGAACAGGATGACCATGCCCACAAAAAACACGGTATTGGTCAGCGAACCCACCACCGCCGTCACCACGGCGGACCAGACGCCGCCCCTGTCCAGCCGGCGCAGCGCGGGATAGAGGAGGCCCGCCGCCACGCCGATGAGGATGCGGGGAACAAGGCATGTCACAAAAGTCGCTATTGGGCTGATGCCCATAAGGGCCGTGCCGAAGGCGTCCATGCCGAAGCACTGGACAAAGCTGGTCAGGCCGAACACCGCGCCCAGCAGGCCGCCGTACAGCGGCCCCAGGACAATGCCGCCGATGACCACGGGGATGGCCAGGAAGGTAATGGACACAATGCCCACCTTCAGGTAGCCCACAGGCGTAAAGGCCATGAGGACGATGACCGCCATCAGTATCGCCGTCAGTGTGATCTGATGGACTTTTTTGTTTAGGTTCATGGTTAACACTCCTTTGAGGGTATCTCACCTCGTGCTGTCGTCTCCAGTATGGGAGTACGGCGCACAAATTATGTATCACAACGGCATGGCGCCGCAATGACCTTATGGTTTGGAGGGCCGACTGTTCTCGTAGAGGTACCGCAGCCCCTTGAGGGTCAGATCCGGATCCTGCAAGATCTCCCGGCGGCAGTTGGCCGTCACCAGCCGGGCGGACCCTCCGGTGGCCACCACCCTGGCCCCCGCCATTTTGGGGAGCTCCCGGTAGCGGTCAATAAAGCCGTCCACCATCATGGAACTGCCCAGCAGCAGCCCGCAGCGCATGGCGTCTGCGCTGTTGCGGCCCAGGCAGCCCTCCTCCCCGCCCCCCAGCACAATCGAGGGGAGCAGGGCCGCGGTGGTCTTGAGCAGGGCGGCGCTGGAGCGGACGCCCGGCAGGATGCAGCCCCCCAGGTAGGTGCGCTCCCGGTCCACAGCGGCGATGGTCGTGACCGTGCCCGCGTCGATGAGGATCAGCGGCGCGCCGTACTCCGTCAGCGCCGCCAGGGTGTCCGCCACCAGATCGCCCCCCAGCTGAGAGGGGTCGTCGATGCGGATACGGAAGCCGGTGCGGACGCCGGGGCCCACCCGCAGCACCGGCAGGCCGGTCAGCTTCTCCACCGCCGCCTCCACCAGCTCCGTCAGCTCCGGGACCACGGAGGAGAGGATGCAGCCGGTGAGCTGCTCCCGCTCCACGCCGTTGAGCCTCAGCTGGTCGTACAGCACCGCCGTATACTCGTCGGCGCTCCGCTCCGCCTGGGCGGAGAGCTTTGCACGCAGCAGCAGCTTCTCCCCCTGGAACACGCCCAGGGACACGTTGGAATTGCCGATATCGATAGCCAGCAGCATGCCTGCGCCCTCCTCCCGTCTTTTCGCCGCCAGTGTACCACAGACCGGTCCCTTTTGCAAGGGGGGAGCGGCGGCAAGCAGAGAGGAGCGGCCTTTTGGCCGCTCCTCTTACTATTTATATTTTTCGGTTTACTGCTCCATGTTTGCGCAGTATCGGGCCAAAATGGCGGCCACCTGGGCGCGGGTGGCGGCAGCCTGGGGGTTCAGCAGATCACCGTCGCCGGTGAGGACGCCCTGGGACACCGCCCAGGCCATGGCCTCCTCCGCCCAGCTGCTGACGCTCTCGCCGTCGGTGA
>CABKMV010000070.1 GCA_902373635.1 uncultured Oscillospiraceae bacterium
GCTTTTGCAACTTTTCTCACGGGAGAAAAGTTGAGAGCGTCCCCGCCGCCGCAGGTGGCGAAAAAGTACCCCGGGGTCCGGGGCGCGCAGCCCCGGGGAAACAGGGTGTAGGCCGGGCAGGCCCACGAATGAGCAGTGCCTGAGCGATCCAAACGCAAAATCACAGTCCAAGCCTCGCCAGGACGATCACCAGCGCCAGCACCGCCGCGTAGGCCGCCAGCACCAGGTAATCCCTGGTCTGGTAATGGAGCACATGGAGCTTGGTCCGCCCCTCGCCGCCGTGGTAACAGCGGCACTCCATGGCCACTGCCAGCTCGTCGGCCCGGCGGAAGGCAGAGATAAAAAGAGGGACCAGGATCGGCACCAGTGCCTTCGCCCTGTCGATCAGGCTTCCGCTCTCGAAGTCGGCCCCCCTGGCCTTCTGGGCAGACATAATCTTGTCCGTCTCCTCGATGAGGGTGGGGATAAAGCGCAGGGCAATCGACATCATCATAGCCAGCTCATGGACCGGCACTTTGATTTTCTTCAGCGGATTCAGCAGGGATTCCAGCCCATCGGTCAGGGCAATGGGGCTGGTGGTATAGGTCAGCAGGAAGGTCCCCAGGATCAGCATGGCCAGCCGGATCACCATGAAAAAGGCGGTGAGGATCCCCTCTTTTGTGATCTTGAAGATCCAAAAGCGGACCAGCTCTTCTCCCGGCGTATAAAAAAGATTCAGCACCGCAGTGAAGCAGATAATAAACAGCACGGGCTTCAGGCCCTTCACCAGGGCCTTGGGGGCCACGCCGGAAACCTTGATTCCGGTGATCAGCAGCGCCGCAACCACGGCATAGGAGACAAACCACTCCGCACAGAAGAGCGCCACGATATAGACGACCGTCAAAATCAGCTTAGTCCGAGGGTCCAGGCGGTGGGCCAGAGAGTCGCCCGGGAAATACTGTCCCAGGGTAATGTCCTTCAGCATCAGCGCATCCCCCCTCTCAAGGCGGCGATCGCCCGGCGCAGCTGGGGCACAGTGTAGACAGCGGGGTCGATGTCCACGCCCCGGCGCCGCAGCTCCATGGCCACCTGCGTCACCTGGGGTACGTTCAGCCCCACATCCATCAGCTCCCCGGCGCGGCTGAACACCTGGTGGGGCGTCCCGCTCATCACCACCCCGGCGTTGGCCAGGACGATGATCCGGTCCACATTCTCCGCGATCTCGTCCATGCTGTGGCTGACCATGACCACCGTGGTCCCCTTCTGGCTGTGGTAATCCCGGATATTTTTCAGCAGGCTCCGCCGCCCCGCCGGGTCCAGGCCCGCCGAGGGCTCGTCCAGGATGAGGACTTCCGGCTCCATGGCGATGACGCCGGCAATGGCCACCCGGCGCTTCTGACCGCCGGAGAGGTCAAAGGGGGATTTTTCCAGCAGCGACTCCTCCAGGCCCGCGAAGGCGGCGGCGGAGCGGACCCGCCGGTCGATCTCACCCTGGTCAAGGCCCATGTTTTTCGGCCCAAAGGCGATGTCTTTGTATACCGTCTCCTCAAAGAGCTGGTACTCCGGGTACTGAAACACCAGGCCCACACGGAACCGGACATCCCGTATCTTCTTGGGGTCGGCCCAGATGTCCTGGCCGTCCAGGTACACCTTCCCCGAAGTCGGCTGAAGCAGCCCGTTGAGATGCTGTATGAGAGTGGACTTGCCGGATCCCGTATGACCGATGATCCCCAAAAACTCCCCCTCCAGGATCTCCAGGCTGACCTGGTCCACCGCGCTGCGGCGGAAGGGGGTGTTCTCCCCGTAGGTATGGGTCAGGTTTTCCACGCGAATGATGGGTTTCAATCTTGCTTCCTCTTTCTCGCGCCGGAGGCGCGGACATGGTTGTTATTGATCCAGCGCCCGGCAGATGGCCCCGGCACACTCCTCCACGGACAGGGCGTCCAGCGGCACATCAAATCCGTCCTGCCGCAAGCCCTGCAGCAGCTCCACCGTGTGAGGCACGTCCAGGCCGATGGAGCGCAGCTCCTCCATCCGGGTCAATACCTGGCGGGGCGCGCCGTCCATGACGATCCTGCCATTGTCCATCACCACCACCCGGTCGGCCATGGCCGCCTCGTCCATGTGGTGGGTGATCAGGACGATCGTGATCCTCTTCTCCCGGTTCAGCTTCCGCACTGTGTCCAAAACCTCCCGCCTGCCGGAGGGGTCCAGCATGGCCGTGGATTCATCCAGGACAATGCAGGCCGGCTCCATGGCGATGACGCCGGCAATGGCCACCCGCTGCTTCTGGCCGCCGGAGAGGTGGTGGGGCGCGTGGAGGACAAACTCCTCCATGCCCACAGCCTTCAGCGCGCTGTCCACCCGCTCCCTGATCTCCCCCGTGGGGACGCCCAGGTTCTCCAGGCCGAAAGCCACGTCCTCCTCCACCACATTGGCGACGATCTGGTTGTCAGGGTTCTGGAACACCATCCCCACCCGCCGCCGGATCTCCAGCAGCAGCGCCTCGTCCGAGGTATCCATGCCGTCCACCCAGACCTTGCCCCCGGAGGGCAGCAGCACCGCATTCATGTGCTTGGCCAGGGTGGACTTTCCCGAGCCGTTGTGGCCCAGCACCGCCACAAAGGAGCCGCGCTCGATCCCCAGATCCACTCCGTCCAGTGCCGGCGGAGACGCCTGCCCCTCCTCAGCGGGATAGGAAAAAGTCAGTTTTTCTGCTGTAATGATGACATCTGCCATGGGGGTAATACCTCTTATTTTCCATACAGGACCCGCCGGGCACGGGCGAAGTCCCGGCGGCGTACATATATTTTATAAATGAAGGCTGTTGTGCTGAACATGTTGTAGCGCATGCCGTACTGGGAGGCCATACTGGAATCCCTGGCCCGCCCGAAGGCAGAGCCGCAGCGTACCGGGTCGATAGTATAGGGGATCCCGGCCTGCTGGAGCACATCCTTGACATGCCCCACCTGCTGGGGATCCGACTCTATGACCAGCAGCTTCCGGTTGAGCAGGAAAACCATGCCATGCACCTCCTGTTTTTATGGAACCCATTTCCCATAAAGCGGAAAATATCCAGCAGGATAGCGGGGGTGGTCTGCCCCGGTCAGGAAGCCGGTTTTACCCGGAACCTGGCAGAAGCGCCGGGGGCCAGGGCATTGAGCAGCCGCCACAGCCAGTAGCCGCAGACAACGCCCAGGGTGTTCAGCAGGATATCGTCCACATCAAAGACGCGCCCGGCGACGATCTGCCAGCACTCCACCCCTACGGTAATGCCCAGCCCCAGCAGCAGCGCCCGTTTCCATGTGAAGCCCCGCCACAGCAGGGCGGAGAAAAAGCCGAAGGGAAGGAACATGACGATATTCCCAATCATATTGAACACGCTGTCCCCCTGAGAGAAGGGGAGCAAATTCACCCGATACCGGAGGGGCATCCGATCCCCGGCAAAAAGGCCGAACCGGGCGAAAGCCTCCCGTGCCCTCCCAGCGCGTATGGCCTCCAGCCAGTCTAGCAGCCAATCCGGCTCAGGGGCCAGAACGATCACCGACATGCCGCCGATGAACGCCCAGAACAGGAGCATCCCCCACTCACGGATACCGCCGCTGCGGAGCCCCCGGGCCCTCACGCGGGTCCTTCGCGGCAGAAACAGCAGCAGATACAGCAGAACGCCCAGCAAAAAGCCGGGAACCATACAGCGGATATACCAGAGAAGCCTTCCCATCCTATCCTACTCCCCTATCCAGCGGCCTGTGGCGCCGCAGGGCAGAACCAGGCCCGTCTCCGTGACGGGCAGGCCGATCTCGGCGCTCTCCGTGTGCCCGCCGTGGCTGCGGGAAACCACCGTCTCCAGGATATAGGTCAGCACGCTGGGCGCCAGGCCGGTGGTGTAGGAGTTGATGATGACAAAGAGGGGCCTGTCCGACAAGACATGCGCGCACAGCTCCACAAAGGGGTAGAGGTTGTCCTCCAGCTTCCACACCTCGCCGGTGGGGCCCCGGCCATAGCTGGGCGGGTCCATGATGATGGCGTCATAGGTCCTTCCCCGGCGGATCTCCCGCTCCACGAACTTGGCGCAGTCGTCCACGATCCAGCGGATAGGGGCGCTCTCCAGGCCGGAGAGCCTTGCGTTCTCCTTTCCCCACGCTACCATGCCCTTGGCGGCGTCCACGTGGCACACGCTGGCCCCGGCGGCGGCGCAGGCCACGCTGGCGGCCCCGGTGTAGCCGAAGAGGTTGAGCACATTGATGTGCCGCCCGGCGTTTTTGATCCGATCCATAGCGAAGTCCCAGTTCACCGCCTGCTCCGGAAAGAGGCCGGTGTGCTTGAAATTCATGGGCTTGACCTGGAACGTCAAATCCCGGTAGCGGATCTTCCACTGCTCGGGCAGCCTGCCCTTTTCCCAGTGACCGCCGCCGGTGCTGGAGCGGAAATAGCGCCCATCGGGCCGGCTCCAGCCCGGGTGTCTGCGGGGCGTGGCCCAGATGGCCTGGGGATCCGGTCGCACCAGCAGCTTGCCGCCCCAGCGCTCCAGCTTCTCCCCGCCGCCGCAGTCCAGCACCTCATAGTCCTTCCACCCGTCCGCGATCCACATAGCCCCGTCCTCCGCATAGAAATTCAATGTATTATATAACAAAAGCACCTGAACCGTCAACAAAAGAACCGTGAATATTTTGTGATCCTCCCCCTCTTTTTCCTTCTCCGCCCCCTGGATTTGCGGGGAAAATTTTTTAAATCAGAACAATTCTCCAATTTCCCCTTGACTTTTTTCCTAAAGTAGGGTATCATAATCCAGGTTGTAAAGCCAGTATACTTTACACAAAGGAGAAAACGCCGTGAAAAATCAGACCTACCGCATGACCATGCTGTTCGATTTTTACGGGGAGCTCCTGACAGAGAGACAAAAGGAGTTCTTCGACCTGTATTACAACGAGGACCTCAGTCTCAGCGAGATCGCGGAGAATAACGGCATCAGCCGGCAGGGCGTCCGGGATGTGATCGTCCGCGCCGAGGGCGCTATGCAGGAGATCGAGGACAAAACCGGGCTCATCCGCCGTTTCCTGCAGATGCAGGACAACCTCAACGCGATCCAGAACGCGGCATCCGAGCTGAAAACCATCAACTACCGCCAGTATGAGGATCCCCGGATCGATTCCCTGGCGGACACCATCTCCCAGGCCGCAGCGGCCCTTCGGGAATAAGGAGTACATCATATGGCATTTGAGGGCCTTTCGGAAAAACTGAACGCGGCGTTCAAGCGTCTGCGGGGCAAGGGCCGTATCACTGAGGCCGACGTCAACGAGGCCATGCGCGAGGTGCGTCTGGCCCTGCTGGAGGCGGACGTCAGCTACAAGGTCGTCAAGGACTTTGTAGCAAAAGTGACGGAGCGGGCCACCGGCTCTGACGTATTGGAGAGCCTGACCCCCGCCCAGCAGATCATCAAGATCGTCAACGAGGAGCTGACCGCCCTCATGGGCGGGGCCAACGCCAAGATCACCATGGCTCCCCATCCCCCTACCATCGTCATGATGGTGGGTCTCCAGGGCGCCGGCAAGACCACCAACGGGGCCAAACTGGCGGGCCTGATGAAACGGACCCAGGGCAAGCGCCCCCTGCTGGTGGCCTGCGACGTGTACCGCCCCGCCGCTATCACCCAGCTGCAGGTCGTCGGCGATCAGCTGGGCATCCCCGTCTTTGAGATGGGCCAGGCGGATCCTGTGAAGATCGCCCAGGAATCCATTGCCTACGCCAAGGACCACGGCTTCGACATGGTATTCCTGGACACTGCCGGCCGGCTGCACATCGACGAGCAGCTCATGGACGAGCTGAAAAACATCAAGAGCGCCGTCCACCCCAACGAGATACTGCTGGTGGTGGACGCCATGACCGGCCAGGACGCGGTCAACGCCGCCACAGCCTTTGACGAGGCGCTGGGCATCGACGGCGTTCTGCTGACCAAGCTGGACGGCGACGCCCGCGGCGGCGCGGCCCTCTCCATCCGTTCGGCTACCGGCAAGCCCATTAAATTTGTGGGCACGGGCGAAAAGCTGGACATGATCGAGTTGTTCCACCCCGACCGCATGGCCTCCCGCATCCTGGGCATGGGCGACATGCTCTCCCTCATTGAGAAGGCTGAGCAGAGCTACGACGAGAAAAAGGCCGCCCAGCTGGAGGAGAAGCTGAAGAAGAACCGCTTCACCCTCACCGATTACATGGAGCAGATGGCCCAGCTCAGGAACATGGGCGATCTCAGTCAGCTTGCGGGTATGATGCCCGGCCAGATGGGCCGGCAGATGGCCGGCGCCCAGGTGGATGAGAAGCTCCTTGCCCGGCAGGAGGCCATTATCCTCTCCATGACCCCCAAGGAGCGGGAGAACCCCGGCCTTCTCAATGCCAGCCGTAAAAAGCGGGTCGCCGCCGGCTGCGGCCTGGAGGTTTCCGACGTGAACCGCCTGCTCAAGCAGTACGAGATGATGCTCCAGCTCACCCGCCAGCTCTCCAAGGGCAAGATGCCCAAGGGGCTGGGCGGCCTGGGCAATCTGGGCGGCCTCGGGAATATGGGCGGTATGAGCAAGATGCACGGTTTTGGCCGGAAAAAGCGGCTGAAATAGCGGCCTGCTTCCCTCAGTCATAAATGCGCCAGCATTTATATATACAACAAATTTGATATACTATTTGGAGGAACAACATCATGGTTAAGATCAGACTGCGCCGCATGGGCGCCAAGAAGGCCCCCTTCTATCGCGTTGTGGTGGCCGACAGCCGCTATCCCCGCGACGGCCGCTTCATCGAGGAGATCGGCACCTACAACCCCTGCGTCTCCCCCGCTGAGATCAAGATCGACGCCGACCGCGCCAAGGAGTGGATCAAGACGGGCGCCCAGCCCACCGACACTGTCCGCGCCCTGCTGAAGAAGGTAGACGTGCTGTAATGGAACCGAGTGGAGGGCACAGCATGAAAGACTTGCTGCTCTACATCGCCAGGAACCTGGTGGAAGATCCCGACGCCGTCTCCGTTACGGAGATCCAGGGTGAGCAGGAGCTGACGCTGGAGCTGCGTGTCGCCCCCGACGACATGGGTAAGGTCATCGGCCGTCAGGGCCGCATCGCCAAGGAGATCCGGACGCTGATCCGCTCCTACGCCCAACGCACCGGCCAAAAGGTTTCGGTCGATATCGTAGACTAAGTTAAAAACGCGGAAGGCGAGAAGCCTTCCGCGTTTTTATTTCACTGTCCTCTCAGCGGATCAGCCGGATCCGGCCCAGAAGCGGCACTTCCTTCTCCACGCCCTGAATGGCGTTGATGAGCCCGATAAACCAGCACACGGCGCAAAACAGGCAGACCACCCCCATCAAAAGGGCGATCAGCCAGCCCAGCAGCGGGATCCAGCCCAGCAGCTTGCTTAGGATGCCGGCCACCGTTGACACCAGCCAGATCACCAGGGACTGGTTCATATGGAATCTGGATCCCTCCCTGTCCCCGGCCACAAACGCGATCACCAGGCCCACCCAGGTGAGATAGGCCACAATGTCTGTCGTCTTCTTATCCATTCAGATTTTCTCCTCCTATTTTCGGCATGTTTCTCCGTTCACCGCCTATTATAGCAGGTCTGCCGGCCCGGTGCAACGGCCGGTTTCTTAAGTTTCCTTTTCTTTTTGGCCTCAAAGACTATTTGGCGTATCGCTCAAAGAAACGGAAGGTCATGGGCCAGACGCCTCCCGCCACCAGCACCATAATGAAGTAGCGGATGGCGTGGGCCGCCTCATGGCCGCCGCAGAGGGCGAGAAGGGGCTCCTTCAGCAGGACCCGCACCAGCACCACCAGAGCCAGCCCCCCGACCAGCTTGATGAGCTGGCCCCACCAGGGCGCCCTGGTGGGAAACTGCAGGATACGGCTGTCGAAGGCGTAAACCACCAGCACGCCGGCTACCGCGCCGGCCATGGTGTAGGCGTTCTTCACGGCGGAGGCCAGGTTGGCCCCGTCAATGTCCGCCGGGAAGGGATACAGCTCCATAAAGGCCACAAAGCCCAGCGCCAAGGCCAGCATACCGCCGATGATGGCATACATCCGGTTTGGGAACCAGAGCGTGCTCTCTATCAGCGGATAGAGCAGGAACACCAGGGCCGCCGCCACCAGCAGGGAGACGCCCACGTCCGCCGGCGTATGTACGCCCAGATACATCCGGGACACCGCCGTCAACAGCGCCAGGATGATGCACACCACCCGCAGCCAAGTCCGCGTAGTAAAGCGGGCGATCCCGCCCATGTAGCCCACCACGCACTGGGTATGGCCGCTGGGGAAGCTGTAGCCTCCCGCCTCCGCCCGTGCCGACTCCACAATGGTGAAATCGGGATCCCGCACCCAGGGCCGGGGCACCCGGCAGACGATCTTCAGCCACTGGTTGATCAGCGTCCCCACAAAGCCCACCGCCAGCAGGTAGTAGCCGCGGCGCTTGTCCACGCACCAGAACACAAGCAGCGCCGCCAGCATGAAGAAGGTCTCCTCCCCCAGATGGGTGATGAGAGACATCACGGTATCCAGCACCGGCGTGCGGATCGATTCAAACCAATAGAGCAGCTCCATAACGGGCCTCCTTGCTTCCTTGCTTTCTATCCCACATTATAGCCCAGTGGAAGCGCAGAAACAAGCCCCATCCGGTGGAAAAGGAGGCTTCCCTGAGCCTTTACTCCTTCCCCTCTTCCCTCTCCTTCCGGTACTGGCCCAAAAGGCCGTCGTATCTCCGGCCTGTGGCCCGAAAGTAGATCTCAAAGCCGGCCGTCATCACCAGGAATATCAGCAGAAAGATCCCGGCGAACACCAGCCAGCTGCCGCCGTCCATGGGGAACCACTGGAATCCCCAGGCTATCAGGGCCAGCAGCGGGAAAAACAGCAGGCAGAACAGCGCCAGCCGCCAAGTGTACCGCATCCGCCTGATGACCAGTTCCGTAAAGCACAGGCTCTGGAGCAGCGTCCCCACCGCGCTGATCAGCAGGAAGGTCCACAGCATCCGGGCGGATACCTGCCCCTGCCCATAAAAGAGACAGAACGCGAGGTAGAGCAGCGTCGTCCCCGTAAACATAAGGCAGACGCTTGTTTTCCACTCCACCAAAAAAAGCAAAAACTTCTTCATTTTCCAAAACTCCTTTCCAGCTCACGCAGTTTCGTTTTGATCCCATCAGCATATTGCCGTGACACATACAGCTGCTCCCCGCTGTCCACTGTCACCAGCAGCCTGCCGCCCAGCTCCGGCCGGATGGATCGGATGCGGCGGAAATTGACAATGGCGGACCGGCTGATCCGGAGAAAGTCCAAGTCCCGCAGCCCCTCCTCCAGCTCATAGAGCCGCAGCGTGCTCTCGTACACCTTTCCGCCGGTGTACAGGAAGGTATGCTTATCCGCCGTGTCGATATAGAGGATGTCCTTTGTATCCAGCAGGTGGCTCTCCCCCTCCAGTGTGCCCACCACCTTTTTCTGATGGATGCGCAGCATGGCAACCAGGCGGAGGACGTCCTCATCCACCCGGGGACAGTTGATCGTTACCTCCGTCTCTGGGAAAGACGGGTCCTGGTTCAATGTGATCCTCATGCTCTCCCCTCCTTCTGCGACCATTGTAGCAGAGGGGCGCGAGATTACAAGCTATTTTGCCCCAGCGGCTGTTTGGGAGGAGCCAGCGGCAGATTTTGGGGAGTAAAATAAAAACGCCGGGAAG
This sequence comes from uncultured Oscillospiraceae bacterium, assembly GCA_902373635.1. Taxonomy (GTDB): domain Bacteria; phylum Bacillota; class Clostridia; order Oscillospirales; family Oscillospiraceae; genus Pelethomonas. The sequence goes on from CABKMV010000070.1 coordinate 9,685, forward strand.
CTTTTGCCTCTTCCTGGCGCAACGCGGCCCGATCATATTTCTTTATCCGTATCATTTTTGGGGCGATCTCCCGCCTGCGGGCATTCTTCCTCCCCACGGGGGGAGACATTTCCCTCACCCGACACCGGGCCGCCGGAGGGCGCCGCGCCCCAGTCCTCGAACTGCTCCTTCCAAAAGGCCCTGGTGAGGATCGTGAGCAGGAAGGGCTTCCCCATCAGGAGCCGGACGCCGCCAATGAGGCACAGTATCATGCCCAGGAAGACCACCCGTGCCCAGCCATGGAAGGCCAGGTAGCCGGACAGTCCCGCGGCCCAATATTTTCCATTTATCAGATAGTTCGTGTCCTTTATTTCCGTTACGGCCCACATGCACAGGAGCCCCAGCGCGCAGGCAATGACGATCGCCATTCCCAGCCATTTGCGGTCGATTTTCTCCCCGGCTGGAGCCGGGCCGGCAGCCGCCCCCGCCGCTGTGGGGGCCTCTCCATCCTCCTCGCTGCCGCTTTTCAGCAGATAGTCCGTGGTCACGCCAAACAGCTCACTGAGGGCCACCACCCGGGGCACGTCCGGGATCGCCTCATTCAATTCCCATTTGCTCACCGCCTGACGGCTGACGCCCAGGCGCTCCGCCAGTTGCTCCTGACTGATGCCCCGCGCTTTGCGCAGCAGCACGATCTTCTCTCCCAATGTCATCATCTGTACCTCCTCCCATGGCTGCAGATTAACAAACGAGCAGAAAACTGTCTACCAATCGGCCTTGGCAATTGCCGCAACTGCCAGTTGCAGCCGCCTTCAATTGCCACCCAACGCCTCCAGCAGCTCACGGCGGAGTGCTAGGATCTGCCTGACATGGTAATTTGTCACAACATCCAGCTCCATCACCGAATCCAGCGGGCGCCGATCACGGATCCCCGCCCCACAGGCGGCCAGCCTCCGGCGGTTTTCCTCATTCAGCCGGCCAGGAGTCCCCATCCTGACAAGGGCCGCCATCTGGACTGTCAGCTCCCTCGCCCTCCTCTCGCAGGTCCGGAACTCGTCCAGCTCCCGTTTCTGCCGCCGCAGGTGCAGCACTAACCGCTGATCGGCAAAAATATCCAGCTGCTTTACCATGTCTTCCAGTTTTTTCTCCATTCCAGCCGCATCGGGAAGCACGCCGTCTCCGTCAAACATGTCCTCTAAGAATGCGATCATCTCCCGGTCCAAGCTCTCTATGGCAGAGCGGATCGTCCGGCTGTTGTCATAAGGGCACACCAGGGTATTGATCAGCAGGCCCACGCCCAGCCCAATGGCGGTGTCCCAAATGCGGCCCAAACCATAAGAGATCGGCGCAATTCCAGGGGTGGTACAGAGCGTCACCAGCACAAAGCAGGGCAGAGAGGGCGACAGCCTGCTATGAAACAGGTTATAGGCGGAGATGATCAGGACGATCCCAATTCCTGTAGCGGTCAGCTGCCCTATGGGCAAAGTGAGCAGCAGCACGCCAGCCAGCGCTCCGCATATTACGCCCACAATCTGCGTCAGGCAGACTTCTATAGAAGCCCGGAAAGTTGGCTGGACCGCAGACATCGCTCCAAGCATCGCGAAGATCAGTTTCTCCGCGGTCGCGCCAAACTGGTCGACAACGGCCATCGCGATCAGAACCGAGACAGCCGTCTTGATGGTGCGCATACCGATATGCGCATGCAGGATTTTCCTTGACAATGCAGTTCCCCCTATCCATTCAGGGCTGTGCCAACAGACAGAAGCCCCCAGGAACAAGCATACCGCGCTCTTACCAGGGTTATGCAAAGATAGAAAAGAAAAAAGCGGACAGCCAAGGCTGTCCGCTTTGTGTTGGCGTTACCTATCTTTCCGGGCCGTCTCCAGCCAAGTATTGTCGGCAGA
>CABKMV010000071.1 GCA_902373635.1 uncultured Oscillospiraceae bacterium
CGTTTATTTGCTACTCCTTTTGGCATAATTAACACCCCACTTGTTATTCAGTATACCATACTGTCTAACAAATGGGGTGCAATTCAAAGAGCGGTCCCGGTTTTTCCTGTGTCGGTGCGTTTTCCTGTGAGGCCCCCGCTGGGGCCGCACTTGAAGTATTACAATTTATTTATCAGGAGGCTATACAAATGGCAAGATTTACTTTACCCAGAGACTTGTATCATGGGAAGGGCGCGCTGGATGCGCTGAAGGACCTTGAAGGCAAGCGGGCCATCGTCGTCGTGGGCGGCGGCAGCATGAAGCGCTTCGGCTTCCTGGACAAGGTCTGTGAAAACCTGAAGGCCGCCGGCATGGAGGTGGAGCTGTTTGAGGGCGTGGAGCCCGATCCCTCCGTGGAGACCGTTATGAAGGGCGCCGAGGCCATGCGCAAGTTCCAGCCCGACTGGATCGTGGCCATCGGCGGCGGTTCCCCCATCGACGCGGCCAAGGCCATGTGGGCCTTCTATGAGTACCCCGATGTGACCTTTGAATCCCTGTGCACCCCCTTCAACTTCCCCAAGCTGCGCACCAAGGCCCACTTCTGCGCCATCCCCTCCACCTCCGGCACCGCCACCGAGGTGACAGCTTTCTCTGTGATCACCGACTACGCCAAGGGTGTTAAGTACCCCCTGGCAGACTTCAACATCACCCCAGACGTGGCCATTGTGGACCCGGACCTGGCGGAGACCATGCCCAAGAAGCTGACTGCCCACACCGGTATGGACGCCATGACCCACGCCATTGAGGCCTATGTCTCCACCCTCCACTGCGACTACACCGATCCCCTGGCCCTCCATGCCATTAAAATGATCTCCGAGGACTTGGTGGACAGCTATAATGGCGACATGGCTGCCCGCGACCGGATGCACAATGCCCAGTGCCTGGCCGGCATGGCCTTCTCCAACGCCCTGCTGGGCATCGTCCACTCCATGGCCCACAAGACCGGCGCCGCCTACTCCGGCGGGCACATCGTCCATGGCTGCGCCAACGCCATGTACCTGCCCAAGGTCATCGCCTACAACGCCAAAGAGCCCGAGGCTGAGAAGCGCTACGGCCAGATCGCCGCGTTCCTGGGCCTGGAGCCCACCAGCAAGGCCCTTATTGCCCACATCAAGGCCATGAACGGGAAGCTGGACATCCCCACCTGTATCAAGGATTACGAGGGCGGCATCATCGACGAGAAGGAGTTTTTGGAGAAGCTCCCCACTGTGGCCGAGCTGGCCGTGGGCGACGCATGCACCGGGTCCAATCCCCGTGCCATCACCCCGGCAGAGATGGAGAAGCTGCTCCACTGCTGCTTCTACGACGAGGAAGTGGATTTTTAAGCCAAGCGATCCCAGCCAGACCTTTTGGCAGTTGCTTACCCCCTCTTACCCGCGTTTTCAAAGGGATCTCCGGGGCCTTTACGGCCCTTGAGATCCCTTTCTTCTTTTGCCGCCCCGCAGGGGGCGCGAGATTTTTTCATTGTATCCTTTTCTGTTCTGTGATAAAATAGGACAGATATCAGCATGACAGGGAAGGAGGTCCGTTCCATGAAGAGGTTTGGCAGACAGATCCTGGCGTTGGCCCTGTCCGTCGTCATGGTCCTGGCGCTGGCGCCGCCCTCAGGCGGGCAGGCCGTCCTCTCCGGCGTCTATCTCACCGCCGTCAACGACCAGCTCCTGGAGCTGAACAGCGAAACCATGCCCTTTTACTCCAGCGGCGTGCTGTATGTCTCCAGCAAGGTGTTTGAAGGGACGGATCTGGGCGTGTCCTACGTGCGCAACTCCAGCATGGGCCTTGCGGTCCTCTACACGCCCCGGACGGATCTGCGCTTCGATCTGGCCAACCAGACGGTCTATGACCAGCAGGGCGTCGTCTACAGCGGTTATGCCATTGAGAAGGGCAGCTATGTCTTTTTCCCCCTGGATATGGTCTGCCGCTACTTTGGCCTGCGCTGGAGCTACAACGAGACGGACACCGTGCCCCTGATCCGGGTCCAGAGCAGCAGCGCCGCCCTGGACGACAGCAGCTTCCTGGACGCGGCCACCGGCCAGATGAACAGTTACTACGCCGCCTATGAAAGGCTGGTGCAGGCCCAGCAGGATACCCAGCCCCAGGAGGATCCCCCCATCTACGCGGCGGCAGGGCAGAAGGTCTTCCTGGTCATCGAGAGCACCAACGCCGAGGATACCCTCTCCGCCCTGGAGATCCTGGGGGATACCCAGGCCACCTTCCTCCTGACCGCGGGACAGATGGAAAACGCCGACCTGCTGCGGGGCCTGGTCGCGGGCGGGCACAGCGTGGCGCTGCTTGCCGCCGGGACGACGGAGGCCGAGGTGGAATCGGAGATCGAGTCCGCCAGGGCCCTTCTCTGGCAGAGCGCCTGCCTCTGGCTGAACCTGGTGTGGTATGAGGGGGAGGCGGAGACAGGACAGCTTCTGGAGGAGCTGGGCTGCACCCCGGTCACGGCAGAGGTGGACCGGAGGGCAGCCGGGCTTTCCTCCGCATCCCGTGCCAGGGCCCTGCTGAGCACCATCAGCCGCTACCGGACGGACCTGTCTGTCTTCCTGGGCGGCGACAGCGGCTGCCTGGAGGGGCTGGGCACCCTGCTGGAGGAGCTGGAGGACGCCCAGTACCGGATCTGCTCCTGGCGGATCTCGTCCTAATTTACAGAATGTTCAAGCAAAATCCCCCCTGTAGGGTATACTATAGAAAAAAGATCATCATGCGGCCCCCTGGCCCTAAGGGGCGGGGCGGCCGGGCGGAGGGTGTTTTATGGCGAGAAAGATCTTGGTTGTCGAGGATGACCACAACATTTCCGATCTGATCCGGATGTATCTGGAGAAGGAGGGCTTCGAGGTGCAGGCCGCCTTTGACGGCGGCGCCGCGGTGGAGGCCTTCCGCACCATGCAGCCCGACATGGTGCTGCTGGACATCATGCTGCCGGTCATGGACGGCTGGGCCGTGTGCGGCAAGATCCGGGAGACCAGCCGGACCCCCATCATCATGATCACCGCCAAGAGCGAGGTCTTCGACCGCATCCAGGGCCTGGAGATGGGGGCGGACGACTACATCGTCAAGCCCTTTGAGATGAAGGAGCTGATCGCCCGGATCAACGCGGTGCTGCGCCGGACGGAGATCCCCGAGGACACCAAAAAACGCCTGGTCTTTGACAAGCTGGTCATCGACCTGGACTCCTATGAGCTCACAGTGGACGGCAAAAAGATCGACACGCCGCCCAAGGAGCTGGAGCTGCTCTATCACCTGGCCTCCACCCCCAACCGTGTCTACACCCGCAACCAGCTGCTGGACGAGGTGTGGGGCTTCGACTATTTCGGCGACAGCCGCACGGTGGATGTACACATCAAGCGCCTGCGGGAGAAGGTGGAGGGCGTCTCCGACCAGTGGGCCCTGAAAACCGTTTGGGGCGTGGGCTATAAATTCGAGGTCGCGCCCAAGAGCAAATGATCCCCGGCGCCTTCAAAGGCGGCGGATAAAAGGAAGAAGGCGTCCCAATGCGCAGATTCAAGGGAATATACTGGCGCCAATTCGGCATCAATGTGGGGCTGGTGGCCCTGACGCTGGTCTTGCTGGGCACCTCCTTTTTTGCCCTGACCTACAGCTACATCCTCTCGGCAAAGCAGAGCGAGCTGGAGGACAAGGCCCGCATCATGGCCGTGAAGGCCGAGGAGCTGGTCAAAGAGCAGCTGCGGCAGGAGCAGCAGCTGCTGACGGACCCCTACACCACCCAGAAGGATTACCAGGACGCCTGGGAGGCCCAGAACGAAAAGCTGGAGGAACTGATCCAGATGGCCCAGGAGATGAGCGACATCAAGTTCCTCATCTGGATCCCCAGCCAGGGCAAATTTATCAGCACGGACGACAGCATGGTCAACGGCATGACCCTGACCCTGCCGTCCAGCATGGGGGAAAAGCTGGCAAGCGGCGAAACCTATTCCGGGACCACGACCCTGGGCTTTTATGAAAAGCCCCGTTTCGTGGTGGCGATCCCCTCCAAGACCAGCAGCGACGGTTCCGTCCTGGTGGGCCCGGTGCTGGCCATCACGGAACCCAATTCCATGACGGAGATGTGGCGCGCCTTCCTGGGCATCTTCGGCCTGACGGCCATCACGGTGCTCCTCATCGCCTTTATCGCCACCGCCACCACCACCGTGCAGCAGACCAAGCCCATCCGGGACATGGCCGCCGCGGCCCGCAACTTCGCGGAGGGCAACTTTGACGCCCGGGTCCAGGACACCGGCCGGGACGACGAGGTGGGGGAGCTGACGGAGGCCTTCAACGCCATGGCCGACTCCCTGCAGAAGACCGAGCAGCAGCGCCGGGAGTTCATCGCCAACATCTCCCATGAGCTGAAGACGCCCATGACCACCATCGCCGGCTATGCCGACGGCATCCTGGACGGCGTCATCTCCCCGGAGGAGGAGAAGCAGTACCTGTCCATCATCTCCGCCGAGAGCCGGCGGCTGAGCCGGCTGGTGCGCCGGATGCTGGACGTGAGCCAGCTGCAGAGCATGGACCTCATCAAGCAGAAAAAGCCCTTTGACCTCAGCGAATCCATGCGCCGGGTACTGGTCAGCATGGAGAAGAAGATCACGGACCGGGGGCTGGATGTGGATGTGGAGATCCCCGAGGACCCGGTGATCGTGCTGGGGGACAACGACCTTTTGACCCAGGTGGTCTACAACCTGCTGGAGAACGCCGCCAAATTCGCCTCCCAGGGCAGCACGCTGTTCCTGGGTCTGGAGAAACAGGGGGAGAAGGCCATTGTCACCGTGCGCAACCAGGGCGAGACCATCCCGCCGGAGGAGCTGCCCCTGCTCTTTGAGCGGTTCCACAAGACCGACAAATCCCGCAGCGAGGACAAGGACGGCGTGGGCCTGGGCCTCTACATTGTCCGTACCATTCTGGAACAGCACCGGGAAAAGATTACCGCCACCAGCGAAAACGGCGTCACCACGTTTTCCTTTACCGTTCAGCTGGCGGAAGAAAATAAACCCGCTAAAAACGTGTAAGGAAGCAGAGCCATATGGATTATCACTTCTACGATGAGCCGCAGGAGGTCGTCCTGACCTACCGGCAGGAGGATCAGGCGCAGCCGGTCCAGTTCCGCTACGAGCGGGAGCTGCCGGAGCGGATGCGCCGGGAGCTGGAGGCGGAGGCCGCCCCCCGGGCGGTCCCGGTCCCCGCCTGGCGCGCGGCCACCGCGCCCCCGGAAAAGCGCCGGCGCCCCTGGGTCGCCCGCCTGTTTGTGGGCGTATCCCTTCTGGTGGCCCTGGTGTGCCTGGGCCTGGGAATCTTCCTGGTCCAGCAGAGCCGCGGGGCCCCCGGCGGCTCGTCAAGCCACGGCTCCTCCCAGCCGCCCGACAGCGACTATTACTGGTATGAGGAGGATCTCTCCGACGCGGAGACCACCATCGACACCTACCGCCCCTTCGGCGGCAGCGCGGCCCATCTGGAGCTATTCAGCGTCGCGGAGGACGCCCAGCCCCTGACGGCGGGCCAGGTCTATGAGAAGCTCCGCCCCTCCACCGTGACGGTGCTGGGGGAACAGACCTCCTCCTACAGCGTGGGCACGGGCATCATTTTCTCCTCCGACGGCTACATCCTCACCAACTACCACGTCATCGCCGGCTCCAGCGCCTGCCAGGTCTGGGTGACGGACCAGTACGGCGTGGATCAGGAGTACGAGGCGCTGCTGGTGGGCGGGGACGCGGACCAGGACCTGGCCGTGCTGAAGATCGACGCCCAGGATCTGACCGCCGCCCAGTTCGGCGTGTCCGACGACCTCCGCGTGGGGGATAAGGTCTACGCCATTGGCAACCCCCTGGGCCTGGAGCTGCGGGGCACCTTTACCGACGGCATCGTCTCCGCCGTGAACCGGGATGTGGATGTGGACGGCGTGACCATGACCCTCATCCAGACCAACGCCGCCCTCAACAGCGGCAACTCCGGCGGCCCTCTGGTGAATGAATACGGCCAGGTGGTGGGCGTGAACACCATCAAGATGATGAGCGGCTACGACACCATCGAGGGCCTGGGCTTCGCCATCCCCACCTCCCTGGCGGTGCGGTGGGTCAACGAGATCATTGAAACCGGCAGGATCGAGCCGCAGCCCGTACTGGGGCTGAGCATCAGCCGCATCCCGGAGACCCTGCCCGACGGGACCACAGGGCTGGAGATCATATCCGTGACGCCGGGCCTGGGCGGCGACAGGGCCGGCATCCAGGAGGGCGACTACGTGGTAGCCTTCGCAGGCCAGTCCGTCAGCCGCACGGAGGATATCCTGGCCCTGCGCCGGGGGCTGCACGTAGGGGACCAGGTGAGCATCCGGATCTACCGGGACGGGGAATATCTGGATCTGACCATGGAGATGCTGGCGGAGGAGTCCGCCTCACAGGCTGAAGCTCCGGGATCCGGCGAGCCGGACACAGATCCGGACGAGGCCGGTATCGACCCGCGGTAAGGAGGCTGCTTTATGGGGGAGAAGACTGTGTTGTTCCAGATGGAGATGACCATCGACAAGGCGTACCTGCGCAAAACGTGGAAGCCCCTGGCAAAGCTCAAAAAGACCCGGTGGCTGCTGGCACTGCTGCCGGCAGTCTGCCTGGCCTACACCCTCTATCTGTGGGCCGGCGGCGGGACCATCCAGATGGGCATCCCCATCATGGCGGGCATCTTTCTTCTCTTCGCCCTGATGCTGCCCAGCCTGGCCATCAGCCAGCTGCTGGCCCAGTACCGGCAGTACAAGGCGGATGGGCCCCGGCGCATCTCCTTGCTGTCCGACGGTGTGGAGACGGAGCTGGTGAAGTACGGGAACACTCTTTTCCACCCCTACGCGGCCTTTGACCACGTGGAGGAGGACGACGCCAGCTACAGCCTGGCGGCGGGGAACGGGCAGAAGATCATCCTCCCCAAGGGGCCCTGCCTGACGGGGGACCCCTCCCAGGTGAAAGCCTTCCTGGAGGAGCGGATGGCCGCCTGCCGGGCGGAGGCCGCGGCCCTGGAGGACGCGGAGGACGACGATCCCACCGGCGAGTCCGCAGAAGAAGCGGAGACCGGCGAAGAATAAGAAAAGCGTCACCGGAAAACACGATGGTTTCCGGTGACGCTGATTTTATCCTCTGGCAAAACGGAGTTTTGCCCAAAAGTTCTTTTGATTCTTTTCTTTCAAGAAAAGAATGGATGCCTTTATCATCGTCTACCTCTCCACCCGCCAGAAGGCCGCGCTGTAGGGGGGCAACTCGCTGCCGCCGCCAAAGTCGTGGCTTTCGCCGGTGATGACATCCACCGCCCGGCCCGCCCGGGCGTCGAAGTGGGCGGTGTAGGGGGCGCTGTCGGCGTTCACCGCCACCAGTACCCGCTCCCCCCCGGTCTCCCGCTCAAAGATGATCTGTCGGTTGGTGAGCACCACGCTGCGGTAGGATCCATAGCACAGGGCCGGGCTGGACTTCCTGGCCGCGGCCAGCTTGGCGATCCAATCGGTGAGGCCGTTCCACTCCGGTTTTTCCAGGGCGGGGCGCAGCGCGGCGTCGCCGTCGGCCTTCCTGCCCCCGATGCCCCACTCGCTGCCGTAGTACACCGCCGGGACGCCGGGCATGCCGAACAGGAGGCCGTAGGCCGGGATCAGGTGGTTTTTGTCCGTCAGGATGCTGGCAATGCGCTCCACGTCGTGGTTGTCCAGAAAGCTCAGCGGGCGCCTGCCCCGGTAGAGGCACCACTGTTCCGGCCCAAACTGGCGCTGGAGGCTGTGGCCGATCTCGAAGAGATTCATGGAGTTGAAGCTGGACCACAGGCCCTTGTAACACTCGTAGTTGGTAACGGAGTGGCACATCTCGTCGTTCATCCACCGGTTGTAATCCCCGTGGAGGCACTCGCCCATGAGGACAAAGTCCGGCTTGAGGCCGCCGGTGAAGGCCCGCAGCTGCCGGAGATAGTCCAGGCTTAGGCAGTAGGCCACGTCCAGCCGCAGCCCGTCGATATCAAACTGCTCCACCCAGGAGCGGATGGCGTCAAACTGGTGGCGCACTACGTCCGGGTTCTGCAGGTTCAGCTTCACCAGCTCATAGTGCCCCTCCCAGGCCTCGTACCAGAACCCGTCGTGGAAGGCGGTATCCCCATCAAAGCCCACATGGAACCAGTCCCGGTAGGGGCTGTCCCACTTTTTCTCCCGCAGGTCCCGGAAGGCCCAGAAGCCCCGGCCCACATGGTTGAACACCCCGTCCAGCATCACGCGCAGACCCGCGGCGTGGAGGGCGGCGCAGACCTGCCTGAAATCCTCGTTGGTCCCCAGGCGTGGGTCCACGGTAAAGTAGTCCCGGGTGTCATAACCGTGCTTGTCGCTGTCAAAGAGGGGATTGAAGAGGACCGTGTCCGCCCCTGTCCGTTTGATATGGTCCACCCAGTCCAGGATACGCAGGATGCGGTGGGCCTGAACGCCGTCGTTCTCCGCCGGCGCGCCGCACAGGCCCAGGGGGTAGATCTGGTAGATCACAGCTTCGTCAAACCACATGGAAAGTTCCTCCCGCTCTCAAGTTGTGTACCGCAGTAGTATACCCGGCATTCCCCGGTCTGTCAAATCCCGGTATATGGAAAGAGGGCGCCGCCGCGCCCTCTGAGACTGTCAAAAAAGTGGCTACGCCACTTTTTTGAGTAGGCTACGGCCTGCGGCAGCGCACTCACTGTCCGCTCTTGGCGGACAGTTCGCACGTTTGCAGGCCGAGAAGTATTTCCCCCGACGCACATGTCGCCGGGGAAAATTGATTTCACTTGATTCGCGCCTGCGGGCGCGAACTCTGCGAGGCTTTTTTGACACGCTGAGAGGGCGCCGCCGCGCCCTCTCCCTTATTTCTCCACCGGCCCCTTGTGATCCAGGATACCGCCCAGGTTCGTCACATTGGTATAGCCCAGCTTCTCCAGGGCTTTGCAGCCCCGGGAGCTGCGGGCCCCGCTGCGGCAGTACAGGAACAGAGGCGTGTCCTTCGGTACATCCATCTTCGGCACCTGGTTCAATGGGATATTCACCGCGCCGGGCACATGGCCGTCGGCAAATTCCGCTTCGGCGCGCACATCCACGACCATTGCGCCCTCCGCGGCCCGGGCCCTTTCCAGCTTCTCGTCAAAATCTCCGCCGGAGATCGGTTCAAAAAAGCTCATGTCCTCCCCGTCCTTTCATCCTCCTGTAAAAATGCCATTACCTTCGCGCCCCTTTGAGGCGCAAAAGTCCCCTCTGCGCTCGCCACAAGCCTTGCCCTGCAAGGCATTGCGGGGCATTTGATCCTATTCGAGGAGGGCCGTGCTCCCTCGAGCTCCCCCCCCTTATCCTTTCTCTTCTTCCTGATCGATGCCCGGTTTTTCACAGGCTGCGGGGGCGGGCAGCAGCTGTCCGTCCCCCTCCTGTGCAAAAACTCAATAGTTCTCCGCCTTGATCTGGAAGTAGGACTGGGGGTGGGCGCAGACGGGGCAGACCGCAGGTGCCTCTTTGCCCACCACGATGTGGCCGCAGTTGGCGCACTGCCAGACCATGTCGCCGTCCCGGGAGAACACCAGGCCCCCCTCGATGTTGGCGATCAGCTTGCGGTAGCGCTCCTCATGCTCCTTCTCAATGGCGGCCACCCCCTCAAAGAGGGCGGCAATCTTGTCAAAGCCCTCCTCCCGGGCCTCCTTGGCAAAGGTGGCGTACATATCCGTCCACTCGTAGTTCTCCCCGGCGGCCGCGTCGGCCAGGTTGTCCAGGGTGTCGCCGATACCGCCGTGGAGCAGCTTGAACCAGATCTTGGCGTGTTCCTTCTCGTTGGCGGCGGTCTCCTCAAAGATAGCGGCCATCTGCTGGTAGCCGTCCTTCTTCGCCTTGGACGCGTAATACAGGTACTTGGTATGGGCCTCGCTCTCGCCGGCAAACGCTGTGCGGAGATTGGCCTCAGTCTTTGTTCCCTTCAGCTCCATATTAATATAGCCCCCTCATCTTTTTTGTGGGCGGCGGCGTTTCTCCCGCCGCCCCCGGTTCCTATTTTGCGGGATGCCGGGCCGGTTGTCAAGGGCTTTGCCCGGCGATCTGAAGACAGATCCGCCTCCCGCGCCCCGGGAGACGGGGCGCAGGCCCCCGTGCCGCTACACCGCGCCCTTCGCATAGTAATCCTGCCATATCTCCGGCGGCACCATGCTGCCGCCGGTGGCCCAGGCGATATGGGCTGCGTTCTCCAGCCCCAGGCCGTGGGCCGCCACATAGCCCGCGCCCTCCGTCCCGCAGAGGTATCCCATGCCCGGCACCCCCGCCAGGGCGCTGGGCTCCAGGCGGATACCCTCCTCGTCCGCCATCTGGCGCAGCAGGCGGTACATCCTCTCGTCGGTGACTGTGAAGCAGCCGGAGAGCATGTGCTCCACCGTCCGCCCCACGAACTGGGAGGGCCGCCCCACGGCCAGGCCGTCGGCGGCGGTGTGGTTGTCGATGCCGAACTCCTGGACCGACACCCCGTCGTGGAGGCCGGTAGCCAGGCCCAGCAGCATACAGGGTGCGTGGGTGGGTTCGGCGAAGAAGCAGTGTACGTTATCCCCGTACACCAGCTTCAGCCCGAAGGCCACGCCGCCGGGACCGCCGCCCACGCCGCAGGGCAGGTACACGAAGAGGGGGTGCTCCTCATCCACGGCCACGCCCATCTCCTTCAGCTGCTTCTCCAGCCGCAGCGCCGCCACGGCGTACCCCAGAAACAGGGTCCTGGAGTTCTCGTCGTCCACAAAATGGCAGCAGGGGTCCGCCTGGGCCTGCCGCCGCCCCTCGTCCACGGCCCTGCTGTAGTCGTCGGCGTACTCCACCACGGTGACGCCCTTGCTGCGGAGCATATCCTTCTTCCACTGGCGGGCGTCGGCGGACATGTGGACCGTCACCCGGAAGCCCAGCATGGCGCTCATGATCCCGATGGAGAGGCCCAGGTTGCCGGTGGAGCCCACGGCCACGGCGTAGTTGCCGAACAGCTCCCGGAACTCCGGCTGGGCCAGCACGGCGTAGTCGTCCGTCAGCTTCAGCATGCCCTCCCTGACGGCGATATCCTCCGCCAGGTGCAAAATCTCGTAGATGCCGCCCCGGGCCTTGATGGACCCGGAGATGGGCAGATGGCTGTCCTGCTTGAGCAGGAGTTTTCCGGGGAAATCCCCCAGGGCCGCCTGCATGCGGGGGATGGCCGTCAGGGGCGACTCGACGATCCCCCCCGCCGCCGCCGTCTCTGGGAAAACGGCCGCGATATAGGGGGCGAAGCGCTCCAGCCGCGCCGCCGCGTCCTCCACGTCGGCGCGCTTCAGGGGGCACTGCCCCAGGGCTGCGGCCGCGGGGCGGAGGCCGGGGTTCACCCAGAAGGTCTCCTTCAGGTCCATCAAATCCGCCGCCACGGGCAGCGCCTCCCGCCACTGGGCGGGGGTCCTCTCCATCATATCCTTTTCCTCCTTTTTTCTTCGCGGCTGC